>JBIQIQ010000179.1:0-4016 GCA_044507975.1 Deinococcaceae bacterium
GAGCGACGCGCAGCAGGTCGGCGACCGATCCGACCACACCCGGGATCCCTGACGAGAGTGCCGCCCTCGGGCCTGACGCGTAGCCGCGCCGCGCCTCGTAGGCGGCGCGCAGCCGCTCGGCGGCGCGCGTGGTCGACATCGCCTCCGCCGCGGCGAGCGCTTGCCGCTCGTGGACTGTTGCGAGCTCCTGACGCGCGCGTTCGAGTGTGGCCGCCGCCGCCTCGCGTGCGCTGCGCGCGGCCTCGGCGGCCGAGGCTAGCTTCGCCAGGTCATCGTCGGCGACGGCCTGGCGGGCGAGGTCGAGCCGCGCGGCGAGCTCTCTCTCCTGTTCCGTCAGCGATCCGAGCCTCGCGCCCAGCGCAGCCGCATCGAGCTCACGTGCGGACGCGCGCTGCCTGGCCTCGTCGAGCGCGGCGGATGCCGAGGTCTGCGCGGCTCGAGCCGCTGCGTACCGGGACTCGGCCTCACGCAGCGCCTGAGCCAGGCTCGCGAGGCGGGCGTCGGCCGCCTCGACGGTGTCCTCGGGTGCCTGGGGCGCGGCAGCGCTGGCGAGGTGGCGCGCCTCGGCCCGCAGGTCGCCTTCCCGACGCTCGAGGGCCGTCGCCCGAGCCTTGAGTCCTTGAACCCGCTCCTCGGACACGCGGACGTCGCCGCGTCGCGCCTCGAGGGCGGCGGCCGCGGCGCGCAGGCGCTCCTGCGCCCGGTCGTGGTCGCGCTTCGCATCGTCGAGGGCGCTGCGGAGCTGCGCCAACGCGGCCCGGCCCTCGGCCAGGCGCTGCTCGTCCTGCCCCCGCCGCGCGTCGAGCCCCGCGAGCTCTCCGAGCAGGCTCTCGTGCCTGAGGCTGGCGGCCGTGAAACGCAGGCGCAACGCGTCGGACGTCAGTTCGGAGTGGCGCCGGGCTCCTTCAGCCTCGGCGGCCAGGGCTCGCTCGCGCTCCTCGAGGTCGTTCAAGACCTCCTGCAGCCGCTCGAGGTGCTTGTCAGCGGCGGCCAGCCGCTCCGCCGCCTGGTCCCTGCGGGTCGCGAGGCGCGCGGCGCCCGCGGCCTCGGCCACGTACTCCAGCAGACGCTCGGGATCGGCCATGAGCACCTGGCTGACCTCGCCCTGCCCGATGATCGCGAGGCCGGAGCGGCCGAGCCCGGAGCCGGCCAACGATTCCTCGACGTCCAGGAAGCGCGCGCTCCGGCCGTTGAGGCGCAGGCGGGTGGTCCCCTCGCGGTCCAGGCTGCGCCACACCTTGACGCTCCCCTGAGGCCCGGCCATCTCGACCTCGACCTCGGCGAGGCTCACGGAGCGCTTGCCGCTAGCGCCGTGGAAGATGAGGTCGGTCTTGTCCTCGGCGCGGTACGCGCTCGCCCGCCCACCGCCGGTGGTCCAGCGCAGCGCGTCGATGATGTTCGACTTGCCCGAGCCGTTCGGACCGACGATCGCCGTGACGCCTGGCGCGAACTCGATGGTGGTGCGGTCCCCGAAGCTCTTGAAGCCTTGCAGGGTCAGAGACGCGATCCGCACGCCGCAAGATAACCCGTGAGCCTGCGGGCCCTCAGGCCGTCAGGCCTCGTCTTCCTCGTCCCAGTCGTCCGCGGGCGGCAGGCTCTTCTGCCCCGGCAGGGCGACGGTGGCGCCCAGCTGGTGTTGGAGGCTGTGGATGCGTTCCTCCATGGAGCGCTGGATCTCATCGAGGCGGTGGCGCAGCCTGATGATCTCCTCGACGCCGGCGAGGTTGACGCCCAGTTCTTGCGTGAGCCGCCTGATCTCGCGCAGCTGCTCGATGTTGCGTTGCGAGTAGAGGCGAGTCTTGCCGGAGCTGCGGCTCGGCTCGATCAGGCCCTTGCGCTCGTAGAGCCTCAAGGTCTGGGGATGCATGTCCACCAGCTCCGCGGCCACGCTGATGACGTAGAGCGGCTTGTCACGGTCGATCCGGTCGCCGCTCCGACGTTCCCCCTCGTTCTCGTTCGGATCGTCGTTACGGTCGTTCAAGCGCTTCCTCCAGACCCAAGCTTACGCAACCACCCGCGGCCGGCGCGCACCGCTCCGCCGACCAGGTCGACGTTCACGGTGAGGTGGAGGTCTCCTCCGCCCAGCCCACGCCCCGGGTAGACCAGCTTCCGTCCGTCCTCGACGCCGGCGGGCAACCGCACGGCCACACCCTCGTAATCGATCGTGGCACCGCCGGAAGCCTGCCACGGCAGCACCGCGACGCTGTCGTGGACGTCCTTCCCCTTCACCCTGGCCGTGGCAGGGAGGCGCACCTCGAGGTCGACGAAGAGGTCGCCCGGTGGCGAGCCCGGCCCTCCGAGGCCTCTGAGCCTCAGCTTGGTGTTGTTCTTCGCCCCTGCCGGGACGGCGACGTCGACGAGGGCCGTGCCGCGCCGCACCCCTCTGCCTCCGCAGGCGGGGCAGGCGCCGGTGCCCGCGCTCACCGCGAACGGGTCCCCGCGGCCCGGGAGCGCGCCCTGGGCGGCAGGGTCGACGGCCGCGCGGCCGGTGCCGCGGCACAGGGCGCACACGCTCGGCCCCGGCACGCGCACTCGCTTGGGCGCTCCTGCCACGGCCTCTCCGAGGGTCAGGTCGAGCGCGACCTCCCGGCTCTCGCCGGGCAGGAGGCCGCTGCCACGCAGCATGCCCGCGACCATGCCGAAGAGGGCGTCGAAGAGTGCGTTGCCGGTCGCACCGACGGTCGTGACGCGCGACCAGTCGATCGGCACCTCGGCCTCCCGGAACATCTCACGCCACTGCTCGCTCGTGTACGTGGGGGTCGTGAACCCGCCGCTCGGCGCCGGCCCGTAGCGGTCGTACCGAGCGCGCGCCTCGGGGTCGCGGAGCAGCGCGTAGGCTTCGGAGAGCTCCTTGAAGCGCTCCTCCGCCGCCGCGTCGCCAGGGTTCCGGTCGGGATGGAACCTCATGGCCTGCTGACGGTAGGCCCTCTTGATCGCTTCCGCGTCGGCGTCCTTGCTCACGCCGAGGACCTCGTACGGGTCGCGCCTGCCGCCTGTCACGCCGCGATGGTACATTAGTTGAGCCTGTCTCACTAAAGGCCGGCGCACGGCGCTCCCATGGTCGCGGTCCGGGGCCGTCATCCCTTCGGCCGATACGCCGCTATCACCTGCTCGCGCTACGATTCTCACGAGCCGCCCGGAGGCGGGCGACCTCGTGGGAGGTGGAGACGTGCGCAGGAGCCTAGCCCTAGTGCTCGTCGTGGCGTTGGTCCTCTTGCTGGCCGGCTGTCGCAACGAGACGCAGAACCGCATACGCCGCAGCATCCAGGACTACACCGCCACACGGATGTACATAACGATCTATTCATACGACGGCAAGCCCGTGTTCAGCGGCGTGGTCGACGGTAAGATCACCCGCTCGGGCACCGCCTCGGAGGGCTCCGCGGGAGACGCCCAAGGCGCCTACATCTTCTGGTACGACGAGCGGGGTCGCTACCACCAGACCGATCTTCCCTACGTCTTGACGTCGTACGACGTCACCAGCGAGCAAGAACCTGCCGCCCAGGCGAGGTAGGCGCTGAAGGATAGGTTAAGGGCGTGTAGCGCGTCCCCCGAACGTGTGGCGGCGCCACTCAGTAGGCTGACGTCAGGAGGACCGACGTGACGAACAAGCGTAAGGGCCTGGCGGCGGTGGCTGCGGCCGCCATCGTGCTGCTCTCTGCCTGCACCGTGACCATCAGCCCCATGCCCGGGCTCCAGATCACTCTCAGCGACTCGATCACGGAGTTCAGGCCCACCCGTGGCCACGGGGCCACGTACTTCGTCGGCGACGTGATCGAGTTCGAGCTGAACACGAGGCAAGCCGGCTACGTGACCCTCTCGACGATCGACCCGAACGGCACGGTCGAGGTCTTCGCGCGCAACGTCCGGGTACCTGGCGGCCGCGTCTTCCTGCCGACCCGCGAGCAGCGCGTGACGTTCAGCGCGGCGCCGCCGCGCGGGCTGCACCGCGTGCGCGCCACGTTCACCACCGAGCCCGCCTCGGGGACCGTGGTCTACCGGGGCCGGAGGGGCGT
>JBIQIQ010000180.1:0-3994 GCA_044507975.1 Deinococcaceae bacterium
CGCGGGCTACCTTTGCGAGCCCGAGACGGGACATCGGCCTCCGACGCTCTAGCCTGGGTCCGGAGGTGGGCGATGCTCAGACAGCAGGCGGAGAGATGGTGGGCGGTCGCCCCCCTCGGCGTCATCTACGTGCTCTTCCCGCAGGCCGGCATCCTCTCCCTCGTCTGGGTCCTCGGGGTCTTCGCGTTGCTGCACGGCGTCTCCCTCATCGCGCGCGGGTTCCTGCTCCGCGACGTCGCCCGTGAGCTCGGCGGAGAGGCGGGCGCGCGGGCCTGAGCGCCGCGGACGAGCGGCCCTGGGGTAGGCGGCGCGGAGCGTTCCCGTCTGCCTACAGGCAGCGGGCGGCGGTGGTCTCGGGCAACCAGGCGATCAGACCGAGACAGCTCGGCAGGCCGGGCCGCCGCGCGGCGTGCCAGCCCGACCTCCTCGAGGAGCGCCATGGCCCCCCGCGCCGCTCGCGCCTGGGCGTCCCCCGGTAACGCAGGGGGCGAGCGACGTTCTCCTCGAGGGTCGGGGGAACGTCCTGCTCGCGCTGAGACCGCCACCGGTGCCTGAAGCTACCTGATATCGGCGTCGACGACAGGCGTGCGTTATGGTGCCTCGACCTTCCTCGCTCGCGTCACCATCACGCGCCCCAGCGACCCTGCGAGAGCCCATGCCAACGAGACCCGACCGAGCACCAAGATCCCTCAGCCGCCCGGCCATCGTCATGCACGGCGCCGCTGTGGCGATTCTCGTGCTGATGTTCATCTGGGGAAGCCTGCTGTACCCGCACGCCCCCGACGTCATCCCAACGCACTGGGACGCGAGCGGTGAGGCCGACGCCTTCAGCCGGAAGAGCATCGGGGCCTTCTTCGCGCCTCTCCTGGTCGCGGCCGCCCTGGTGATCTCGGTCCTGGCCGTGCACTTCGGGGTGAGCCGCATGCGGCATCCGGGGCCGGCCGAGCGACGCGCGCTCGACCTCACGCTGGGCTACGTGAACCTGTCGCTGGTGGCGCTGTTCGCCTGGGTAAGCTACTCGAGCTGGTACGACCTGAGCCTGGGACCGTTGTTCATCGCGTTCTCGCTCCTGGCCGGCCTCCCCGTGCTGGTCATCTTCGGCCTGCACCTGCCAGCTATCACCGCGGAGCGCAAGGCCATGGCCGACCCGGACGAGCCCAGCATGGACCCCAAGTACTGGGTGCTCGGCGGCATCTTCTACAGGAACCCGCGGGACCCGCGGGCGTTCGTGCCCAAGCCGCCGCACACCGGCACGGGCTCCACCGTGAACCTCGCCTCACCCGGCGGACGGCTGGTCGTCGTCGCCCTGATCGCGCTCGTGGTCGGCAGCGTCGCGCTGCCGTTCCTCCTCTGACGCACGGCAGCGCATCACAGCGCATCTCAAGCGGCTAGTTGGGCCACCAAGAAGGTGCAGATGCCCACCAACAGGTACCAGTGCGAGAAGGTGGCGCGGTGCCGCGGAGCGGCGGCGCGCTGAACCAGCTCCGCTACCCCGTACACCGCGGCCGTGATTAGCAATACGACCAGGCCGAGCAACCAACCGTTCGCGGCGATCGCGGTCGGGAGCAGGCGAGCGATGGCGACGGCGAACTGCACAGAGCCGGCCAGGAGCAGTAACGTGGCCAGTCGCGACGGCGCTGCGCCCGGGGTCGTCACCCTCGGCCGAGGCCGCGGCTCGAGAACCATGGGGAACCGACGCTGGAGAGGCCCACGAGCCCCAACGGTATCGCGAAGTAGTAGAAGCGGCCTAGGGCGAGTACGCCTAGGGCGGCTTCGAGGGCAGCGGGTGCGGGCGACCCCGACGGCTATCTCGGCCAGGGCGCTCACTGGGAACGCGACCTCCTTCCGTGGACTAACATCCCGGGGCGGCCGCGTACACCGGCTGGACCCGGAAGGAGCCCGCGTGGCCAGTGACCATGGATTCGGAGCGTACGGCTCCCTGACCTCCCTACCCATCGGCGCCGACGCCCCCTCCACCGTCAACGCCGTGGTGGAGGTGCCGCAGGGGTCGAGCAACAAGATCGAGTACGACGAGAAGCTGGGCGCTTTCGTCCTCGACCGCGTCCTCTACAGCCCGATGCACTACCCGGGCGATTACGGCTTCATCCCCAGCACCCTGGCCGCGGACGGCGACCCGCTGGACGTGCTCGTCATCGTCACGCACCCGACCTTCCCCGGCGTCGTCATCAGCGTCAGGCCGATCGGCTACCTGCAGATGAGCGACGAGAAGGGCGAGGACCAGAAGGTGCTCGCCGTGCCGACGGTCGACCCGCGCTTCGCCGAGCACCAGGACGTGGGCGACCTGCCAGCCCACATCAGGATCGAGATCGAGCACTTCTTCGCCATCTACAAGGAGCTCGAGGGCAAGGCCGTGACGATCGGCGCCTGGCACGGCCGGGACGAGACGCTGGCCCTCATCCAGGAAGCGGTCGACCGCTTCGCCGCGGTCGTCCGCGAGTAGGCCGTCCGGCGCTCACGGCCAGGGAGCACCTGCGCGCAGGTCCGTCGCCGCTCGGCCGTCCGAGCCAGACGGTGGAGAAGGACAGGGCAGGTTCCTACCTACCGCTAAGGCCGGCGAGCCAGTCGCGCTCGAGCTCCTCGAGGGGCACGCCGAACGCGACCGCGTAGTCGAGCGGCGCGAACTGCCGCACGCCGGCTCGCTCGGCAAGCACCTCGCGGGGCTGCTCGGTAGCGGCCAGCACGGCGCCGAGGCCGAACCGGTCCAGCAGGTACGCCACGAAGGCCGCCCACTGGGTGTAGAGCTGGTCGCGCAGCGCGAAGCACTCGGCCTGCGAGGCGACGGCCGCGGCGATGTCCGGCTCGTAGCCGCCCACCAGGCTCACGTACGCCCCATCCTCCAGGTACGTCCTGACGGCGTCCTCGAAGGACGGGAAGCCCAGGTCGGTCAGCCAGGCATCGCGCGACAGCCAGGTGGCCAGGCCCTCGACGAGCAGCGCGTCGCCCTGCGGACCCTGCATCCGTTCCCGGCCGGCGAGGTGGTAGACGTGACCCACCTCGTGCGCGAGAACCCGCCTCAGGGTGGTCTCGGGCCAGCGCCGGTCGAGGTGCACGTCAATGAACCCGTAACCGCCTCTGGCCGAAGCCCGCGCCCGCGCGGGGCACTTCCCGGCCGTCGGGAACCCGATGTTCAGCCGCATGCGCACGTCGTCGTCGACAAGCTCGGGCGGCAGCTTCGCGATCGCATCCTCGACGATCGCCGCGACCCGCTGCGCCAGCTCCGCGTCGCCGCCGGCCACGTTCAGACGCGGGGTGCTGAGCACGATCCCGGGAGCCTCGAACGCCTGGCGGGCCAGCTCGGCGGGATCGGTGCGGTAATGCTCCTGGATCCGCCTCGCGACCTGGTGCCTCGATGCGGCAAGGTCCGACTCGGCGGTGTCCGTGGGCCCCGGAGCGGAGGCTTCACCGGAGGCAGCCGGGGCGCAGGCCAGGCAGAGGCACGCGAACCCTACACCTGCTGCGGTCAAGATCCGGATCGACATCTCTCTCCCCCTGTCACCGCCATAGCTGGCGCCGCTCCACCAGGCCGCTCGCGGCTCCCGTCCGCTTCTTACGCACACCACGATACGGAGGTTCAGCGAGTCGCCGGTCGGGCGCCTGCCGCTGATCGGCTTCGGCCCTGAGGCAGCGCGGCTTGGCCGCGGCATCCGGCGACGTTCCATCGGCAGGACCGATGGCAGCCGGCGACGCATCGACACAGGCTTTTGCGCCCTGCACGCGCGGACGACTACCTTCGCGGGGAGCGAGGGAACGCCGATCGGCTCGCCGTTCGCCGACCCCGCGAGGAGGCGCGATGACACGTTGGCAGATGCTGAAGGAGGCCGTTGCCGAGTACCGACAGGCGCGGCGCGAGGAGCGGGCGCTGCGCATCACGGCCAAGCTGGTCGCCCAGATGCACCCGCTCTGGCACGCCTCGCTCTTCGACGAGCCGTTCCTGCTGAGGGTCGGCGCCCGGAGGCTCCTCCAGATGACCCCG
>JBIQIQ010000181.1:0-3953 GCA_044507975.1 Deinococcaceae bacterium
CGCAACCTCACGATGACCGACCTCCAGGCGGGCCGCGCGCTCTACGGGGCCCGCGACGTCGCCCAGCCGGACGCCCTCGTCGGCGTGCTCATCGCCGAGCTGCGCTTCGCCGCTAGCGCAGCTGAGGAGGCGCTGCCGCCGGTCGAGGCCGGTCGCTTCGAGGGGATGTCGGGCGGAGCGGTGTTCCGGGAGTCGACCGAGCAGGACGTGCGTGACTTCCTCGACTACGTGCTGAGCAGCGGCTCGCGCGACGCGCGCTTCGCGTTCGTCGACGCTTACGCCCAGTGGGCCCTCGACGGCGCGCCCTAGGCGCGGATCCAGCGGTCAGGTCAGCGGGGCGCTCATCCGAAGAGCCACTGGAAGAGCGTGCCGCCCATGCGCGTCCCGGCGACCAGGGTGCCCGCTGAGGCGCCGAGCGTCGACAGGACGAACACCAGCAGCACGCGCGCGGCGCGGTTCGTCCACCAACCCTTGAGGGTGGTGACGTCCCGCCGCAGGCGCTCGAAGTCGCCGACGTTGGGCTTGCGCAGCCACAGCTCGACGCCCGCAGCGACGAAGCCGGCCCCCAGCACGGGGTTGAGGGTCGTGAACGGCGCCGCCACCGCCGTGGCGAGGATCGTGAGCGGGTGCGCCAGCGCGACCGCGGTGCCGATGCCCGCGAGCGTGGCCGTGATGATCGTCCAGTCGGTCAGCAGCCGCAGGCCCTCCTCGGGGCTGCGCAGGAAGCCGAGCGCGAAGCCGCCCAGAACCAGAACCAGGATCGCCCACGGCACGAGCTTCGTGGCGCGAGACGGCGGAGGGGTCGTCTGGAGCTCGGCGAGGCGTGCCCGGAGCTCCTCCCGGGGAGGGGCCGCGGGCGAGGCGGGTGGCGCCGCTACGGCCTCGGCGCTGCCTTCGGCCTCGGCCTCGACCGACGCCCCGGCCTCGACCAGGGCCGCCGTGATGCCCTTGAGGTGACCGGCTCCCACGACCGCCAGCACGCTCTCGTGCCGCGGCCCTCTCTCGCCGGTAGCTGCGAGCAGGAGCTTGGCGGCCATGTACTCGTCGCGCTCGGCGATGAGGGGGCCGTAGAGATCGGCCCGGCTCTCGGCGAACTCGGCGAAGGTGGCCTCGAGGACGTCGCCCTCCTTGAGCTTCTCGACCTCGTCCTCGTCGACCTTCTCGTTCGTGAAGGCCGAGGCGAGGATGCCGGAGATGAGCATCATCCGGCGCCACCACCCGACGCCGCCGTAGAGGCGCCGGAGCGTGACGCCGATGTCGCGGTCGATGAGCAACAGGGGCAGACCGCGCTCCTTGGCGCCAGCCACCGCGGCGCGCATCTCGGCGCCCGGCTCGATGCCGAACTGGTCGGCCAGGCGCTGCTGGAACGCGCCGAGGGCGAGGTTGACGGCCAGGACGCCGGCCTTGCCGTCTTTGAGCACCTGCATCAGGTCGGTCTTGGCGTGGGCCTGCTTGTCGGTGATGGCGGCGAGACGCCCGGCATCGAGCTCGATGGCGACGGCGTCGTAGTCGCCGGTCGCGATCAGGCGCGCGACCGCCTCGGCGGAGGCCCGCGACACGTGGGCCGTGCCCAGCAGGGTCACGCGCGCGCCGCCGACCCTGAGCACCGTCATGGGCTGCTCGACAGCCTGCGGCGGGTCGGGAGGCGCGACGGGGGCTCGGGTCATCAGGAGAGTGTACCTGCATAGAATCGCTGCATGACCCGGCCCGACCGACACGCCGCCAGGCCGCGCCCGGACGGCGGGAGCGGCCTGTACGAGCAGGTGCGGCTCGCGCGGCTGTGGATGCCGCTGACGATCGTCGGCGTGGTCCTCATCCACCAGCTCCTGATCGTGCCGCTGCTGCCCCCGTCCGGCCAGTTCTGGGCGCAGCTGCTCTTCTACGCGCTGCTCGGGCCGCTCGCGACGTACGTGACGCTCAACTGGATCGCGGGGGAGGCCCGGGAGAAGGAGCGCGCGCAGCTCGAGCTGGCGCAGCTCTACCGCGAGCTGCAGGAGAGCCACGAGCTGCTCGGGCGCATCCAGGGCGTCACCGCCCGCTTCGCTGCCGCGCCTAGCCTCGAGGCCACCCTCCGCGCGGCGGCCGACGGGCTCTCCGACGTGACGGGGGCGTCGGCGGTGGCGATCGTGCTCGGGTCCGAGGGGCTGGGCGTCACCTACGGGCATGGGCTGAGCGAGGACCTGACGCGAGACGCGCTACGGCGCGACCGCGAGGCGCGGGCCCGGGCCGGGCAGGGCGACTCCGCCGTGGAGGTGGGGCGGCTCGAGCCCGGCCCGGCCACGGCGCCCGCCGCTGGCGACGGCGTGGCCTACGCGCTGACGACCCCGATCGTGTGGGGCGGCACCCCGGAGGGCTCGGTGACCGGCTACCGCGGGTCGGCTCCCGACGAGCACGACCTCGAGTCGTTCGCGATCGTCGCCTCCCAGCTCTCGGCGGCGGCGGAAGCCACGCGCCTGCGCACCCGCGACGTGATGACGCTTGTCGAGGTAGACCGGTCTATCAGAGCCGAAGGCAACCTTGGCCGGTTGCTGCACAGCGTGCTCACCCAAATGCTCTCGTTCGTCTCCGCTCCGGTCGGAGGGATCTTCCTCTCCGACGGCGAGGGGCTGCTCCGCCTGGCCGCCACCGCCGGGCGCGACCTCGGCCAGCAGGCACGGTCGTGGCGGGTCGGGGAGGGGCTCGTGGGCGGCGTCGCCGCGAGCCGTGAGCCCCGCATCGTCGACCGCCTCGACGACGCGGACGCCGACGAGTACGGCCCACTGCTCCAGGGCGCCGGCAGCGCCCTCGCCGCGCCCTTGCTGGCGGGGGACGAGCTGCTCGGCGTGCTGGTGCTCGCCCACCCGGCGCGCAGTCACTTCGACCGCGCCGTGCTGCCCTTCATCGGGCTGGTCGCTGGCCAGGTCTCCCTCGCGATCCGCAACGCGAGCGCCTACCTCCAGTCGGAGGAGCTGGCGATCTCGGAGGAGCGTTCCCGCATCGCCCGCGAGATCCACGACGGCGTCGCGCAGATGCTCGCGTTCGCCGCCCTCAAGCTCGACTTGGTCCAGCGGCTCATGACGCGCGACCCCGCCAAGGCCGCGGCCGAGCTCGGGCAGGCCAAGGAGACGGTGCGGGAGTCGATCCGCGAGGTGCGGCGCTCGATCTTCGCGCTCAGGCCCGTCGACCTCGAGCGGTTCGGCTTCGCCGAGACGGTGAGGCGCTACGCCCTCGACTTCGGCCAGCAGAACGACGTGAAGGTCGAGGTGACGTTCGGCGGCTTGCCAGAACTGTCTCTCAAGTCGGAGGCCGTGCTGTTCCGGATCTTCCAGGAGGCGATGCACAACGTCGCCAAGCACTCGCGCGCCCAAAACGTCGAGGTGCGCCTCGGCACCACTGAGGACGGCATGGCCTACGTCGCGGTGCGCGACGACGGCGTCGGCTTCGACCTCGAGCACGTCGCCGACCGCGTGACCAGCGCCGGCGGGCTCGGCATCAAACAGATGCGCGAGCGCGTCGAGGCGCGCGGCGGCTGGCTGGCGATCGACGCCGCGCCGGCCCGCGGCACCGAGCTCTACGCCGCGGTGCCCGTCTAGCCGTAGGGTTCGCCCGGACCGGCGAAAGCGAAGGAGCCCGGCGCGGTGGCCGGGCTCCCCTCAGCTCGCTGCGCCCCGGAAGGCGCCGCGGCTTACTTCTTGCCTTGGCGGCGGTAGCTGTCGCCGAAGCGCTTCTGGAACTTCTCGACGCGGCCCTCGGTGTCGATGAAGCGCTGCTCGCCCGTGTAGAACGGGTGGTTGCCGGACCAGACGTCGACGTGCAGCTCGGGCTTCGTGCTGTAGGTCTCCATGACGACCTGGCCGTCACAGATGACCTTGGTCTTGACCATCTTGGGGTGTATGCCTTGCTTCATGCCTGTCGCTCCCTGTCGCGCCCCGGCTGCAGCGCGTGGGGCGTAGTGGCTCGTGAGGTGGCCAGCC
>JBIQIQ010000182.1:0-3941 GCA_044507975.1 Deinococcaceae bacterium
AACTGCCGACACTGCGATTTTCAGTCGCATGCTCTACCGACTGAGCTACCTGGCCACGATGAAGACGCAGCGTGATGGCAGGCACCGGGCGCTGCGTCTTCAGGTGGTTCTGGCGGAGCCGACGGGATTCGAACCCGCGACCTTCTGCGTGACAGGCAGATATGCTAACCGCTACACTACGGCTCCGAGTTATCGCGTGAGCGCCGCCTTCGCGGCACCGTCAGCAAAAGCAAGGATACCCACCCGGTCTCGCCACTGTCAACGGCGCGTGAGGCCGCGGGGCGACCGGCCCGGGGCGTCAGGTAGCCGACCTGACAGCCTTCTTGAGCTGCCTCAGGGCCCCGAGGTGATAGGCCGCGTGCCCGTAGCTGGCGAACGCCCCTTCCATCGCGAACCGCTGCTTCCAATCCTGGCCGCGCTCGGCGTTGCTCAAGAGCTCGTCGCCGGCGCGCTTGAGCTCGCCCCGCAGGTCCTGCCACTCCGGCTCGGTTACGGAGCGAACCCTCCAGCTCTCCGACCAGTCGGAGGGCTGCTCCTTCCCGGCGAAGTAGAGGTTCACGAGGTCGATGGCCCAGCGCAGGTGGAAGGCGTGCGCGGCGATGGTCGAGCCGGAGACGTCCGTGGAGGCCTCCTCCGCGGTGACGTCGGCCAGCGTGCCGTGCACCCCGCCTGCAGGGCCGCCGCTCGTGACCCAGGTGGGCTTACCCTCTGGCATTCCATCCAGGATCTCCCTGTACTTGCCGAGGAAGGCGTCGGTGAGCTGGGCTTCGAGGGCAGCGGTCCGGCTGTCTGCGGTCGTGTCCATGGTCTCATCCACGAACGCGATGCTAGGTGCGAACGTTGACACAGGCTGTCCGGTTAACTGCGGCGCCATCACTGACGCGCGGCCGCCGACGAGCTCAGCGCTTGGTGAGGTCTACCCAGCCGCTTCGCACCGCTCCGCAGTCCGCCATGTAGCCGCCCTGCAGGCGGCTGCCGCGCTGCTCGGCGAGGAGCTGGAAGCGGCAGCCGGGAGGGTTCGCGGTCGTCAGCTCGAGTAGCACGAGAGACTCCACGGCGCCGGAGACGGTCCCCTGCGCCAGCGAGCCAGGGAGGCTCGACTCCCATGTTCCGGTGACCGTCGCGCCGGAGACGCTGAGGTTCAGCACCATCACGCCGCTGTCGTCGCCCGCGACGGGCTCGTAGACGCCGCTCCACGTGCCGGAGAGCGGGACGGGGAACAGCGATCCGCACCCGGCGAGGGCTACCGCGAGCACCGCGAGCACCGCCCACCTGGCGGCCGGCCTCATGCCCGCCCCGTCGCCTCGGCGCCGGCCGAGGAGTCCAGGGTCGCGCCCAACCCGTCGAGCGTGGCCGCGATCGCCGCGGGACCGTAGCCGAGCTCCTCGTGCTGCTCCTTCGGGTCGCCGTGCGGCACCACCTGGTCGCGGACGCCGAGGCGCACGACCGGCAGCGTAAGGCCGCCGTCGGCGAGCGCTTCCAGCACGGCGGAGCCGAGCCCGCCGACGACCGTGTGGTCCTCGGCGGTCACGATCGCGCGCGCCTGGCCGGCGATCTCGACGAGGAGCCGCGAGTCGAGGGGCTTGACGAAGCGGCCGTCGACGACGCCCACGTCTGCTCTCCCCTGCGCCGCTCGGAGGGCGTAGTCGACCGTCGGCCCCAGCCCCACGACCCAGACCGCCTGGCGCCGCGAGGCGGGCTCCTTGAGTACCTCCCACGTGCCCCATTCGACGTCGGGCCAGGCGGACGGCGGCGCGTCGACCGGGGTCGGTACCCCGCCCCGGGGCCAGCGGATCGCCTTGGGGCCGCCGATACGCAGCGCGGCCTTGAGCATGCCGCGCATCTGCGCCACGTCCCGGGGCATCGCGACGCTCATGTTCGGCACGGCCCTGAGGTACGCGATGTCGAAGAGCCCC
Organism: Deinococcaceae bacterium; assembly: GCA_044507975.1. GTDB lineage: Bacteria > Deinococcota > Deinococci > Deinococcales > Trueperaceae > DASRWD01. The sequence goes on from JBIQIQ010000182.1 coordinate 1,917, forward strand.
TGGTGGGTGGCGCCGTCACCGCCTACCAGGCCGGCGCGGTCGATCGCGAACACGACGTCGAGGTCCTCGAGGCTGACGTCGTGGATCACCTGGTCGTAGCCGCGCTGCAGGAACGTCGAGTAGATGGCCACGATGGGCTTCTCACCGCGCAGCGCCAGGCCCGCTCCGACCGTCACGGCCACGTCCTCGGCGATGCCGACGTCGATATACCGCGTCGGATGCCGCCTCGAGTACTCGACGAGGCCGCTGCCCTCGCGCATGGCGGGGGTGATCACCCACACGCGGTCGTCCTCAGCTGCCAGGGCGGATGCGACGTCGCCGAACGCGGTCGCCCACGTGTGGCTACCGGCCTTCGCCACCGGGTTGTCGGGGTCGAACGCGGAGGCGCCGTGCCACGCGATCGGGTCCGACTCCGCGACCTTGTACCCCTTGCCCTTGCGGGTGACCACGTGGAGCATCGTGGGGCCGTCGAGCTGTCGGATGTGGGCGAGGTAGTACAGCAGCTGGTCGAGGTCGTGCCCGTCGATCGGGCCTACGTAGCGCAGGCCCATGGCGTGGAACGGGTTGTTGCTCGCGGGGTCGAAGAAGCGCCGGGTCGCCTTCTTGGCGCGGCTGGCCACGTCGGCGAGCGGCTCCCACACGCGGGCGAGGGCGGCCTTGGAGCGGTCCTCCGCCGCCTGGAACCACGGCTGCACCTGCAGGGTGCGCATGTAGTGGTTGATGGCGCCGACGTTCTCGCTGATCGACATCTCGTTGTCGTTGAGCACGATAGTCATGCGCGGCTTGACGTGCCCGATCTGGTTGAGCGCGGCCAACGCCATACCGCCGGTCAGCGCGCCGTCGCCGATCACCGCCACCACGTCGTACGGCGCCCGGCGCGCGTCGCGGGCGAGCGCCATGCCGAGCGCGGCCGCGAGGCTGGTAGAGGCGTGGCCGACGGTGAGCGCGTCGTGCTCCGACTCGCTCGTGGCCGTGAAGCCGGCGAGGCCGCCGGGTTGGCGGATCGTCTCGATGCGGTCGGCGCGGCCGGTGAGGATCTTGTGCCCGTAGGTCTGGTGACCGACGTCCCACACGATCCGGTCGACGGCGGAGTCGTAGAGGTAGTGCAGCGCCACCGTGAGCTCGACGGCGCCGAGGCTCGACGCGAGGTGCCCGCCCGCGACCGAGCAGACGCGCACGATCTCGCTGCGCAGCTCCTCGGCCACCTGCGCGAGCCGGTCCTGCGGCAGGACCTTGAGGTCCGCCGGCGACCGGATGCCCGCGAGGAGCGATGCGGGCGCCCCGCGCGCGGTCACCGCGATGCCGCCCCCGGGAGCGGCACGTTGGTCGCCACCATCAGGTGGCCGGTCCGCAACCTGACCTCGCCCACGTAGGGGGCGTACCAGAACTGCCGAGAGCTCTCCTCCGTCACGGCGCCGTCCTCGAGGAGGCGGGTCGTGAGGTCGATCACGAAGACGTCGAGAGAGCCGGCCGGCACCTGGACCGTGCGCCGGTCGAGGACCGTGTAGACGTAGTTGACGTCGCTGACCTCGGGGGGCGATCCGTCGCCGAGGCTGAGCGTCACCCGGGTGTCACCGGACCACTGGGTGCCGGTGCGCAGGGACTCCGGGGCCGGGAACTCCTTCATGGGCGGGTCGTACTCGATGGTCGTGATGCCCAGACGCACCTGGCTGTGCAGGTAGACGCCGTCGTCCCGGAACTGGCGGTAGGAGCGCTGCTCCCATCCCGGCCGCACCTCGCGGAAGCTGATCCACACGCCACCCCCGATGACCGCGGGCCCCTCGACGACGACGCCCGCCCGCGGGTCAGACAGCCGCGCTCCCTCGGGGAGGTACTCCCACGCGGCGCCCGTCTGGTGCGGGTAGTAGGTGGTGGGCTCGGACAGCTGGAGGACCTCGACGCGCTGGTCGCTCGCCGTGGAAGGGGCGCAGGCGGCGGCCAGCACCAGCAGTAGAGACGCGCCGACGAGGAGCGCGCGCTTGGGCGTACGCATGCAGAGAGTGTAACGCGGGCCCGCCGCCGGCC
>JBIQIQ010000016.1:0-19645 GCA_044507975.1 Deinococcaceae bacterium
GTTGGGGAGCAGGCGACGCTCTCTCCCGCCAGCACCGACGCGAACGCCGCCATGGCCGCGGGCGTCAGCGCGATCGCCCTAGGCGCCTACAAGGGCGGCGGAGCGCACACGCTCGGCGAGTGGGTCGACGCGGCCTCGCTGCCGGCGGGTCTCGAGGCGTTGCGTCTGTTCCTGGCCGAGCTCGGCGTACCGGCTGGGCTCGCGGTCTAGTCGGCCGCGTCGACGCCCCTGCCGGTGCGGCGCGCCTCGAGCGCCAGACGGTCGACGAGCTCGTTCTCCGGATGCCCGGAGTGGCCCCGCGTCCACTCCCACCGGATCTCGTGCAGGCTGGCGAGCTCCAGGAGCCTCTCCCACAGGTCTCGGTTCTTGACCGGCTGCTTGCTGGCCGTGCGCCAGCCGTTGCGCTGCCAGCGCTCGAGCCACCCCGCCGTGAACGCCTTCTTGAGGTACTCGCTGTCGGTGACGAGGGTGACGCGGCAAGGGCGCTTCAGCGCCTCCAGCGCCTTGACGGCAGCGGTGAGCTCCATCCTGTTGTTGGTCGTGCCGGGCTCGAAGCCCGAGGCTGAGCGGCTGCGCCCACCGCGCGTCAGCAGGTAGGCCCAGCCGCCACGCCCCGAGCCGGTGTCGCACGAGCCGTCGGTGTAGGCGACGACCTCGGTGCTGGCGTCCGCGCTCATGGCGGGCCGGCGGTCCCAGCGGCGGCGTCCCGGCGCTCGAGGACGACGACCGCGGCGGCGTGATCGACGGCGTGGGACAGGGAGACGTGCGCCACGAGAGCCTGTTCGTCCATCGCTTCTGCCAGCGCCGGGCTGGCCCGCAGCACCGGCCGAGGCCCCTCCTTGTCGACCCAGACGTCCCGCCATCCCAGCGATGACGGCCACACCTTCGCGAACGCCTCCTTGGCGGCGAACCTGGCGGCGAGTCCGGGGTAGACGTCGGCACGCCCCTCGAGCTCGACGAGCTCCGCGGGGTGGAAGCAGCGCTCGAGGAACCTCACCGGGTGCCTCTGGGCCACCCGCCTCACGCGCGCGATCTCGATGAGGTCGAGGCCGACGGCGACGATCACCCGGACCGCTCCAGGTGCCGCACGCCGCTCTCGTCGGCCACGAAGGCCACGTCGGCCATGCCGAGGAACAGCCCGTGCTCGACGACGCCGGGCAGCGCGTCCAGCTCGGCCTGGAGCTGCTCCGGGTCGAAGCCTCCGGGCAGCCGGATGTCGACGATGAGGTTGCCGTTGTCCGTCACGAACGGCTCCTGGACCGCCTCCCGCAGCTGTGCTGCCGCGCCCAGCGCCTCGAGGCGGTCGACCGTGCGCGCCAGCCCGAAGCGCACGACCTCCACCGGCACCGGCGCCTTCTCGCCCAGGCGCTCCACGAGCTTGGAGCCGTCGCCGATGAGCACGAACCGGGCAGCCGACGCCGCGACCACCTTCTCGCGCAGCAGCGCCCCTCCCAGGCCCTTGATGGCGTCGAAGGTCGGGGACAGCTCGTCCATGCCGTCGACGGCGAGGTCCACGCCGTTCGCCGGGAGGTCGATGAGCTCGATGCCGGCCTCCCGCGCCTGCGCCGCCGTCGCGGTGGAGGTGGGCACGCCGCGCACGCGCGTCAGGCTCCCGGCCTCGAGGCGCCGGGCGAGCCCTGCGACGAACCAGTAAGCGGTGCTGCCGGTCCCGAGCCCGAGGACCATGCCGTCCTCCACGAGCTCGAGGGCTGAGCTCGCGGCACGCCGCTTGGGGTCGCCTGGGGGTGGTGGCTGGGTCATCTCGGCCGGCAGTCTAACCGCCGTCCCCGCCTGGGTAGACTGTGCCGCGTGGAAGGACTCGTGTTGGCCAGCGCGTCACCCCGCCGACGCGAGCTCCTCGCCAGCCTCGGGCTGAGCTTCGCGGTGGAGCCCGCCGACGTCGACGAGAGCGTGGCGGAGGGAGAGGGGCCGGCCGCGCTGGTCGCCCGCCTGGCCGGCGCGAAGGCCGCGAAGGTGGCGGCGGTGCGGCCCGACCACCTGGTGCTGGCGGCCGACACCACGGTCGTCGTCGCCGGCGAGGTCATCAACAAGCCCCCCACGCCTGCCGAGAACGCGGAGTACCTGCGGCGTCTCTCGGGCAGGACCCACGAGGTCTACACCGGCCACGCCCTGAGGCTGCGCGGCGCGTCCGAGGACATGGTCGTGCGCACGCGCGTCACCTTCCGCGACCTGACGGAGCACGAGGTCGCCTGGTACGTGGCGTCCGGCGAGGGGGTCGACAAGGCCGGCGGGTACGCCATCCAAGGGCGCGGAGCTTCCCTCGTAGCCGGCATCGAGGGCTGCTACACGAACGTCGTCGGGCTGAGCCTGCCCGCGGTCGTCGAGGCGGCTCGTCGACTGGGGGCTCCACTTGTCTAGCCTCCTGCGGGCCTGGTACGCGTTCAGCGCGCTGGGCCTCGTGACGATCGTGCTGATGGCCGTGGTCGGCCGCGTCCCGTTCGAGTACACGGCGGCGGTGGCGCTCCCGCACGACGTCCTGCACACGGCCGGCACGAACGTAAGGCTGGCCGTGGAGAGCGTCGTCGACCGCCGCGACCTGCGCTCCGAGCTCGAGAGGCTCGAGGACGAGCTGGCCACCAGCCGGCAGGACGCGCGATTGCTCGAGCTGGAGGTGCGGCGCCTCGAGGAGGTGCTCGAGGTGCGCCGCGCCCAGTCCCCCGGCATCGTCGCGACCGCGCCCGTCACGGGTGGGACGGTCAACGCGGAGGTGGCCCGCCTGATCGTCGGGCTCGGCTCGCGCGCCGGGGTCACGACCGACATGCCCGTCACCGTCCCGGCTGGCCTCGTGGGCATCGTCACGGACGTGGGGCCCACCTCCGCGGTCGTGCGCACGGTGGTCGACCCGCAGTCGCGGGTGGGCGTGACCGTCAGGGGCAAGGACGGCCAGGGCGTGCTGGTCGGCGACGTCGGCGACCGGCTGCGGGTCGTGGGCTTCCGGGAGGTCGACCCCGTCGAGGTCGGCGACCTCGTCGAGACCTCGAGCCGCGGCGGCTTGTTCCCGGTGGGGGTGCTGGTGGGCGTCGTCGAGGAGGTACTGCCGCCCGACCCCAACGAGATGCGACGCACGTTCATCGTGCGTCCGAGCGTCGACCTCGCCACCTTGCGCGAGGTCGTGCTGCTCGCGCCTCAGTGAGCCTCGGCCCACCGAGGCGCTCGCCCTAGCCCTTCACGACGAAGCTGACCATCCTCCCCTTGACGACGATCTCGCGCACGACCTCGCCGGCCGCGAGGTAGCGCGCCACGTTGGGCTCGCTCCTGGCCGCGGCGAGGACGGCGGCGTCGTCCGATCCGACCGGGACGCTGACCTGGCCGCGCACCTTGCCGTTGACCTGCACGGCCATCTGGACGGCGTCGACCTGCAGCGCGGCGGCGTCGTGCTCGGGCCAGCTCTGGAGGTGTACGGAACCCTCGAAGCCGCACCGCTCCCACAGCTCCTCCGCGATGTGCGGGGTGAAGGGCGCCAGCATCAGGAGCAGGCTGCGCGCGGCCTCGGTCCACGCCTCGCCCAGCGCCGCCTTCGCCGGCCGTGCCTTGCCCATGGCGTTCGAGAGGGTCATCAGCTCGGAGATGGCGGTGTTGAAGCGGAACGCCTCGAGGTCCTCGGTGACCTCCTTGATAGCGTGGTGCACGGCCCGCCTCAGCTCGGCCGCGGTGGCGGTGACGTCCGGGTCCCGGCCGGTCTCCGCCGGCGCCTCCTGGTCGACCAACAACGCCCAGACGCGGTGGAGGAACCGGTACACGCCTTCGATGCCCGTGTAGTTCCAGGGCCCACCCTGGTCCCACGGGCCGATGAACATCAGGAAGGCGCGCACGGTGTCGGCGCCGTACTGCGCGACGAGGTCGTCGGGGTTGACGACGTTGCCGCGCGACTTCGACATCTTCTCGTTGTCGGCCCCGAGGATGATGCCCTGGTTGCGGAGCATCGTGAACGGCTCCCCGACGTCCACCATGCCGAGGTCTCGCAAGGCCTTGGTGAAGAAGCGCGCGTAGAGCAGGTGCAAGATCGCGTGCTCGACGCCACCGGTGTAGACGTCGACGGGCGTCCAACGCTTCGCCAGCGCGGGGTCGAACGGGCGGTCGTGATCGTCCGGCGAGAGGTAGCGGAACCAGTACCAGGACGAGTCCATGAACGTGTCGAGCGTGTCGGTCTCACGGCGCGCGGGGCCGCCGCAGCTCGGACAGGTGGCCGACGCGAAGGCCGGGTGCTGCTTGAGGGGCGACTCGCCGGTGGGCATGAAGGCGACGTCGGTCGGGAGGACGACAGGGAGGTTCTCCTCGCGCTCCGGGACGGTGCCGCATTCGTCGCAGTAGTAGATCGGGATAGGGGTGCCCCAGTAGCGCTGCCGAGAGATCAGCCAGTCGCGCAGGCGGTACGTGACCTGCTCGCGCCCCGCTCCGATCGACTCGAGGTGATCGATCGCGGCCGCGATGGCGGGGTTGGCCCTGCCCTTCTCGCCGTTGTGGCGCAGGCCGGTCAGCGGGCCCGAGTCGACGATGGTGCCCGGACCCGTCCAGGGACCCTGCAGCTCGTGGTCCGGCCCGGTGGCGTCGTCCGGCCTCACGACGGGGGTGATCGGCAGGCCCATGTGAGTGGCGAACTCGAAGTCGCGCTCGTCGCCGTAGGGCACGGCCATGATCGCGCCGGTGCCGTACCCCATGAGGACGTAGTCGGCCACCCAGATCGGGATGCGCTCGCCGTTGACCGGGTTCAGGGCGTAGGCGCCGATGAACTCGCCCGTCTTCTCGCGGGCCTCGAGCTGCCGGTCGAGCTCCGTCATGTGGCTGGCGCGCTCCACGTAGGCCGCGACGGCCTCCCTCCGTTCGGGCGTCGTGAGCTTCTCGACCAGCGGGTGTTCCGGCGCGAGCACCATGAACGTCGCTCCCCACAACGTGTCGGGCCGCGTGGTGAAGACCTCGATGGCGTCGCCCTGCTCGCTGCGGAACACGACCTCGGCCCCCTCGGAGCGGCCGATCCAGTTCGTCTGCATGAGCCTGATGCGCTCCGGCCAGTCGAGGCCGGTGAAGTCGAGGAGCTCGTCGGCGTACTTGGTGATCTTGAAGTGCCACTGCGGCATCAGGCGCCGCTCGATCAGGGCGCCCGAGCGGTCGCCGCGGCCGTCGATGACCTGCTCGTTGGCGAGCACCGTCTGGTCGACCGGGTCCCAGTTGACGTACGACTCCTTGCGGTACGCGAGGCCCTTCTCGTACATCTTGAGGAAGAACCACTGGTTCCACTTGTAGTACTCGGGGTCGCAGGTGACGACCTTCTTCGACCAGTCGATCATCGTGCCCATCTGGTCGTACTGCTTCTCCATGCGCTCGATGCGCTCGTAGGTGAGCGTGGCGGGATGGACGTCCTGTCCCTCTCGCGCCGCCCGTATCGCCGCGTTCTCCGCGGGCAGCCCGAACGCGTCGAAGCCCATGGGGAAGAGGACGTTGTAGCCCCGCATGCGCCGGTAGCGGGCGGAGGCGTCCGCGGGCGCCTCCGCGTACCAGTGGCCGACGTGAAGGTCGCCCGACGGGTACGGGTACATCGTCAGGAAGTAGAACTTGGGCTTGCTGTCGTCTTCCAGGTCGACCTCGTAGATGCCTGAGTCGCGCCAACGCTGGCGCCACTTGGCCTCCAGGTCGCCTGGCGAGTAGCGCTCCGCCTGGCGCGGGCCGCTACCCGGGATGGTCTGGGTCATGATCCCTCCGCTTCATCGAGCTGTTCACAAACGAAGAGCCCCGGCCTCACGGGCCGGGGCGCGCCTCCACGGGCGGGCTAGCGGCCCGTCAGCGAGGCGCCCCCGCTAGGCCTAGGGCTAGTCGGGCGCCGAGGCGCGCGGCCGGGCGGCCGTAGGGGGCGTTCGTGTCCATGGCGACAGCCTAGGCTCGGCGGTTGCCCCCGTCAACAGGCGCCGGGGAGCAGAGGGGCACAGGGCACCGGCTCGGGCGCGAGCGCGGCCGGCGCGCGCCCGCGGAGGCCCGTGAGGCTCCGGAGCGGACCGGCGCAGCCGGCGGGCCGGCGTTACACTCCAAGGACTACGCGGTCTTGGAGGCTCGCATGGAGTTCGACCTCATCGTCATCGGCTCTGGTCCCGGGGGCTACCACGCCGCCATCCGCGCCGCACAGCTCGGTCTGAAGGTCGCCTGCGCCGAGAAGGGCGACGTCGGGGGCGTGTGCCTGAACGTCGGCTGCATCCCCACCAAGGCGCTGCTTCACGTCGCGGACGAGGTCCGCAGCGGCAAGCAGGCCGCCCACCTCGGCGTCAGCTTCGGCGAGCCAGAGCTCGACCTCGCGAAGATCGACGGCTTCAAGGCGAGCGTCGTCAAGAGGATGACCGGGGGCGTATCGCAGCTCTTCAAGGGCAACAAGGTCGAGCTGCTGAAGGGCGAGGCGCGCTTCGTCGGCACGGACGAGGTAGAGGTCGGCGGGGAGCGGCACAAGGCCAAGAGGTTCATCGTCGCCACCGGCTCCCGGCCGGCCACCATCCCCGGCTTCGAGGTGGACGGCGAGAGGTTCGTCGACTCGACCGGGGCCCTCGACGTCGCGGCCGGGGTGCCGGGGCGCCTCCTCGTCATCGGCGGCGGCGCGATCGGGCTCGAGTTCGCCGACGTCTACTCGGCCCTCGGCAGCCAGGTGACGGTGGTGGAGATGCTGCCGCAGATCGCCCCGACCTCCGACGCCGACGCCGCCAAGGAGCTCCGCAAGGCCCTGGAGAAGCGGGGCATCGAGGTCCTCACCGGCACCAAGGTCGCGGGCCAGAAGGTCGGCGATGACGGCGTCGAGGTCGAGCTCGAGACCGAGGACGGCAGGAGGACGGTGGCGGCGGACAAGGTCCTTGTGGCGGTCGGGCGCCGGCCCAACGGGCAGGGGCTGGGTCTCGAGGAGATCGGCGTGGAGGTCGACGAGCGCGGCTACGTCAAGGTCGTCAACGAGCACATGCAGACGACCCTCGAGCACGTCTACGCCATCGGCGACGTCGCTCGCGGGCCGCTGCTCGCGCACAAGGCCATGAAGGAGGGGCTGGTCGCGGCCGAGCACGCCGCCGGCAAGCCCGCCGCCTACGACACCGTCGTGCCGTCGGTGATCTACACGACGCCGGAGCTCGCCAGCGTCGGCATGACGGAGGAGGAGGCCGCCGCCGCCGGCTTCGAGGTGCGCGTCGGCCGCTTCCCGCTGTCGGCGTCAGGGCGCGCGGCGTCGCTGGGGAGCGACGAGGGTCTCGTCAAGCTGATCGGCGACGCCAAGACCGACCTGCTCCTCGGCTGCCACATCGTGGCTCCCAGCGCCGGCGACCTCATCGCGGAGGCGGCGCTCGCCATCGAGATGGGCGCCACGCTCGAGGACATCGCGCTCACGCAGCACCCGCACCCGACGCTCGCCGAGGCGGTCATGGAGGCGGCGGAGCACGCGCACGGGCGCGCGATCCACATCGCCAACCGGAGGCGCTAGAGGCTTCAGGTCGTGTAGTCGGCGTTGATCCTGACGTAGTCGGCGCTGAGGTCGCAGCCCCAGGCGTCGGCGGCGGCCTCGCCGGCCGCGAGGTCGGCTTCCAGCAGCACGTCGTCGCTCTTCAGCAGGCGCGAGACCTCGCCCGCGTCGAACGGCAGCGGCGAGCCGCGGTAGAGCTCGACGCCCTGGACCCTGACCTGCACGTTGGCGAGGTCGCACACGGCCCCGGAGCGCCCGACGGCAGCCAGGATGCGCCCCCAGTTCGGGTCGGCGCCGTGGACGGCGGCCTTCACCAGCATGCTGCCCGCCACGGTCTTCGCTGCGGCGCGCGCCTCGTCGTCGTTGCGGCCGCCCGTCACCTTGACGGTGATCAGCTTCGTGGCGCCCTCGCCGTCCCGGGCTACCTTGCGCGCGAGCTTGGCGCACACGTCGACGAGCGCCTCCTCCAGCTCCTGGGCGTCCGCCGGCACGCGCTGCGAGCTCAGGACGATGGCCATGTCGTTCGTCGAGGTGTCGCCGTCGACGCTGACCTGGTTTAGGGTGCGGTCCACCACCCGGGGCCAGAGCTCCCTCAGCTGCTCCTGCGACACGCGGGCGTCGGTCAGCACGAACGCGAGCATCGTCGCCATGTTGGGGTGGATCATGCCCGAGCCCTTGGCCACGCCCACGACGCGGGCTCCGGTGGAGAGGGTGGCGGCCGCCTCCTTGGACACCGTGTCCGTGGTGAGGATCGCCTCGGCGAACGCTCCCGAGTCGGCGGCGAGCTCGTGGGCCGCTCGCGGCATGGCCTCCCTCAGCGTGTCGACGGGCAACGGCACGCCGATGACGCCGGTCGAGGCCGTGAGGACGTCCTGGACGCGGTCGAGCCCGAGGGTCGCGGCGGCGGCTCCGGCGAGATCCTCGTTGTCCCACGTGCCTCGCTCGCCGTTCGCGCAGTTGGCGTTGCCGCTGTTGACGGCGACGGCGCGCACGGCGCTGCCGGCGGCGAAGCGCGCGCGGTTGCGCGATACGCAGGGCGCCTTGACCAGGTTCGTGGTCGAGACCAGCGCCCACGCGAGCGGGTGGGGCGAGTAGATGAGCCCCAGGTCGCTCCGCCCCGACTCCTTGATGCCGGCCGTCACGCCCGAGAGCTCGAACCCGCGTGGCGCCCTCACGGCCATACCCCGTGAAGCTGGAGGCCCTCGGTCTCGGGGAAGCCATGCGCGACGTTGAACCCCTGCACGGCCTGGCCGGCCGCCCCCTTGCCGAGGTTGTCGATCGCGCAGAACACGAGCACGTGCCGGCTGCGCGGGTCGAACCGGCCCGAGACGACCGCCCGGTCGCTGCCGACGACGGCCTTCGTCTGGGGCAGCTCCTCCTGGACGTGGACGAGCGGGTCGCCGGCGTAGTAGTCGCGCAGCACCTGCACGACGGTCTCGTCGGTGAGCTCCGCCTCCCTGACGCGGGTGGCGCAGGTCGCCAGTATGCCGCGGCTCATCGGCACGATGTGCGGCGTGAAGCTGACGGTGAACGGCTCGAAGGCCGCGGAGGTCGAGAGGCGCTTGCCGCTCTTCCTCACCCGTCCCAGCGTCGCCTCGATCTCGGCGGTGTGCCTGTGGGTACCGGAAGGCTTGTAGGCGCGAGCGTTGCCATCCATCTCCGGAAAGTGGAGCATCGGGCTCGAGCCGCGGCCCGCGCCCGAGACACCTGTAAGCACGTTGGCGACGGCGCTGCTGCCGAGCAGGCCCGCAGCCGCCAGCGGCGCGAGGGCGAGGCTGACGGCGGTCGCGTTGCAACCGGGGCTGGCGACGAGCCGCTTGGCCACGAGCTCGTCGCGGTGGAGCTCGACCAGACCGTAGACGGCCTCCTCGATCAGCTCGGGATGCGGATGGTCGGCGCCGTACCACTCGGCGTAGGTGTCGGCCGGGAGGCGGAAGTCCGCGGAGAGGTCGACCACCGACCTGCCGGCGTCCAGGGCCCGCTTGACCAGCGGAGCGGTGGCGCCGTGAGGGGTGGCGCAGAACACGACGTCGCTGGCCGCGATCACCTCGTCCTCGCCGGTGAACACCAGGTCTGGGAAGAGGCCCGCGAGGTGCGGCCAGCAGGCAGCGACCCCCTGGCCGGCGTACTGGCGTGAACCGATGGCCGCGACCGCGGCCGAGGAGTGGCGCGAGAGGCGCTCGAGCAGCCCGGCGCCGCCGTAGCCGCTCGCCCCGAGGACGCCGACGCGGAGCTTGTCCGCCACGTCAGGCCTCCCGGTCGGCGAGGAGCTGAACCAGCACGGCCTTGTGGGCGTGCAAGCGGTTCTCGGCCTGGTCGAACACCACGCTGCGCTCGTGGTAGACGGCCTCCTCCGTGCACTCCTCGCCGTAGTGCGCGGGCAGGTCGTGCATGAAGACGCCGCGCGGGGAGAGGTCGGCGAACCACTCCGGGGTGATCGTGTAGCCGGCGAAAGCCGTCCTGCGCCGTTCCAGCTCGCCCTCCATGCCCATCGACACCCACACGTCGGTGTAGAGGGCGTCGGCCCCCCGCATGGCCTCGCGCGGGTCGCGCTGGATCGTCACGTCGGCGCCGCGCTCGCGGGCGGACGCCAGGACGGCCTCGTCGGGCTCGAAGCCCTCCGGGCAGGCGATGACGAGGCTCGTGCCAGCCAGCGCCGCGGCGTTGACGTGGGAGTTGCAGACGTTGTTGCCATCGCCGACGTAGGTGATGCGGAGGCCCTTGAGCTCTCCGAAGGTCTCGAGGAGCGTGACGTAGTCCGCGAGTAGCTGGCAGGGGTGGAGTCGGTCAGAGAGGCCGTTGATGACGGGGACCCGGGCGTGCGTCGCCAGCGTCTCGAGGGTGTCGTGCCCGTAGGTGCGGGCCATGATGCCGTCGACCCAGCGGTCGAGGTTGGAGGCGACGTCGCGGATCGTCTCGCGCACGCCCCAGCCGATGTAGTTCTGGCTGAGGAGGATCGCGTGCCCGCCGAGCTGGGCCATCGCGATGTCGAACGTCGAGCGCGTGCGCAGCGACTGCTTCTCGAAGATCATCGCGAGCGTCCTGTGCTCGAGGTGCTTGGGCCTCACCCCGCGCTTCCAGTCCTGCTTCATCTGCACGGCGCTGGTCAGGAGGCCTTCGAACTCCTCCTTGCTAAGGTCTGACAGAGCCAGCAGGTCGCGGCCGGCAAGGCTGGAAACGCGCAGCACGTCCATCGGGATGGCCTCTTTCACTCGTGGATGCTCGCCGGCGGCGGCGGTGCCCGCCGGCCGTGTGGCGAAGGCACACTCTACCACCGGGGCGGGGCCCGGCTCCGCGGCGACTCACTGGGCGAAGAGGCCCAGGTACCGATCGATGGCGAGGTCGCCCACGAACAGCGATACCAGCGCTCCGAGCAGCAGGTAGGGACCGAAGGGCACCATACGGCCGCCGCCGAGGAGGCGCGCGGCCACGCCGCCGATCGCGCCGAGCGTGACCGCCAGGAACACTGCGACCAGCAGCTTCTCCCATCCGAGGAACGCCCCGAGCACGGCGGCGAGCTTGACGTCGCCGAAACCCATCGCCACGGGCTCGTCGTCCTCCTCGCCGGGCGCGTCGGCGGGCTGTTGCGGCGTCACGACGTCGTGCAGCCACCAGTACAGGGCCCCGAGCAGGGCCCAGGCCCCGGCCGCCAGCACCGTCCCAGCCAGCGCCGTCATGACGTCGACCGGCACGCCGAGCGACGACAGCGCCAGGGCCAGCAACCACAGCCCGTAGAGCAGCGGCTCCGCCAGCCGCAGGGTGCGGCGGGTGACGAGGTTGAGCAGGAGGCTGCCCAGTCCAGCGAGCAGGCCAGGCCAGACGCCCAGCGCCGCCCCGGCTACCGCGGCGACGTTCACCTGGTCGAGGCTCACGGGCCACAGCCTCTCGCCCGTGTCCTGCAGTCGCCTCAGCACGAGGCCTCCGATGCGGTTGATGAGCACCATGACCCCGGCCCCGGCCAGCGCGCCGGTCAGGGCCGCCACGGGACCCGGCAGGCCCGGCGTCCCCGCCCACAGCAGCGAGCCGAGGAGCGCGAGGGCCAGCGCCGGCAGGGTGAGGACGTCGGGGAGCAGGTAGCGCTCGAGGTCTATCAGCGACGCCATCACCAGCATCGCGACCACGGCGAGAAGGGGCAGTACAGCGGCGCCGTGCAGCTCGGGTGGGAAGGCGAGGACGAGCAGCGCGAAGAGCGTCGCCATGAGGGCCTCGACCAGCGGGTAGCGGGCCGAGATCGACGCTCCGCAGGAGCGGCAGCGTCCTCGCAGCGCCAGCCACGAGAGGACGGGAACGAGGTCGACGACGCCGAGCCGGCGTCCGCAGCTGGGGCAGCGGCTGCCAGGGTGGGCGATCGACTCGCCCCGCGGCAGGCGGTAGACGACGACGTTGCCGAAGCTGCCGACGATGGCGCCGAGCAGCGCGGCGATGGCGACGGTCAAGGCCGTCACTGGACCGGCCCCAGGTGGGTCGGAGGCGTGGCCGGGGACGCTTCTGGGTTGGTTGGCAAGGCGGAAGCAGGCTCCTAGACGGTTCTCATCATGCCGGTGATAGACTTCGGCCGCTATGAAGAGGCTCACCCTACTCGGCGTCGCGCTCGTGCTGGCGCTCGCTTTCCTGTTCACCAACCTGAGCGCGCAGAGCCGTCCGACGAAGGTGGTCTTCGTGCGCTCGCAGGCCGCCATCCTGGCTCATCCGTCCGGGGCCCAGGTCGAGGAGCTGCGGCAGCAGGCCCAGACCGAGATCGACGAGCTCGCCACGGGCGTGCGCGACCTCGAGGCACGCCTCGCGGCCGGCGAGGAGCTCTCGGCCGCGGACAACGAGCGCTACCAGGCCCTCCTCACATCGTTGAGCGCGGTCCAGGAGCGCTACCGCCAGGAGATCGACGCCGCGGCGCAGCCCGCGATCCAGTCAGTCAACGGCATCCTCGCCGAGCTGGCCTCCGAGAACGGCTACACGCTGATCATGGACGCCGACAAGGCGCGCGAGCTCGACCTCGTCGTCTACGCCGACGAGGACCTCGACATCACTCAGATGGTGATCGACCGGCTCAGCGCTCAGTGAGCCGGTAGCCGAGAGCGGCGAGCGCGCGCTCGTCGTCCTCGGTCAGGGGCGCCGTCTCGAGCAGCTCGGGGCGGCGCTCCAACGTCCTGCGCAGGGCCTCCTGGCGGCGCCAGGCGGCGACCTTGCCGTGGTGTCCGGAGAGCAGGACCTCGGGGACGCTCAGGCCGCGGAACTCGGGCGGCCGCGTGTACTCGGGGTAGTCGAGGATCCCCGCGGCGAACGAGTCCTGCCTGTGGCTATCCTCGTCGCCGAGGGCGCCGGGCAGCAGCCGGGTGACCGCCTCGACGACGCACAGCGCCGGCAGCTCGCCGCCCATGAGCACGAAGTCGCCGACCGAGACCTCCCGAGTGACGAGGCTCTCGACGCGCGCGTCGAACCCCTCGTAGCGGGCGGACAGCAGGCAGACGTGGCGCTTGCCCGCCAGCTCCTCCACCAGGCCCTGCGTCAGGCGCTGCCCTGCGGGGGTCAGCAGCACGACCTCGTCGGGTGGCGGGTCGTCGCTCATCGCCTCGTCGACCGCGGCGGCGGCCACGTCCACCCGCATGACCATGCCGGCGCCCCCGCCGTACGGCGCGTCGTCGACGCGCCCGGTGCGGTTGCCCGCGAAGCGTCGCAGGTCGCGCACCTCCACCTCGACGATCCCCTCCCTCAAGGCGCGCGCCAGCAGGGCCTCCTCGAGGTACGGGGCGACGAGGGCGGGGAAGAGGGTGTAGACGGTGAAGCGCAAGGTGGCGGCTACTCGAGGAGGCCCGGAGGCGGGTCCGTGAGCTCGAGGGCATCGTCGGTCAGGTCGACGTAAGGAGCGGTAAGCGGCACGAGCGCCGTCCCTCCTGCCGACAGGCGGACCGCCACGTACGGATTGGACAGGTCGAGGAACGCGTCCTCCACGTCGCCGACGGGGGTCCCGTCGACGCGGACGGGCATGCCCACGAGGCCGTCGGCGGCGTTCTCCGGGCGGTCCGCGACGTCGGAGGGGAGGAGGGATGCGTCCGCCCAGACGCCGGCGTTCACGAGCGCGCGGGCCGCCTCGCGGTCGCGCACGCCCTCGAGGTGCACGACGATCGCGCCGGAGCGGCTCTCGGCCGCTCTCAGCCTGGTGTCGCCGAGGCCCTCGACGTGGAGCTTCGGCTGGTTCTGGAGGAGGGCTGCGAGCTCTTCGTCTGAGAGCTGGGCCTCGATCTGCAGCCGCACCCCACCATCGAGCTTGAACGACCTGCCCAGCCGGGCGAACCTGAGGTAGCCGGCCGGGGCCGGTCGAGGCGGCGCCCGCCTCATTCCAGTAGCTGGACCTCTACCCGCTGACGGCCGTCTGCCGCTGCGCGCGCCAGGGTGCGCACGGCGTTGATGACCCGGCCGCCGCGGCCGATGATGCGACCGGCGTCGTCGGGGGCGCACCTCACCCGGATGACGACGGCACGATCCTCACGCTCGACCTTGACCTCGAGCTTCTCGGGGTCCTGCACGAGGTTGACGAGGCAGTAGTTGACGAGGTCGACGACCATCTACCCTCCGTGCTTCAGGAGTTGGCTGCCGCCTCCTGGCGCTTCTTGTACGAGGCGTTGCGCTTGACCCGGACGTTGGGGGTCTCGACGCCGACCTTCTCGAGGAGGCGTAGCGCCGTGTCGGTGGGCTGGGCGCCCTGGGCGAGCCAGTGGGCGGCGCGCTCGGCGTCGATCTTCAGCGGCTCGGCGGTCTGCTCCTGGGGGTCGTAGTAACCGATCTGCTCGATGTAGTCACCGGCCCGCTTGGTCCGGCTGTCGACGACGACCATCCGGTAGTGCGGGTTGTGGATCGAGCCCATGCGCATCAGGCGGATCTTGACCATGCGTTCGTAAGTCCCTTCGCGGCCGGAGGTGCGCTGGCGCGCCAAGGCCGAAGGCCGCCAACCTGGGCGGCCACGATAAGCCCCCCAGTCTACACGCCGGCGAGGTCACCGCGCCAGGTGCTGCTACGACGCGGGGCGCCGCTGACTCGCCCTTCGCGCTGCAGGACAGGCTCGCGACGAGCTGCCTCAGCCCCTCAGCGCGCCGCGCATGCCGCGCCCCGGCGCCCTGCGGCCCATGCGCTTCATGAGCTTGCGCATCTCCTCGTAGTTCTTCACGAGCCGGTTGATGTCCTGCACCTGCGTGCCCGAGCCCTTGGCGATGCGGCGGCGGCGGCTGGCGTCGAGCAGGCGCGGGTTGGCACGCTCCTTCTCGGTCATGCTCGAGATGATCGCCTCGATGCGCGCGATCTCCTTCTCGTCGACCTCGGCGCCGACGGGCAGCAGCTTGCCGGCTCCCGGGATCATCTTCAGGACGTCGCCGAACGAGCCGATCTGCTTGAGCTTCCGCATCTGGACGAGCATGTCCTGGAGCGTGAAGTCGCCCAGGTCCCGCATCTCGCGGTCGTCGTCCTGCTCGAGCACCTTCGCCTTCTCGATGAGGGTGAGCACGTCGCCCATGCCGAGGATGCGGCCGGCCACGCGGTCGGGATGGAACGGCTCGAGACCGTCGATCCGCTCGCTCATCCCGGCGAAGTAGATGGGCTTGCCAGTCACGTGCTTGGCGGAGAGCGCCGCTCCGCCGCGCGCGTCGCCGTCGAGCTTCGTCATGATCAGCCCGGTCACGCCGACGCGGTCGTCGAACTCGCGCGCCACGGGCAGCGACTGCTGCCCCGTCATGGCGTCGACCACGAGCAGCCTCTCGGTGGGCCCCACCAGCTCGGCGAGCTGCGCCAGCTCGTCCATCAGCCCCTCGTCGATCTGCAGGCGGCCTGCCGTGTCGACGATGACGAGGTCTCGGAAGTCCTTCCTCAGGTGCTCCCGCAGGCGTCCGGCCACCTGCGCGGGCCGCTCGTCGTCTCTGACCTCGAAGACGGGCACGCCGATCTGGTCGCCGAGGACCTTCAGCTGCTCGCGCGCGGCGGGCCGCTGGGTGTCGGCAGCTACCAGCAGGACGCGCCGACCCTGGCTCTTGTAGCGGTACGCGAGCTTGCCAGCCGTCGTCGTCTTGCCTGCGCCCTGCAGGCCCATCAGCAGCCACACGTTGCCCTCGGCCTTCAGGACAGGCTGCGCGCTCTTGCCGCCCAGGGTGTCTACGAGCTCCTCGTGGACGATGGCGATGACGCGCTGGTCCGGCTGGAGGGAGGTGAGCACCTCCGAGCCGACGGCCTTCTCCTGGACGCGCTTGGTGAAGTCGCGGGCGACCTCGAGGTTCACGTCGGCCTCGAGGAGGGCGACGCGCACCTCGCGGAGCGCCGCCTTCACGTCCGCCTCGGTGAGGCGGCCGCGGCCGCGCAGGCCGCCGATGACCGATTGGAGTCTGTCGCCCAAGCTCTGGAACATGGCTAGAGGGTACGCCGAGCCCCGGGTGGCGGAGCGTCGCGGCCGCCGCAGAGGTTAGCCGCGGGGAGCGGGTGCTAGCATGAGAGCCGTGCCCGAGCCGCTCCACAGCCCTGCCGCACCCAAGCGACTGGCGCGCGCGGCCGCGCTGGCCGCCTGCCTCACGCTTGGCGCCGCCGCTCAGGCCCAGCTGCTCGCTGAAGTGCTCACGACGACCGCGATCGCCGCCACGTTCGACTCGTCGGTGCGTCTGCCGTCCGGCAGCCTGAGGGCGGTCGGCGACGGGGTCGACGCGCTCGTGAGGCGCCTGCCCTTCAACTCCGACTGGACCGACTGGGAGGCTTACGTCGCGCGGGGGCTGGCGGGGAACCTGAGGCCAGCCTTCGTCCACAACGTGATCACCTCGCTGGCGGCCGCTGGCTACATGGAGGACTCGCGGCAGTCCCGGTCCGTCGAGGGTCCAGCCGGGCCCGAGACCCAGACGTGGATCGTCTTCGTCGACCTCATGGGGACCGAGAAGCACGTGCTCTACGTGGTCGAGTCGGGCGACGAGGTGGCGTGGCTGATCGGCCGCGCCCGCTGACGGCCCCCTGATCGCGGCCGGCCCCGGACTACGCCATGGCGGTTCGGCCCCGGCGAGGATGGTACCCGTGACGGCGAACCTTCGCCCACTTCGGCGCTGGCTGAGCGCGACGCTGCTCGCGGCCGCGCTGGCCGCCGGCCAGCTCGCGGTCTCGGCGCCCGGCCCCGCCGCCGACCGACCGGAGGAGCTCGGCGGCGCGGCGTCCGCCCAGGACGCCCTGTTCGTCGCCGAGGGCGCGCTCACCGCCGCCCTGGCGAGCGAGCAGGCCCCACACCCCGACCAGCCCGCCTGGCGCGCGGCCTACGAGGCCGCCGAGGCGGCGGTAGCGGCTGCGGCCCGCTCGGGCGACGACGCGCTTCTGCGCGACGCGCTCCTGCTGGCCGCCCGTGGGTACGGCCTGATGGGCTGGCACGCCCGGGCCTTCGCGAGCTACGACGAGTACTTCGCCGCCGGAGGAGAGCTTCCCGCGCCCACGGCACCTCCGGCGGGCGTGCCCGACGACGCCGCTCTGTTCGCGCAAGCGGCGAACCAACTCGCCTACGCTCGCTACCTCGCTGGCGACCACGAGGTGGCCACGGGGTACTACCTCACCGTGCTGGACATCGCGCCCGACGACCCGGAGGCGCTGCGCTGGATGGCGCGCATCGCCTTCGAGCGCGGCGACCAGGCAGGCGCCCAGGTCGCGGTCGACCTGTGGCAGCGGCTCCTCGACGTCACCCCTGACGACGGCACCGCTCGCTACTACCTCGAGCGCAGCCGCCAGCGCGTCGAGTACGGCGTGGCCGCCAGCGATTCGTTCCAGGCGGGCGTCGCGGCGTACGAGGCGGGAGACCTCGAGCCTGCCCTCCAGGCGTTCCAGACGGCGCTCACGGCCAACCCCAGCTTCATCGACGCGGAGGTGTGGGCTGGCCGCGTCGCGCTCGAGCTCGGGTTGCCCGAGCTGGCCCTGAGCCATTGGAGCCGGGTGGCGGAGGCGCGTCCCGACGACGGCGGCGCGGCCTACTTCCGAGCCCTGGCCGAGACGCAGTCGACGTACGGCGCCCGCGCCGGCACCCTCTACTTCGAGGGGTTGGCCGCCTACGAGGCGGGAGACCTCGAGACCGCCGTAGAGCGGTTCGAAGCCGCCACCGAGGCGAGCCCTGGCTTCGTGGAGGCCTGGGTATGGGCGGCCCGGGGCCTCCAGGAGTCAGGCAGGGCGGCGGAGTCCGTCCCGTACTGGGAGCGCGTGCTCGAGCTCGATCCCGCCGACGAGAGGGCGGCGTGGTTCCTCCGCCGCGCCCGCCTGGCCACCGTGAGGGGCGACGTCGCCGGGCCTGCGTTCTTCGACGCCCTGAGCGCCTACGAGGCCGGCGAGGCCGACGCCGCCCGCGCGCTCCTCGAGGAGGCCGTCGCCGCCGAGCCTGACTTCGCGGAGGCCTGGGGCTACCTCGGCCGGATCGCGTTCCAGCAGGGGAGGTACGCCGAGGCGTCGGAGGCCTACGGCCGGGCTGCCCAGCTCGAGCCGAGCGTGAGCGAGTACGCGTTCTTCGCCGAGGAGGCCGCGCGCCTCGCCGGCGGCGATCCCGAGCCCGAGCCGCCGACGCCGGGTCCCGAGCCGCTGCCGCCCGGTGAGGAGCCGCCGGCCGGTGAGGGGCTCCCGCCGGACGAGGAGCAGCCGGCCGGTGAACCCGAAGGCGCTGGGCCAGACGACGACCCGCAGCCAGACGAAGACCCACCCGCCGGCGACCCCGGCGACCCTCCCGGCGGCCCGGCCCTGCCGTTGCCGCCAGGTGACTAGGAGGCTTCCCCCGATGAAGCAGTTCGAGAGGCGCGTGGACGAGAGCGGCGAGGCCTACCTGGCGACCGCGTTGCCGGGTTTCATGCTGACGAGGCTGCCCCTGCTCAACAAGAGCACCGCTTTCAGCCAGGAGGAGCGCCGGGAGTTCGGGCTCGAGGGCCTGCTGCCGCCCCACATCGCGACGCTGGAGGAGCAGCTCACGCGCACCTACGAGAACTTCCAGCGGGGGTCCACCAACATCGAGCGGCACATCTACCTGCGCGGCCTCCAGGACCGCAACGAGGTGCTCTTCTACGCCCTCCTCGAGCGCCACCTCGAGGAGATGATGCCGATCGTCTACACGCCGACGGTCGCCGAGGCCGTCCAGCGCTTCAGCCGCATCTACCGCTACCCGCGCGGCCTGACGATCAGCACCGAGAACATCGGGCGTGTAGACGAGGTGCTCGACAACGCCGCCATCCACCGGGTGCGCCTCGCGGTCGTGACCGACTCCGAAGGCATCCTCGGCATCGGAGACCAGGGGTTCGGCGGCATGGGCATCTGCATCGGCAAGCTATCGCTCTACACGGCGGCTGCCGGCATCGACCCGGCCCTGACCTTGCCCATCGAGCTCGACGTCGGCACCAACCGCGCCGACCTGCTCGACGACCCGCTCTACCTCGGAGTGCGACACGAGCGGCTGGAGGGCCAGGCCTACGACGACTTCCTCGAGCGCTTCGTGACGGCCTTCAAGCGCCGGTTCCCGGACGCGCTCCTGCAGTGGGAGGACTTCAGCAAGCAGAAGGCGTTCACGGTCCTGGAGCGCTTCGTGGACGTCCTGCCGTCGTTCAACGACGACATCCAGGGCACCGGCGCCGTCACGCTGGCCGGCCTGCTCGCCGCCTCCCGCCGGACGAAGCGACCCCTCACGGAGGAGGTGATGCTCGTTCACGGCGCCGGGGCCGGGGGTGTCGGCGTCGCCCAGCAGGTGATCGAGGGGCTGATCGACCTGGGCCTGAGCCGCGATGAGGCCAAGGCGCGCGTCTACGTCGTCGACTCCCGCGGCCTCGTGCTCTCCGGTCGCCCCGGTCTCGAGCCGTACAAGGAGGCGATCGCCCACGACCCCGCCAGCGTGGCCGGGTGGGCGGAGGGCGACCGGGCCCCGACGCTCCTCGAGACCGTCCGGCGCGGCAAGGTCACCGTCCTGCTGGGGCTCTCCGGGCAGGGCGGCGCGTTCGGCCGCGAGGTCGTGGAGGCGGCGCAGGCCAACACGCCCACGCCGATCGTCTTCGCGATGTCGAACCCGACCGACAACAGCGAGGCGACCCCGGAGGACGTCTACGCGTGGACCGAGGGGCGAGCGCTCGTCGCGACCGGCAGCCCGTTCCCGCCCGTGGAGTGGGCCGGCGCGAGCCATCCGGTGGGACAGGCGAACAACGCGTTCATCTTCCCCGGCCTCGGCCTGGGAACGCTGCTCGCCCGCGCCCA
>JBIQIQ010000016.1:19745-27067 GCA_044507975.1 Deinococcaceae bacterium
CTGCTGCTCCTCGCGCTCGTCGGCGTGATCACGACGCGCACGCTCTCCCGGCTTCCCGACGTGATCGTCTACCTGGCCAGGGACGCAGGCCGCACCTTCGTGCTCGAGCCCGTGCCGCGGGTGGCGCGCCCGGTCGGCGGTCTCGAGGAGCGGGTCAAGGCGCAGGTGGCCGCGCTGGTGGCCGGCCCGACGGCCGAGGAGGAGAGGGAGGGGCTGAGCACGACCGTGCCGGAGGGCACGCGGGTGCTGGGAGCGAGCCTCGACGACGGCGTGCTCACCGTCGACCTGTCGCGCGAGTTCACCGGGGGCGGGGGCACCGCGTCGATGATGGGGCGGTTGAACCAGGTCTACTACACGCTCACGCGGCCCTCGGGGGTGGAGGCAGTCCGCCTCTACGTCGAGGGCCGGCCCCTGCGGGTGCTCGGCGGCGAAGGCATCATCGTCGACCCCGTCTGGGTCCGCGCCGAGAATCCGGAGTCGCCGGAGTGGTGAGGCTCCGCGCCGCCGCGCTCGCGCTGGCCCTGGTCGTCGCGCTGGCCGGCGCCCAGCCGTCCGCGCCGGCCGGTGACGCGCCGACAGAGGGGCGACCTCCTACGCCCGCCGGCGGCGAGCTGGCCGTCGCCCGCGACGAGGACGAAGGCCGCTCCCTACGGGCCGTCGTGTTCGACGCGACGGTGGCTCTCTTCAAGGACTACTACTGGGATCCCGGGCGCCTCGACTGGGATGCCTGGGCGGACCAGTTCCGCGAGGACGCCCTCTCGGCAGGGCGCCGCGGGCGCTTCGACGCCGTGATGCGCCGCATGGTCGGCCAGATCGGGGACGACCACTCGCGCTGGCTGGGGCTCACCGGCCTCGAGCCGGACGTCGCGCCGATCGTCGCGCCCTTCGATCCGGCCGGCATGGCACCGGGCACCAGGGGCGACCTCGTGGCGCAGGCGGCGCGGGCGCCGAGCCTCGGGCTGGTCGTGCGCTGGGTCGCGGGCGTGGGCGCCCTGGTGGAGAGGGTGCTGCCGGGCGCCCCGGCGGAGGAGGGCGGCGTACGTCGCGGTGACGTGGTGATCGCGGTCGACGGAACCGGGCTCGAGGAGGCCGGCGCGGCCGGGGTCGGCCTGGTGTTCGGGGCGGCGCGCCTCGACGAGAGCGTCGAGCTGACCCTGCGGCGCGACGGACGCGAGACGGTCGTGGTCGTGCTCGAGCCGCGCCTGGTGTCGCAGTCCGAGCTGCAGCGCACCCCCGCCAGCGCCCTGCTGCAGGACGGGGTCGGCTACCTCTACGTCCCGTCGTTCACGCTCGCTGGCACGGGTTCCCGCGCGCACGAGCTGCTACGTGGACTCGAGGCGGGAGGCGCGCGCTCGCTGGTCCTGGACATGCGAGGCAACCTCGGCGGCAGCCTCGCCGAGCTGGGGGTCCTGATGGGCGCGTTCTTCGACGGCGAGTGGGCGCGCGGAGTGGCCCGTGGCCGCGTCGTGTGGTCGGCCACCTTCGAGCGCTCGGCGTCGGCCGGCTCCGGCGTCGCGCTTCTCAGGGCCGAGGACGGGCGCTCGGTGCGATCGGCCGCGGTCGAGGCGCCGGTCCGCTTCGAGGGCGAGGTCGTGGTGCTTGTCGACGAGGACACGAGCTCGGCCGCCGAGATCGCCGCCGCGGTGCTGCAGGCCACCGGGAGAGCCCGCGTGGTCGGGCTCCCGACGCACGGCAACGTCGAGGTCGTGCGCACCTACCTGCTACCCGACCGCAGCCAGGTGCTGGTGGCCGTGGCCAACATCGAGCTGGCGGACGGCAGCCCGCTCGACGTCGGCATCGTGCCGGACGCGGAGGCCGAGGTCGAGCCGCGGCAGCTGGCGCGCGGCTACGACGCGCCCGTGGCCGAGGGGCTCAGGCTCCTCGCGGGCCTGCCGTTCAGCCCCGGGAGGTTCTTCTAGCCTTGGTCGTTGCGGTTGGTGCGCCCGACAGGATTCGAACCTGTGACCTTTCGCTCCGGAGGCGAACGCTCTATCCGGCTGAGCTACGGGCGCTTGCGCGGCGGTCGCGGGACGTGCCGCGAGAGCCATAGCAATATAGCACCGCGCGGCACCTCTTCGCGCTGTTCACGTCTGTTAGACTCCGGGGCGTGCGCCGCGCCGGGCCCCTCGTGGCAGCCCGCCGGGCACTCCCTGGAGGACCAGATCCGATGAAGATCAGCAAGAGGGCCAGGACGATCATCCTGTGGGGCGTGGCCATCGGCCTGCTCCTCGGCATGGTCATCTCGTTCACGCCCACGCTCGGTTTGAACCTCGGCGGCCAGGAGGCCATGCGGGGCACCGTGCAGCTCACCGTCAACGGTGCCGAGGTCCGCGAGGCCGAGGTGCTGCAGGCGCAGCAGGGTTCGCTCTACAGCGCCGTCAGCGAGGGGCCCGTGGCCCGCCAGCTCGAGCGCCTCCTCGTCGACGACATCGTCCGGCAGGAAGTGATCCGTCAGGCCGCGGCGCCCATGCGGGTGTCCGGCGGGGCGGTCAGGACGGCGGTAGACGACTTCCGCGAGTCCCGGGGCGTCGCCGGCCGCGCCAACGACACCGCCTACCTCAACCTGATCAGGTCAGCCGGCTTCACGGACGAGACCTTCCGCGAGTACATGGCCGGCCAGCTGCGGCTGTCGGCCTGGGAGGAGTCCGTCGTCGGCGACGTCGAGGTCACTGAGGCCGAGATCGAGGCCTTCTACCTCTCCCACCAGAGCGCCTACCAGGGCGAGGAACGCGTGCGCGCCCGTCAGATCGTCGTCGCCGATCGCGAGACCGCCGATGAGCTCCGAGCACAGGTGTCGTCAGGGGCCTCCTTCGCCGAGTTGGCCGCCGAGCACAGCCTCGAGTTGGCCGACAGGGGAGGCGCCGTCGGTGCCCAGCCGGGCGAGTCGGAGCCGCGTCCCGTGAGCCGGGCCGCCTTCCCGACGGCCGTGGCGAACGCGGCGTTCTCGCTGCGCGGGGCCGGGATCACGCCGGTCGTGGAGGCGGCGGGAGCCTACTACCTCGTAGAGGTGCTCGAGTACCTGCCCGCGCAGACCCGCCCGTTCGACGAGGTGCGCGATACCGTGGCCGAGGACGCGCTCGAGACGAAGCGGCAGGGGGCGATCACGGCCGAGCTCGAGCGCCTGCGCGAGAGCGCCGTCGTCACGTTCCCCGCCACCAGCACCCTCGGCTTCGAGAACGGCGTCGTGGCCCAGGTGGGAGATGCCGAGATCACCGAGGTCGAGCTCGACCGCGCCACCTACATGAACTCGACGATCCAGCAGGCGCTGTCTCCCGACAACGCCGACCTGATCGTCCAGATCTTCCGCCCCGCCATCCTCCAGCAGCTGATCAACGACGAGCTCGCCTTCCAGGGCGCCCAGGGCCTCGGCGTCGACTTCGTCGGGCCCAAGTCGGCGGTCGCCGCCGCCGCCCTGAACTACGTGGCCCGCGATGCGCAGGTGACCGAGGACGAGATCGTCGCCTACTACGAGAACAACGTCGCGGCGTTCACGGTGAGCCCCGAGGCCGTCGTCACGCAGGCCGAGTTCGACTCGCAGGAGGCCGCCGCGGCGTTCCGCGAGGACGTCCTGGGCGGAGCGGTCGTCGCCGAGGCGGCTGCCGCACGCGGCGGCGAGCTCACGGAGCACGGCAGGGTGCTGCCCGGCACCCTCGAGCCCGACCTCGACGCGGCCCTGTTCGCCACCGACGCATTCGACCAGGTCGAGGGCGGCGAGGCCGAGGTGTCCGACCTGCTGGTGCTCCAGCGCACCCTGGAGCAGGAGGAGTCGGCCGACGAGCCGGCGGAGGAGGGCGACGAGGCGCAGGACGAGGCGCCCGACGCCGCTCCCGTCGCCGTGGAGCGCTTCGTCGTCCTGGTGGCGGAGCGCACGCCGGAGCGCGTGCGGCCTCTCGAGGACGTCCGAGCCCAGATCGAGAACACCGTGCTCGCCTCCAACCGGCAGCGGCTCCAGTCCGAGTGGCTAGCGTCGCTCCGCGAGGAGATCGAGGTCCGCGAGTTCGCGATCGTCGACCTGGAGGACGAGCCGGCCTTCACCGTCCCGCCCGTCGCTCCCGCGGACGAGGACGGCGACGACATCGGTGACGAGGCAGGCGGCGAGCCCGACGCTCCCGCCTCCGAGGGCGGCGAAGACGTCGAGCCGGCGGAGGAACCGGCGGACGAGCCCGGAGAGTAAGCGTGGGAGGCCCGGCTCGCCGCGCCCTTGTCAGCGTCTCCGACAAGTCGGGGGTCGATGAGCTGGCGCGCGGCCTGGTCGCCATGGGCTTCGAGGTCGTATCGACCGGCAACACGCTGCGCGCGCTCACCGAGGCCGGCGTGCCAGCGACCGCCGTAGCGGACGTCACGGGCTTCCCCGAGATCTTGGGCGGACGCGTCAAGACCCTGCACCCCGCCGTTCACGGCGGGGTGCTCGCCATGCGGACGCCCGAGCACCTGGCCGAGCTCGCCGAGCACGGCATCACGCCCGTCGACCTGGTGGTAGCCAACCTCTACCCGTTCCGCGAGACCGTGGCGCGGGAGGGCGTGACCGACGCCGAGGCCATCGAGCAGATCGACATCGGCGGTCCCGCGATGATCCGGGCGGCGGCCAAGAACCACGAGCACGTGGTCGTGGTGGTGGACCCAGCCGACTACGCCACGGTCCCGGCCGAGCTCGAGGCGGGCATGGAGCCTGCCAGGCGCCGGGCGCTGGCCCTCAAGGCGTTCGCGCACACGGCCGCATACGACGCCGCGATCGTCGCGTACCTCCAACGCGGAGAGCGGCTGCCGGGCCAGCTCAGGTTGCCCCTCGAGCGCGCGCAGGAGCTCCGTTACGGCGAGAACCCCCACCAGGTCGGCGCCCGCTACCGGACCGCGGGGGAGAGCGGCGTCTGGGACTCGGCGGTGCAGCACTCAGGTCCGCCCCTCTCCTACCTCAACGTCTTCGACGCCGACGCGGCCTGGCGGCTGGCCCACGAGCTCCCCGAGGTCGCCTGCGTCATCGTCAAGCACGCCAACGCCTGCGGCGCGGCCGTCGCGGACGACCTCCTCACCGCCTACGAGCGCGCCTTCGCCGCCGACCCGAAGTCGGCGTTCGGCGGCGTGGTGGCTCTACCGGGCACCGTCGACCTGCGGCTGGCCGAGCGCGTCGCCGCCAACCCCAAGTCGGACGTCCTGCTGGCGCGCGGTTACGACGAGGACGCCCTCGCCCTGTTGGCCGCCAGGCGGAAGAGCACGCGCGTGCTCGCCTTGTCCGAGCCGGGACCGGCGGGCCTCGACCTAAGGCGCGTCGACGGAGGGTTCCTCGTGCAGGAGCCCGACGCCATCGAGGACCCCTCGGGCTGGAAGGTCGTCTCGGCGAGGCGCCCGAACGACCGCGAGTGGCGCGACCTCGAGGTCGCCTACCGCGTGTGCGCCCACACGTCCTCCAACGCGATCGTGCTCGTCAAGGACGGCGTCGCGGTCGGGGTGGGCGCCGGGCAGCAGAGCCGCGTGGACGCGGTGGAGATCGCCGCGCGCAAGGCCGATGGCCGGGCGAGCGGAGGGGCGTGCGCCTCGGACGCCTTCTTCCCCTTCCGCGACGGTCTCGATGCCGCGGCTGCCGCCGGGGTAGCCGCGGTCGTGCAACCGGGCGGCTCGATCCGCGACGACGAGATCATCGCTGCGGCCGACGAGCTGGGCCTCGCGATGGTCATGACCGGCCACCGCCACTTCAAGCACTGAGCTTCCGACCCGAGTCCCGCGGTAGCGCGGCCTTCTCATCGTCGGTCGTGCGTCCGCTGCGGCCGGGCGCGCGTGTCCTGGAGCCGGAGTCTCACCCCTTGTAACCCCGGGTCCCTTCTCGGTAGACTCGTCCTCAAGCGGACCACACTTGGTAGCTTCTCACCTACCGGGTACAACATCTAGTACATGGAGCCGGGTTCGGTTCCTGTCGGAGCGGCGCCCCGACCGAAGCGATCGGGCGCGTGCGCGGGGGTCCTGGCATCACTTGGGGGCCGCAGCCGGGGCGAGCGTGCGGCGGACCGGAGGGAAAGTGAACACACCATGAGCGAGCTCTCGTCTTCTCACGCGACACCCGCCGTGTTCGGCGACCACGCCGTCAAGGTCGCGCGGCGGCAGTACTTCCAGCCCGGCGACGAGAGCGTCTACGACATGTTCGAACGGGTGGCGCGCTGGGTGGCGCAGCCCGAGGCGGCGGAGCGGCGTGACGCCGCGGCCGCCGAGTTCTACCGGCTCATGGTCGAGCAGCGCTTCTGCCCTGGGGGCCGGGTGCTCGCCGGCGCCGCTACCGAGCACGGGAACGTGCTCAACTGCTTCGTGCAGGACGGCAGCCCTGAGCCGCAGGGCACAGATGCTTGGGTGCTCGAGCTCGCCTCCAAGCTCGCCCTCGTGACGAAGGTGGGTGGCGGCAACGGCCTGAACCTCGACCCGATACCGCCCAAGCGGCGCTTCGGCGGCCAGGCGGGGAACCTCTTCCTGACCGTCGACGAGGCGCACGCGGACTACGAGGCGATCCGGACCGGCACGTTCCTCGACCTCGTGCGCGACGAGATGGTCACCAAGGGTTACCGGGTGGCGCGCTTCGTGGAGCGCGGGCAGGCGCCCCGCGACGTGCGGCTCGTCGAGGTGCCCGACTCGGTGGAGGGCATCTGGGCCTCCGCCGGCCAGGCAGCCCTCAGCCTCCTGGCGGGCGATGACGTGGTGGTCGACCTCTCGCTCCTGCGCCCGGTCGGGACGCCGGTGCGTGGTTCGGGCGGCGCCTCATCGGGCCCCTCGAGCTTCGCGGTCGAGATCTTCGACAACTTCGCGATCTGGGCGGGCCTCGGAGGCGCGGAGCACGCCGGGCCCGTCGCCACCCTGCGCTACGTCTTCGCGCCGACGCTGAGGGCGATCCGTCAGGGTGGCACGAGGCGCGGAGCCGGCATGGCCACGATCTCGATCACGCACCCCGACGTCGGTGACTTCATCACGGCCAAGGACCTGGAGCGCGAGCGCGACGAGGGCGACATCTCGACCTTCAACATCTCGGTGCTCGTCACGGACGACTTCATGCGGCGCGAGTCGCACAGCCGCGCCGGGGTGCTGCACGAGATCGCCCAGCACGCGTGGGCCACCGGGGAGCCCGGCCTCATCTACATCGACCGCATCAACGAGTACAACCCGATGCGCTCCTCGCTGGGCGACATCCTCAGCACCAACCCCTGCGGCGAGATCCCCCTCTACCCGGGCGAGCCTTGCGACCTGGGGGCGGTGAACCTCGCCGCCTACGTCACGCGTAGCGGCACCGGCCTCGCGGGCTTCGACATGGAGGCGCTCCGGCGCGACGTCGGGACCTGCGTGCGGTT
>JBIQIQ010000183.1:0-2434 GCA_044507975.1 Deinococcaceae bacterium
TGGTAGGCGCGGGCAGGATTGAACTGCCGACCTCTACAGTGTCAATGTAGCGCTCTCCCACTGAGCTACGCGCCTATGCAGTCGTGTGCCCTCTCGCCGTGGCCTTGGGCGCCTCTGGGAGAAGGTTGGAGGCGCCGACCGGATTCGAACCGGTGAATCGAGGTTTTGCAGACCTCTGCCTTACCACTTGGCTACGGCGCCAAGGCGACGGCGAGTCTACCACGGCGCTCCGGAAGGGTGTCAACGACCGCGACCAGCCCACCGGGAGGCCGGTGGGACCCCTCTGGCCGAGCGCTCGGCGGGCTTCAGGCCGGCGCCCGAAGGCGCGATAGACTCGCCGCATGCCCGGCCAGGTCAAGCGCTTCGCCCACCTCCACCAGCACACCGCTTACAGCCTCCTGGACGGGGCCGCCCGCATCGCCGAGCTCGTTCGCTGGGTCAAGGAGGTCTCCCCCGACGACCCGGCCGTCGCGATGACGGACCACGGCAACATGCACGGGGCGATCGAGTTCTACAAGACGTGCGTCGCCGAAGGGGTCAAGCCGATCATCGGCTTCGAGGCGTACGTCGCTCCCGGCTCCCGCTTCGAGAAGCGGCGCGGCTCCTCCAAGCTCGACGGCGGTTACTACCACCTGACCCTGCTCGCCAAGGACTTCAAGGGCTACCAGAACCTGTGCCGGCTCTCGAGCCGCGCCTACCTCGAGGGCTTCTACATGAAGCCGCGCGTAGACATGGAGCTCCTGCGCGAGCATTCCCAGGGCGTGATCGCTCTCTCCGGCTGTCTCGGAGCGCAGGTGCCTCGGGCGATCCTCGACCTCGGTCCCGAGGAGGGCGAGCGGCTCTTCAAGGAGCATCTCGACATCTTCGGCTCCGACTTCTGGGTGGAGATCCAGGACCACGGGCTCGAGGAGCAGCGGCGGCTGAACCCGGTGCTGCGCGAGCTCGCCGACAGGTACGGGGTCGGCATGGTCGCCACGAACGACGGCCACTACGTCCGGCGTGAGGACGCGCACGCGCACGACGTGCTCCTCGCGATCCAGACGAAGGAGATGGTCGCGAACCAGGACCGGATGCGGTTCCCGTGCGACGAGTTCTACGTCAAGAGCCCGACGGAGATGGCCTCGGCGATCCCGGAGAGCGAGTACCCCGGTGCCATCGGCAACACCAACGCGATCGCTGACATGGTCACGCTGGAGCTGCCGGTCGGCTCGAAGCGCGTCTACCAGATGCCGGAGATCGAGCTGCCGGCCGGGCTGACGCTCGCAGACCAGCTCAGGGTCCAGACCTACCGCGGCGCGATGCAGCGCTACGGGTCGCTCACCGAGGACGTGATGCGCGCCTACCTCGAGCAGGCTGCCGCCGAGGAGCGTACTCGGGAAGCGCTCGTCTCGTTGCCGGCGGGTACCACCCCCGCCACGGCGCCTCTCGACGACGTCCTGCTGGCCCTGGCGCGCGCGGGTGAGAAGTGCTGCCTGAGCCCCGAGGAGCTCGAGGGCGATGACGGGGCCGCGCTGCGCCGCAGAGGGGGCTACGTCTACCCCCACCTCGACCGTCTGAAGGAGCAGCTGTCCGACGCCGGCGCCAGGCCGGCCGAGGAGGCCGACGCCTACACGGTGTTGGCGCGGTGCGAGTACGAGCTCGCCGTGATCATCTCGATGGGGTTCGCCGACTACTACCTGATCGTCGCCGACTTCATCAACTGGGCGAAGTCCCAGGGCATCAGCGTCGGGCCCGGGCGCGGCTCCGGGGCGGGGTCCGTCGTCGCTTACTGCGTGGGCATCGTCAACATCGACCCGCTGCGCTTCGGCCTGCTCTTCGAGCGCTTCCTCAACCCCGAGCGTGTCTCGATGCCCGACTTCGACATCGACTTCTCCGACGTGCGGCGCGGCGAGGTCATCGACTACGTGCGGCAGAAGTACGGCGAGGAGCGCGTGGCGCACATCGCCACGTTCGGGACGATGGCCTCCCGAGCTGCCATCAAGGACGCGGCGCGCGTCCTCGACGTCCCGTTCGCGGAGTCCGACAAGGTCAGCAAGCTCATCCCGGTGATCATGGGCAGGAGCGTGAGGATCGACGACGCCCTGCGCGACGTCCCCGAGCTGCGCGAGCTCTACGACCAGGGCGCCAGCAGCTACATCGACGTCGCCAAGGCGCTCGAAGGCCTGACGCGCCACGCCTCCGTGCACGCGGCCGGCGTCGTGATCGCCCGCGACCCCGTCACCGACCTGGCCCCCGTCTTCCGCGCGGGAGACGGTCCGACCGTCGCGCAGTACGACATGAGCTCGATCGAGGAGCTCGGGTTCGTGAAGATGGACTTCCTCGGGCTGCGGACCCTGTCGTTCATCGAGGCCGCGATGCGCATCATCAAGGAGTCGCGTGGCCTCGACATCGACCCAGACTCCCTCCCCCACGACGACCCCAAGGTGTTCGAGCT
>JBIQIQ010000183.1:2534-3884 GCA_044507975.1 Deinococcaceae bacterium
TGGAGCGGCAGCGCGCGGTCTTCCGCGACGGCGCGCGCGGCAACGGCGTCGACCCGGCCGAGGCCGACCGCATCTTCGACCTGCTCGAGCGCTTCGCGAGCTACGGGTTCAACAAGTCGCACGCGGCCGCCTACGTGCTCCTCTCCTACCAGACGGCCTGGATCAAGGCGCACTTCCCCGTCGAGTTCGCCGCGGCGCTTCTCACGGTCGAGCGCGGCGACTCGGACAAGGTCGCGCAGTACGTCTCGGACGCGCGTCACATGGGCGTCGAGGTGCTGCCCCCCGACATCAACCAGTCGCGCGCCGACTTCACGCCCGACGGCGAGGTCGTCCGCTTCGGCCTCTACGGCATCAAGAACGTCGGCGAGGCGGCCGTCGACCAGGTGCTGGCGGAGCGCCGGCGCGGCGGGCCGTACAAGGACCTCTTCGACTTCTGCGCGCGCGTCGACACCACCCTGGTCAACAAGCGCGCCGTCGAGTTCCTCGTGAAGGCCGGGGCGTTCGACCACCTCGCGCTGGGCGCGGGGCCGGACGCGACCCTCGACCGGCACGCGGCCCTTCGGGCGCGCGCTGCGCTGCTCGCGAACGTCGACCTCGCAGTGAGATGGGGCGCCGCGAAGCGCGAGCAGGCGGCGAGCGGGCAGTTCGGGCTGTTCGGCGACGCCGAGGTGCTGCCGCCGTCGCTGATCGAGGTG
The DNA here is from genome assembly GCA_044507975.1 of Deinococcaceae bacterium. GTDB lineage: Bacteria > Deinococcota > Deinococci > Deinococcales > Trueperaceae > DASRWD01. Next base: position 3,230 of record JBIQIQ010000183.1, read on the forward strand.
GGTGGCGTCAGCGAGCTCGAGATGCTCAGGCACGAGAAGGAGGCGCTGGGCATCTACCTCTCCTCGCACCCGATGGCTTCCTACCCGGGCCTGGTGGAGGCCGCGACCTGCAGCGTCGCCGAGGTGGACGCTCACTACGCCTCGGCCGCCGCAGCGGGCGGGCCTGGTCGGGTGCGCGTCGCCCTCGCGGGCCTGGTCCAGAGCGTGGTCAAGCGGCCGACCCGCAAGGGCACGATGATGGCCCGCTTCGAGATCGCCGACGAGACCGGCAGCCGGGAGGTGGTGGTGTTCGGGCGCACTTACGACGAGGTGGCCCCTCAGCTCGAGGAGGACGCCCCGGTGGTGCTCGTAGCCGAGGTCTCCGAGGACGGCGAGGCGACGCGACTCGTCGCCGAGCGCCTGTTGCGGTGGGACAAGCGCGGCGAGCTCGGTACCGCCGTGCCGGAGGTCGCCGTCGTCAGGTTCGAGCTCGAGGACGTCGCCGAGCACCAGCTTCTCGAGCTGCGCTCGGTCTTCGACGAGCTCGCCGGTCGCACGCCGGTGCGGCTCGACGTCTCAGTCGGCGGAGGCCGCTACCTCTACCAGGTGGAGGGCGCCGCGGTCGATGCCTCGCGCATGGCCGAGCTGCGTGCGACGTGCCCGTGGCTGTCGGCCA
>JBIQIQ010000184.1:0-3871 GCA_044507975.1 Deinococcaceae bacterium
CCGCGACCGCCAGGGCCTCGGCGGCCCTGCGGCCGTCGTCCACGTCGAAGTAATGATAGGAGAGCGCCTCGAGCGGGTAGGCGAGGAACGGCGAGGCGCGCGTCAGGGCCGCCAGGGCATCGAGGCGCACCTCCTCGTCGCCGGCCAGCTCCGCTCCGAGGGCGGCGGCCAACAGGGCGGCGCCGCTGGCGTCGCCGCGGTCCAGGAGTGCCCGCATCTCGCCGGAGTCGGCGCCACGGGAACGCAGGAACGAGTGCCTGGCCACCACGCCGTAGTCGTAGTCGGCGGCGGCGAACGCCTCCTCGGCGCCGGCCCGGTCGTTGACGCTCGCAGCCAGCGCACCCTGCCAGGCGCGCGCGGCCGGCAGGCCGGTGGCGTCGTGCAAGGCGCCGAACGCATCACGCTGCTCGGCGATGTCGGCGGCTCCGACCTGCACGGAGAGCAGGGCGCGCCTCGCCAGCGAGGTCGGGCCGGTCGGCTCCGAAGCCTCCCCGCCCGTGGCGGCCTCGAGGTCCGCGAGGAACTCGGAGGCCCGCTCCGGCACCCCTTCCCCTCCGATCGCCTCCTCGAGGGCGACCCTGGCGTCGTCATGGAGGCCGGCGGCGGCCAGCGCCACGGCGCGCGCGTAGGCGCCGTAGGGCCGGTCGAAGCCACCGGTTACCGCGGGCGGGTCCGTCGGACGCAAGTAGTGGGGGGCGCCTTCGGGGAACTGGTCGTCGAGCACCGAACCGACCAGCGCCGCGGCCAGGTAGGCGAGGCGGGCCGGGTCGGACGGCGCGGCGGTGAGCTCACCCGAGCGGAGGCCGCCCGCGTGCGCTACCGATACGAAGAGGCTGAGGCGGTCGTCGCGTTCCTCCAGGTGACCGGTGACCGCTACGTCGACGCCTGTGGCGCCACGCAGGAGGTCGGCCCCGGCCGGCCCGAACATCACCTCGGGCGCCACGACCCGCGCAGGGTTGATGAAGCCCCCTTCCACGACGAGGGGCGGGATGGCCGCGGGCGCGACCTCGGGGCCCAGCACTACGGCGGACCCTTCGAGGGCGTCGGCGACCTCGGCTGCCAGCGCGGCGCCCAGGACGACGTCCTGGCTGTCGAACTGGTGGACCAACACGGTCGGCGCCTGCGCCGAGGCCACACCGGCGAGCGCGACGAGCGCGAGGAGGAACGCAGCCAGGAAGCGCGCGCCCGGACGCGCTGCGCGCGCCGGCGCGAGAGGGTTGGCAAGGTGTGCGGGTGCTGGGGACATGGTCGCCTCCACTGTGGCAACGAGGCTAGCACGCGTGTTCTCGGGCCCCGGTAGAGGCCAGAGGGGCGCTTCGGCCGGCTCTACCTCACTCCAGCAGGCGCTCGAACTCCTCGACCAGCGCCTCGGCCTGGCCCGACGAGCGGGCGACCACGAGGATGGTGTCCTGCCCGGCGAGCGTGCCCACGATGTCCTCGCGCTCGAGCTTGTCGATCACGTAGGCGACGCCCGAGGCGTGTCCCTCGTCGGTCTTCACGGCGATCACGTTCTCGCCGCGGTCGAGGTCGCGGACGAACAGCTTGAAGCGCTGCCGCAGCTCCGCCTCGACGTCCTCCTGGCCGGTCAGGGGCGTGGCGCGGTAGCGGTGCTGGCCCTTGCCGGCCGGCACCCGCACGAGCCGCAGCTCGGTGACGTCGCGGCTGACGGTGGCTTGGGTGACGTTGATGCCGCGCTCGGCGAGCTTCTCGGCGATCTGCGCCTGGGTGGAGAGGAACTCCTCCTCCACCAACTCGGCGATCAGGCGCTGTCGGTAGTCCTTGCTCGGCATGTTTATGCAGTATACCGCTGCGCAACTCGGCCGGTGCGACCTGCCGCGGCCCGTCCAGCACGGGAAGGGGTAAGGTCACGGGAGTCAGGCGGTGCGAATGAACACGCGGGGGATACGCAGGGCGCCTGGGACGCCGAGGCGCTCGGTCGCGGCCTTGGCGGTCACGGTGTGCGCGCTTCTCGTCCTCCCTTGCGCCCTCGCCCAGCGATGGGCCACGTGGGAGCAGGCGACGCCCGAGCCGGCGCACTTCTACGCGCCAGGCGAGAGGGTCACCTTCCGTTTCGAAAGGACGGCCGACTGGGACGTGGGCGGAGGGGCTCGCCGCTACACCGGCGTGATCAGCGTCCTCAACGAGGAGCCAGGCGTACTGCGGATGAGCAGGCTCTGGCTCGAGCTGCCCGGAGTCGTGCTGCAGCTGTGGAACGGCAGCTACTGGCAGGAGGACGGCAGGACGTACGTCGCGCCCGAGGACTGGAACTCCACGGCCGAGCCCGGCGAGGCCAGGAGCTTCCTGCTCGTCGCCGAGTACAGGGGCGAGTACGCGCCACCCAGCGGCTTCGGGATGACAGGCACGGTCGCGGAGCCTCGCGCGGAGGTGCCGCCTCTGGCCCCCGGATGCCCGGTGACGGCTCGGCGGGTGGCGTTGGCTTACTGGCCCGAGCCGGGCGGGCAGGTCGGCTTCGCCGGAGGCGTCCGGCTCACCAACCTGGGCGAGGTGCCGACGACCTGGCTCGTCGCGGTCGACGCCGCCGGGAGCCTCGAAGGGCGCTGGGACTCGGCTTCGCTGCCTGCGGGCCGCGGCGACGGCTTGCAGGGCGGGCGCCGCCACCTGTTCATGCCGGAGGCTTGGAACGGCTCGCTCGAGCCGGGCGCCGAGGTCACATTCGGGTTCACCGGCCGCGTGCCGGCCGGGTCCGAGGCGGCGGAAGCGCTGGCCGATGCGCCGCTGTCGGGCGCGGCTGTCGACCCGCTCTTCACCGTCGACACCTGCCCCGAGGTGGGTTGGGACGGCTTGGAGGACCCCGCGGTGGCCGCGCTCCGCGTCCAGTGGACCCGCTTGGACGCCGAGGAGAAGAGGGCGTACGCCGCGGGTCGGCTCGTCTGGAACGGCACCACGTTCACAGTGCCGTCACCTCTGAGCGGCATGCGCTCGCGGCAGCTTCAGCAGGAGGCGGAGGAGCCTGAGGGCCCCTGACGAGTGAGAAGCGCCCGGAGCCGTCAGCCCCGGGCGCCCGCCCCTAGCTGAGCCTTCGCTCAGTCGTCGTCGTCGAAGCCGCCGCTGAAGACCTGCGGCGCTTCCACCCTCACCGGCTCTACGGTGCGGCGCACGTCGTCGAGCGTGGGGAGGGTGTCGTCATCGCCCCACAAGACCTCGTCGGTCGCGTGGGTGAACTCCTTCATGGCCAGGGAGACGGTGTTCTCGTTCTTGGGCACGTCGTCCACGTCGAGGACCGTGGGCACACCGAACTTCAGCTGCGCGGCGCGCTTGGCGACGATGATCGACAGCCGGTAACGGGAGTCGGTCAGCGCGAGCAGCTTGTCGTAACCTTCTTGAGCCACGTGGGCCTCCTTGCAACCTTGCGATGCTAGCACACGGCCGCGCGCCGCTCAGGAGCCGAGGGTGCGCTCGATGTCGGCGTCGGTGACGCGGTGCGCGCGGGCGCGCTCGGCGCGGAGGATGCTGACGAAGTCGGCGGCGGCGCCGTAGAGGTCGTCGTTGACCACCACGTAGTCGAACTCGCGCATCGCCCGGATCTCGTCGCGCGCCCGTGCAAGGCGCTTCTGGATCTTCTCCTCCGAGTCGGTGCCGCGGCCGCGCAGGCGGCGCTCGAGCTCGCTCATCGAGGGCGGTGCGATGAACACCATCACGGCCTCCGGCACCCGGGTCTTCACCTTGCGCGCCCCAACCAGCTCCAGCTCCAGGAGGACGTCCTCTCCACGGGAGAGGGCCTCCTCGACCGGCCCGGAAGGCGTGCCGTAGTAGTCGCCGACGTACTCGGCGTGCTCCAGGAGGCCGTCGGTGGAAAGGAGCTCGGTGAAGCGCTCGTGCGTGAGGAAGTGGTAGTTCTCCCCGTCGACCT
>JBIQIQ010000017.1:0-26929 GCA_044507975.1 Deinococcaceae bacterium
CCGAAGCGACCCCCGCCGGCGCGAGCGGGATATCGGCCTGGTCACGGACATCGCCGAGCACTATCTAGCCGAGCTGAGCGGGACGGTCGCCAGCCTCGAGCGGCACGAGCCGCAAGCCGATGCGGCCCGGCACGCCGAGGGGCTGGGAAGGCGAGCCGCCGCTAGACTCTGAGCATGAAGCTGCAGGGGCTGCGCGCGCTGCTGGCGATCGTCGAGCACGGCAGCTTCTCCGAGGCGGCGCTGGAGCTCGGCACCTCCCAGTCGACCGTGTCCTACGCGATCGCGGAGCTGGAGGAGGAGCTGGGCGTGAAGCTCCTCGCCAGGGGGCGGTTCGGGGCGGTGACCACGCCGGTCGGCGACCGGGTCGTCACCCACGCCCGGGCGGTCGAGAGGTCGCTGGCGGCCATCGGCCAGGAGGCGTCGCTGGACCGCGGCGACCTCGCCGGCGAGCTCAGGGTGAGCGCGTTCCGGTCCCTGGCGTCGCACGTCCTCGCACCGGCGATGAGCGCGCTGTCGGCGAGCCGTCCGGGCCTGCGCATCGAGCTGCTCGAGGTCTCGAGCCGGTCCCGCAGCCAGCTCGCGGACCTGCATGCCGGCCGCGTCGACGTGGCGCTGACCATGTCGCTGCTGGCCAAGGACGCCGTCTACTGGGAGCTGTTCCGGGACGACTACGTGGCAGTCGTCCCCGACTCTCTGAGCGCAGGTCACGGCAACACACTGCAGGACCTGATGGCGCGGCCCATCCTCCTGAGCGACGGACCGTGCTCCTGGCCCGTCCGCGACGCCCTCCTCGCGGCGGATCCCGCGTTCCGGCCGACGATGGAGATAGCCGAGGACTCGACGATGCTGGCGCTGGCCGGCCGCGGCGTCGGCGTGGCGCTCATGCCGAGGCTGACCGTCGACGCCGTCCCCGCGGGCACGCGGATGGTGAAGATCGAGCCGCACATCGACCGCGGCCTCGGCGTCGCGCTGCTACCGAGCGCGCTGCGAGTACCGGCGATCCGCGTGTTCCTGGCTCAGCTGCGGGAGATGTTCCCCGCCTGTGAGGTGCCGGTGCTGGACGGCGCGTTCAGGGGGGCGGAGCGCCTAGCGCCATCGATCGATTCCCTTTCGGTCCCCCGGCACTAGCCTGATGACCGACGGTGCGGCCGTACCCGCCGGCGCCTCTTCGAGTAGCTCAACGCAGGTGCTCTTCGAGGAACGCGCGTACGACACGATTGAGTTCCTCGAGCGCAGCGGCTGGCCCGGGCTCACTTGGCCGCCTATCGATCAGCCGCGTCAGCAGTGGACTGGATAGGGACAGGTCGGTGAGCCCGAAGTGACCGACCCCGGACAGGTGGTAGCTGACGACGTCGTCCTTCGCCCCGGCTAGCAGCGCGTGGTTCGCCGCGTACTGCGGCCACTCGTTCAGATTGTCCCAAGAGGCGTCGGAGTAGATGTTGAGGACCGGGACGGGGTAAGGCTCTTCCAGCCACACGAACTCACCGTCCCTCACGCCGGCGATGTCTCCCAACAACGGCGCCTCGATGGCGATCACCGCCCCGACCCCGGCACGCTGGCGCCCCAGGGCCAGGGCCGCCGAGCCACCGAGCGAGTGCCCCATCACGGCGAGACGGCCAGCATCGACGAGCCGCAAGCCCGGCGCGGCCGCCGGTCCGGCCGCCTCGGCCAGCAAGCGGTGGATCACGAACGAGATGTCAGCCGTCCGCACGCTCATCCACTCCCGGTAGAGCCGGAAGCTCCGCTGTGGGTCGGTCCTGGGGTCCTCGGTGCCGACATCGCCGAGGAAGCCGAGGTCGGCCCATACCCGGCGCCCGTCCTCGCCGGTGGCGTACAGGCTCTGGTGCGGGTGGTCCAAGGAGGCCGCGACGTATCCGTGCGAGGCAAGCTCCCGCATCAGCGACTCGTTGCTCTGCCTGATGCCCGTCGCGCCGTGCGAGAAGACGACCCACGGGTGGCCGCCGTCGACCGTGAGCTCGTCCTCCTGGGGAAACCACAGCTGAACGGTGAGCCGCCTGGGCTCTCCGGTGACCGAGTACGGGTCCGGCCGCTCGCTGTCCACGTAGGAGCGAACCGACGTGCTCACCGCGTGTGGCCCGGTCGTCGGCAAGGGCTCGTACTCACCGACCAAGATGGCCGGTGCGGCGGCGCCGGCGAGCATCACGACCGTACCCACGGCTCGCCATGTGCTTGAGCTCCCGCACGCACGCTCCCCGTTGGGCTGCGGGCGGAGCCGGCCGAGCAGTGCCCGGCCGGCTTCGCTCACGGTCAACACCAGCAGCGCAAAGGCGAGCGCGTAGAAGCGGGGACCCCAGGCGATGCCTCCCGTGACGGCGAGAGCCCCGAAGAGCGCCACCGCCGCCAGTCGGATGGAAGCGGATGGTCCCCGGAGTGGGCGCCTCGATGCGGCTCGGCGCGCGGCGATGTAGACCTCCACGAGGACCGCACCGACGAGCAGGGCCGCTCCTCCCACTGCCGGATCACTCCCCGGTCGCGCTGTGGTACGTCTCCGGCAGGACGGTTCCGCTCATGATCCGGCCGAGCGCCTCGAACTGCTCGAAGGCCACGGAGTGAGCCGCGTCGTCGAACGAGTAGATGCGCTTGATGGGGGCGTCAAGGGCCTCGAACCACTCGAGCATCGGCTCGCGCCGGCCGCGCAACTCGGCCTTGCCGTCGAGGACGTACACCGGGACCTCCAGCCGCGGCACGTCGACACGGAAGTCGACCCGTTGGAGCTGCGGGTACATCACCGAGAACATGTCGATCAGGCCGCGTAGGACGTTCACCTTGTCGACGAGGGCGTACTCGCTGCCCAGGACGCCGTAGAACCCGAGCCGCGCCGCCGTGCCGCGCTCGACGTACGCCGCCGGCGGGGCGTAGGGCTGGTAGAGCCTCCCGTACTGGCTCATCACGAACGCGTTGCTCCACGGCGTGTCGCGGTAGGGCGGCTCGCCCAACGTGAGGACGCGGTCGTAGAGCTGCCAGTCGCCCTCGCGCTCCGCATGAGCCAGCAGGTCGCGCCAGACGATCCGGTCGGTGAGGCTCTGGCTGACCATCTGGCCAGAGCCGATGAAGGCGTGGAAGAGGTCCGGCCGCCTCTGCGCCGCCAGCACACCCAGCGTGCTGCCCCACGACTCGCCGAGCAGGTAGACCTTCTCCTCGCCGAAGCGTCCGCGCAGGTACTCGGCCAGCTCGATCGTGTCCGCGACCGCCTGGTCCAGCGTCAGCGAGGCCGTGGGCTCGAGGGCCGCGTACGACTTGCCCGTGCCGCGCTGATCCCAGCTCACGACGACGAAGTCCCGGGCGAGGTCGCCCAGCAGCACGCGCGAGTACGGCAGGTCGCTCTGGCCGGGACCGCCGCTGAGGTACAGGAGCACGGGGTTCTCGACGCTGTTCCCGCGCAGCATGATCGCCTGCTCGGCGCCGCCGAGCCTCACGGTGGCGAGCTCCGCGATGCTCCCAGCGAGAGGTTCTCCGTTAGGGCCGACGATGGCCGGGGTCCGGGCCGGCAGCAGCAGCCAGACGGCCAGCGCCGCCACCAGCGTGAGCATCACCGCGGACGGGATCCATCCGGCCTGGTCACCGGCGAGTCGGCGGGCGACGGCAAGGCCGGCGCCGGCTCCGGCGACCATCGGGAGGAGGGCGATCACGGCGTAGGTTCCCCGCCCGACGAGCAGCGCGAGGATCCCGAAGGCGCTGTCGAGCCTCGGAAGGTCGACGGTCGGTCCGGCGGCGCCGATGCGACCGACCTCGAATACCACCAGGTGCGCCAGGGGCAGGAGCAGCAGCGCCCAGCGTGATCGCATCAGGTAACCGCCCAGCGTTCCGACGGCCAAGGCCCCGAGCAGCAGGACGAGCGCCTGGCCCGTCGTCACCGGCCCGCGCGGCAGAAAGATCGCGGCGAGCAGGCCGGAGAGCGCGGCCGCGGACAAGGCGAGGAGCGTGCCCACGCCGATGCCCAGCAGCGACCCGGCTAGGCCGCGGGACCCTGTTAGCGCCGAAGCGCCGTACGTTCCTGTCGTCATCGCGAACCTCCTAACGACGTCGGATCCGCGTGCAGGGGTACGGCCCTGGCCGACACGAGCGCTTCACCCTCCGTCGTCACCGGCATCAGCACCTGGGTGACGGCGCGTCCGCGACCGAGCATCGCCTTGCGGTTCAGCAGGGCGATGACGACCGCGGCTGCCACGAAGATCCACATGTCCCACGGCTGGGCGTCCGGCCAGATCGGGTTGTTGAGCTGCGCGTGGAAGAGGAAGGCGACCAGCAGGCTGCCGCGGGAGGCGTTGAACATGGCCGTGAGGATCACGCCGACGGCGATGAGCCCGAAGAAGAACGGCCAGTACTCCCAGGCGGACTGCTTCGTGCCGCTCATCAGGAACGACGGCGTGTGCCAGACGGCCATGGTCACGCCGAGGATCAGAGCCGACCAGAGCGGCGCGAAGCGGCGTTGCAGCAGCGGCAGCGCGACGCCGCGCCAGCCGATCTCCTCCATCGGTCCGATTAACAGCATGGGCAGCAGCGCCGGCAGCACGAGGTACCACGGCGAGAATGGGAAGGTCGCCGCGAGCCCGCCGGTGAGCGCCGCGCCGGCGAGGTACACGGCGGGGATGCCCACGAGGAGCACGAGCCACCACCTGGCCGCCATGCGCCAGAGGGTGAACCGCCGGAGGAAGCTGCCCAGACCGGTGAGACCGTTGCGGCGCCAAACCATGGTGATCCCGACGATGGCGGGGCTGTAGACCATCAGCACGAACACCGGGTTCGTGTAGCCCATCGGACCGAAGACCGCCTCGACCTGCGCCGAGAACAGGACGAACACGACGCCCACGCCCCACGAGACGCCGAACGTCCACCCGAAGAACGGGAGGAGCGAGCGGAACGCCAGACCCTGAGGAGGGCTCCTCGCTCCGAGGCTCGCAGTCATCGTTCGCATGCTCAGCCTCCTCTGCCGGCTACGCGGCCGGCGCGCCGTCACCTGCCTAAAGGCCGCCCAGGAACCGAACGGCGTCCTGCACCCAATGGAAGCCGACCGCCGACTCCAGGTCCCGCCTGAGGGCGAGGAACGTGAGAGGCAGACCCCACACGATCGCCAGCACCGCCCCGAAGCCGACGTACAGCAGTGGCTGCTCCAGGAGCAGGTGCCCGTAGTGGGCGTAGGAATGCACCAGCAGCACGAAGACGCCGGACATCCAGGCGGCCCTCCCACCCCACGACGGCCGCAGCACCAGCCATACGATCCCTAGCAAGGCGAAGCGGTAGACGACCTCCTCGACGATCCCCGGCTCGAGCGCCTCGAGGAGCGCGAAGAGGGAGCCCTGCAGCTCGAAAGGACGACCCTGCGTCAGCGTGTTCGCGTAGGCGTTGACGGCGGCGAGCGGCAGGCCAACGACCGCCCCGAACCCGAGGCTCCTCAGCCCCGCCGCCCACCTGCCGCGCGCGAAGCTCGACGCGACCGGCCCCCCACTGCGCATGACGACCAGGCCGGCGAGCAACGCTGCCGCCACGCCGGCCCCGTGCAAGGCCGCCACCCAGGCCGGGCCTCCCGGCCTCGCCGCCCACCCGAGCAACGGGTAGAAGCCGGTGGAGGGCACGAGTAGCCCCATGGCGGCGCCGGTGGCCGCTGCGACGAGCCAGTCGACGCGCCTGAGCGACCGATGACCGAACGCGAGGACCACCGATGACGCGGTGACGATCCCCGCGTCGAACACGTCGGAGAGCTGTAGCCGCGAACCGCCGAGCGCCGCGGCCCGCCACCCCACGATGGCGGCGACCGCAGCTGCCGCCAACGCGAGGAGCACGAGCCACCTGGCGCCCCGGAAGGTTCCGGACTGCCTCTTGAGAGAGCCATCGGCTAGGCGAGCGATCATCCCACAACCTCGTCCCCGAACGCGGGCCGGCACGCTCCAGCTAGACGGTGAGCCCCAGAGCCGTTCGCCGGTAGAGAAGGATGTCCTTGCTCAGCTCCGGGGGGGTGACCTGGGCGCGGGCTGAGTCCGTTGCCTCCTCGGCGCAGCGGTGGCGTCGAAGCGGCCTCGCCGGCGAGGTCGCGGGGCGGAGAGCCCTCCATGGCCACGATCTGAGGACCGCATTGCCCACTTGTTACAAGAATCTAAATGTTTTTTTGAGGTTCTTGTAGAATACTCCCGTGCGCGAAGGCGACTCTGCTGCCACTAGGCTGTTCGAGATCGCAGAACAGCAGGCTGGCTACTTCACCGCCGCTCAGGCGCTGAAGGCGGGCTACAGCTATGCCTCGCAGAGCTACCATCACAAGGCAGGCAACTGGGTGCGGGACGGATGGGGTATCTATCGCCTCGCCCGCTATCCCGAGACGAACGACGACACCGTGATTCGCCTCATGCTGTGGAGCCGGGACCGCGCCGGTGAGCCACAAGCCGTCCTGTCGCACGACTCCGCGCTGCATGCGTTCGGGCTTAGCGACGTGCTGCCCTCGAAGCATCACCTGACCGTGCCCAAGGGCTTCCGCAAGCGGGCGCCTCCCGGCGTGGTGCTTCACAAGGAAGAACTGCCTCCCCAGGACATCGAGGGGCGCGACGGTTACCGGATAACGACGCCCCTGCGGACGCTGCTCGACGTGGCGTGCTCCTCGATGAGCCCTGAACATGTAGAGACGGCCACACGCCAAGCGCTCGAGAAAGGCCTGGTGCGGCGCAGAGCGCTCGAGGAGCGGCTACGGACGCACGACAGCAGGGCCCGGGAGCGCTTCGCCGACCTGGGGCTGGTGTGAGGTACAGGACCGTGGAGGTTGCCGCAGAAACAGTCATTCCTTGGCTCGCCCGACAAGCCCTCCGTGACTCCGCGCTTACGGTCGCGCCGCCACTGGCCCTGGCCTGCGACAATGTGGTGGGACCTTCCGCGAATACCTTTCATCGGTAGGCATTGTCGATGACGAGGGAGAGCGGCTGGAGCTCAAAGAAGCGCGGGTCGGCGTACCTAAGAGCTTGTGGGAAACCGTCTCGTCCTTCTCCAACACCCGTGGAGGAAGGATACTGCTGGGCGTCTCCCAGGACAGAGAAGTCCTGGGGTTGGCTAGCCCCGATAAGCTGCAGGCAGAGATAGCAAGCTCACTACGTCAAGTGATGACACCGTCCATTCCGATTAGTTTGAATTTGCTCGAGATCGACGGAAAGCCGGTTGTTGAAGTCGAGGTTCCGCCGGCGGAACCTTATCTCAGGCCCGTCTACATCACGACCAGAGGTGTGCAGCACGGGGCATTCAAGCGAATTGGATCTAGCGACATCAGGTTGTCAGCTGAGGACCTAACTCGTATCGCCTCAGAACGCTCTGGGGTAAGCCCAGATCAGCAGGTTCCCCCGGGGGTATCCTTCAGTCACCTAGATACAAGCCTGATGCAGAGCTACCGCAACCGCCTCAGGGCCGCCCGACCTGACTCACCATTGCTCGGATATGGAGATCTCGAACTCCTGCGCGCGCTCGGTTTAGCGCAGGATGTGGACGGCACGGAGCGCCCGAATCGCGCGGCTATCCTGCTCTTTGGCAAGCAAGAGGCGATCACTCGCTACTTTCCTGGCTTCGCTTTTCAGGTAATCGAAGTTGATGGTACTGAGTGGAACCCTGGCCCTAGCTCTAGACCAAGAACGCTTACTCTGCCGGTCACAGGGCTTGTAGAGCTGGCGAGCCGCATCGCTGGGGAGATCGTCGGTCGCATCCCTGAAGGGGTGCATTTACAGACTGGGGCGTTACCAAGATCGGCCGATCCTGTTCATGTCGCCGTACGAGAGGGTGTCGTAAATGCCCTCATCCACCAGGATTACCTTGCTTTCCAGCCCACTCAGTTCCGGCGCTTCTCCGATCGACTGGAAATGGAGAATCCAGGCACGTCAAGGAAGCCGCTCAGCCACTTCGATAGGCCAGGCTCTAGTCCCCGGAATCCGCTGCTAGCTCGAGCCTTCAACATCGTTGGCTTAGCGGAGCAGGTCGGCAGCGGCATCCTCACGATGAAGAGAGGCTTTCGCAATGCCGGCTTGGCTGAGCCGGTGTTCGAGAGTGACGAGAGCAGCAACCAGTTCCGCGTTGCATTTTTCTGGCACAACCTAGCAACCGAGGACGAGATTCATAGGGTGGGAAAGCTCGGTGAGCTCAGCGAAGACCAAAGGCGGGCCCTCTTAGTCGCTCTCCGTAGTGGTCGAATGGATAACGCCACCTACAGGGAATTGACTGGTAAGAACATCGTGCGTGCAAGCGAGGCCCTTAGGAGATTGGTTGAGTTGGGACTTCTCGAGCGCCGGGGAAGCGGCAGCTCGTCGTACTACGTCCCTACGGGCCAAGCTAGTAGAGTCAGGTCTGGCAAGGGGCTGTTCGATATCGAGGAGCCCGACTAGATGCCGGCCGGCGGTTGTGTAAGCGGCTGTAAACGACCGTAAATGACCGTAAATGGCCGTAAATGACACACATTGCCAGACCAGACTCAGAGAGCCTCACCCAGGCGCGATGGCATGTTGGAGGCGTCACACCGACACGCCCATGATGAATCAGCGAGCATGGGGTTTGTCCGCCAACTGCAACCACGCTGCAACCACGCCCCCACAAATAGTGAGAACGGGTGCAGCGAGGTACCAGAAACGCCGTGTAGGACGTGGTGGGCCCTGCTGGACTTGAACCAGCGACCAATCGATTATGAGTCGACTGCTCTAACCACTGAGCTAAGGGCCCGCGCGCTCTCCAGTGTACCGGACCTTCGGAGGGCCGGGGCGTAGCGGGGGGCATCGCACGCCGCGTGGTCCCCAACCGAAGCGGCGCGTCTCCACGGCCGCCCGACATAACAGCGCCGAGGCTCCCTAGGCGCCTGTGGGTTCCACTTCGCGCCGCTGCGGCCGCGCCGTGTATCATCCAAGGTCCAAACCTCGCGGCCAAGGCCGCGACCGCAGGGGAGTCTCGTGTCCAAGGAACCCATCTACCTGACCGCCAAGGGTCTCGCGAAGATCAAGGAAGAGCTGCGCTACCTCAAGGAGGAGAAGCGCCAGGAGCTAGCCGACTACATGGGCGCCGCGCTCGCCGACGGCGACCTGCGGGAGAGCGCCGCCTACGACGAGGCCAGGCTGCTGCAGAGCGCCAACGAGGCGCGCATCGCCGACCTCGAGGAGATCATTCACCGGGCGACCGTCGTCGAGCGCGACGAGGGAGATCCCACCGCGGCGCTCGGCGCGAGCCTCGAGCTCGAGGACGACAGCGGAGTGCGCCAGGTGTTCCATCTCGTCGGCACCCACGAGGCCGACATCTTCGAGAACCGCATCTCCGACGACTCCGACCTCGGTCGGGAGCTGCTCGGCAAGCGCGTGGGCGACAAGGTCGTCGTCAACGGCGGGTCGCTCTCCTACCGGGTCGTCGCGGTCCACTTCGACTGAGCGCCGCACCGACGCTGGTACGTGAATGCCGGGCGGCGCCGCGGCCCGATATGCTGAAGGCAGAGTTACCGTCCTAGGCGCCTTCCTCACGCCCGTTGATCGGCGCCGCTGTTAGTCTCGGGCCGTGCTCCGCTACGCACTGATCGCGATGGCGGCCGTGGTTGCCGTGCTGGTCGTGCTCGCGCTGCAAGAGGACACGCGGGCCGCGCCGCCCGCCGCGGTCATCTCGCTGCGCGACACCACGGTGACTCTGTACCCTCGCGAGGACCCGGCCGCCGTCTGGCACTTCTCGGCTCCCAGCGTGGACTACGTCCCGGACCGGCAGGAGTCGACGCTCCACTCGCTCTCCGACGGCCGCAGAACGGTCGACGGAGAGACGGACTTCACGCTCGACTCCGATCGAGTCACCATCGACAGCAGCGACAACATCAGAGGCGAAGCGATGCATGCCCACCTAGTGGAAGACGAGATCGACCTCCACATGGAGTCGAAGGGTGACAGGCTCGTGCTCATCGATCAGCGGCGGGCGCGCTTCGAGGTGCCCCGCGCCAGCATGTCGGGGCCGGACCTCGGCGAGAGCGTGTTCGAGGACATGCGCATCAGCTTCGACTTCACCGAGTTCGAGGCTGGCGGGCCCGGCACCGTCGGCTACAGCGCGTTCATCATCCGCTCGCCGGAGGGCGAGCAGTGAGCACCGGAGAGCGAGACCACATGCCAGACCCTCGAGACAAGGGCGCGCTGCGCGACGGGAGCGATCTCGCCTCCCTTCCAGGCAGCCGCGTTTCACGTGAAACATCGGCCCCGCGTCCGCGGCTCCTCGCGCTGCTCGCCGCGGGCCTGCTCGGCGTCACGGCGCTATCGCTGGCTCAGGAGACCCCGGCTCAACCGCCCGCAGAGGCCCCGCCTCAGGAGGCCCCTGCCGAAGCGCCAGGGCCCGAGGAGGAGGAGCGTGGCGACCGCATCATCACGATCGACAGCAGCGGCGGCACGCAGCGCGGCAACCTGCGCTCCGGCCCGATCGTCTACGAGCACCCGGACGCTCTGGGCATCCTCGCCACGGTCTCGACGCTGACGATCCGCGGCAGCTTCGCGGAGCTCACCGCCCCCGAGGGCACCTCGATCGCGCGAGGCGGGGAGCGGACGGCGAGCTTCTCGAACGGCGTACAGGTGAACCGGAGCCGGCTCTCCGCCATCGGCCCCGAGCTCGTCTACAGCGAGGCGACGGGCCTGGGCGTCATGCGCGGGGGCGTCGAAGTCTTCATCGAGGCCCAAGAGGAGGACGAGGAACCAGTGCAGATCCGCGCCGACGAGGTCTCGTTCGACGTCGACACCGACCGCTCGACCTCCACCGGCGACGTCGCCCTCGACAACGGCAACCAGTCGGCGACCGCCGACACGCTGGTGTTCGAGGAGGAGGCGAACCTCGGCGTCCTTACGAGCGAGGGCGGCCAGGTGCAGATCGTCCGGACGGGCGAGGACGGCGACCTCATGACGATCACGGCCGACGAGATCCGCGTCCTCACCGGAGACAACCGCCTCTACGCGCGCGGCGACGTCACCGTCGTGGACGGACCGATCACCTCGCGCGGCCATGTCGTGTTCTTCGACGACGAGCAGGGCATAGCGGAGGTCATCGGGACAGTCGACCAGCCTGCCGAGGCCGTCGACTCCGAAACGGGCGCCACCCTCGTCACCGACCGCATCAAGCAGGACATCGAGTTCGACTTCTTCGAGGCGATCGACGCGTCGGTGCCGAGCGAGTTCGACCCGTCGACCTTCGCTCTGCGGGGCGAGAACCAGTAGTGAGGCGCGCGCCGGCAGCGAGGCGAGGGCTGCCGGCGCGCCTCACCGCCGCGCTGGCGCTCGCTCTCGCGGCCTGGGCGGCGGCGCAGGCCGTCACGACCTTCACGGTCCGGCGCGACGACGCCGAGCTGGTCATCAGCAACCGCGCGCTGGCCGCGGAGGGCGCCCGGAGCATCGGCAACAACGCGAACTGCGAGGAGGGCCTGCGGATGACGATCGTGTACGGCCCCGCTCCCGGGCACGTCGAGACGCGCGTGGAGGACGCCGTCCTCACCTCGCACCTCGCGTTGGTACGCACTCCGGTGGGGGCGGAGGAGGGAGCTGGCCAAGAGACGCTCGAGCTCACCGGCTCGAGCGTCACGTTCAGCCGTCCGGGGTGCGTGGAGGAGGAGACTCCGTCGGACGATCCGGCCGTCACGCTGGTGCAGGGGAGGACCACGGTCGTCGGGTCGCGGTTCTTCCTCGACCGCGAGGAGGACGTCGGCGAGATGGACGGCCCGATCTCCCTCTCGCGCGAGCCCGACGCTCCTGGCGGTGCACCCTTGACCGCGACGTCGCGGTCGATGTCGTTCGCCGTCAACGAGCAGACCGCCACGCTGAGGGGCGGCGTGCAGGTGACGAGCGAGGATCGCACCACGACGGGGGACACCCTGGAGCTCGACGAGGAGGCCGGCATCGCCGTCCTCACGGGGTCGCCGGCGCGCAGCGTGCGTGGCTCTGACGTGCTGGAGGGCTCGCGCTTGCTCTACTACCTCGACAGCGACGACGTGGTCGTGGTCGGGAACGTCGCGGGCGAGCTCGAGGTCGACCTCGAGTGAGGGCTGGCTAGCGAGCGGAACCTACTGCTGCTTGGGCAGGTTGATCGACAGCACGCCGCTCTGCAGGTGGGCCGTGACCCTCTCGGGGTCGACCGGCTCGGGCAGGCGGATGGTGCGCTGGAACGGCCCCACGGGCCTCTCGCTGAAGACCGGGACCGAGTCGACTGGGACGCTGTCGCGGATGCCGGCGATGAGGAGCTCGTCGCCCTGCACGGCCACCTCGAGGTCGGCCTGAGCGACGCCCGGCACCTCGACGTGCACGAGGAACGCCTCGCCGACGTCGTGGAGGTCGGCCCTGGCCATGAGCGGGGCCGTGGCCCGCTGGGAGTCGGCGAGGCGCTCGATGCTCTCGCGAACCGCCACCAGCTGCTCGATGTCTCCGGCCGTGCCGTACTTCTGGATCTTCATCGCACGCATAGTAGCAACTGCCCCGCCGGCCCCCGCCGGTCGCCGGGAACACGGCCGCGGACCCTGTCCTGCCGCCCTGCTAGCTTGTCGGCGTGGACGCGAGCGCGACAGCGGGCCCCGGCGACGAGCGCCGCCGCGTGCCTGCGCTGGTCGGCCCGACGGCCTCGGGGAAGAGCTCGGCCGCCCTGGCTCTCGCTGAGGAGCTCGGCCTCGAGCTCGTAAGCGCCGACGCGATGCAGGTCTACCGAGGCCTCGACATCGGCACGGCCAAGCCGTCGGCCGAGGAGCAGCGCCGCGTGCGGCATCACCTCATCGACGTGGCGGCGCCCGACGAGCGCTTCTCCGTCGCACGCTACGTGGAGCTGGCCGAGGCGGCGATCGCCGACGTCTTCGACCGCGGCCTCACGCCTCTGGTGGTCGGCGGCACCGGCTTCTACCTGCGGGCCCTCCGGGAGGGCGTCCCGACCGCCCCGCCAGCCGACCCCGAGCGGCAGGCGCCGCTGTGGCGGGCGGTCGAGGAGGGGAGGCTCGACGAGCTGATCGCCGAGCTCGCCGCCGCCTCGCCCGCCGACGCGGAGCGCGCCGCTCGCAACCCGCGGCGCGTCGTGCGCAGCCTCGAGGTCCTGAGGGCGACCGGCCAGCCGCCCTCGGCGTTCCCGGCCAGTGAGCCGCGCTTCGGGTACGAGGTCTTCCTCCTCGACCCGCCTCCGGGCGTGCTGCGGAGCCGCATCGCGAGTCGGGCGCGGCGTCAGTTCGAGGAGGGCCTGGTGGACGAGGTCAGCGGCCTGTTGAGGCGCTACCCCGACCTGCCCACCGCCCGGCAGTCGATCGGCTTCAAGGAGGTCGCGCTGCACGTGCGCGGCGAGGCTTCGTTGGAGGAGGCGATCAAGGCGGTCACGGTCGCGACGGCGCGTTACGCCAAGCGGCAGCGCACCTGGTTCCGGCGCGAGCCCGGCGTGCACCGGCTGGCTCTGACGGGGGAGGAGGCCGTACCGGCCCTCAGGCAGAAGCTGCTGGACATGGGCTTGCTCGGACCGCGCGGCTAGCCCGCGCTACCCACCAGGTCGGCCGCGCTCAGTTGACCGGCTCGGTACCCTGTACGTCGTCGCGGTGCAGTCGGTCCTTGATGCGGCCGAACAGGCCGCGGACCTTCTCGGCGACGGTCTCGTGGCCGTCGACGCTCTCGCCGGTCTCGATCGCGTAGGCCTCGAGCAGCTCGCGCGCCTCGGGGGAGAGCCTTGTCGGCACAACGACCTTCGCCACGACCACCAGGTCGCCCTTGCCGGGCTGGCGCAGCCGGGGCATGCCGCGGCCACGCAGGCGGAACTCCGCCATCGGCTGCGTCCCCGCTGGCAGGTCGAACTCCTCCTCGCCCTCGAGCGTCTGCACGGTGAAGGACCCGCCCAGCGCCGCTTGCGCGATCCCGACCTCCAGCTCGTGGACGAGGTCGTCGCCATCCCGCCTGAGGTGGGGGTGCGGAGCCATCGTCACGTAGACGTAGAGGTCGCCGCTCGCGCCGCCGTCCAG
This sequence comes from Deinococcaceae bacterium, assembly GCA_044507975.1. Classification (GTDB taxonomy): domain Bacteria; phylum Deinococcota; class Deinococci; order Deinococcales; family Trueperaceae; genus DASRWD01. The sequence goes on from JBIQIQ010000017.1 coordinate 13,943, forward strand.
CCCCGCGTTGCCGGCGCCCTGGACGCGCAGGCGGTAGCCGCCGTCGATGCCCTTGGGGAGCGGCACGTCGACGTGGGTCTGCCGCAGCTGGCGACCGCGACCGGCGCAGACCGTGCACGGTTCGGTGATGACCTGGCCCTCTCCCCGGCACTCGGGGCAGGGGCGCGTCGTCATGACGGTGCCGAACAGCGACTGAGCGTGCGTCCTCACCTGACCGGCTCCCCGGCAGGTGGGGCAGGCGTGCTTGCCGTTCGACCCCGGCTCGGCCCTGTCGCCGTGGCAGTGCTCGCAGGCGGCCATGCGCTCGACCGGGACCGCGAGCGTCTCGCCGGCCCAGGCCTGCTCGAGGGTCACCTCGACCTCGACCTCGAGGTCCTCGCCCTGCAGCCCCTGGGCGCGGCCCGCCCGGCCCATCCCCGACATGCTGCCGCCGAAGACGGAGGCGAAGATGTCGAAGATGTCCATGCCCATGGGCATGCTGTCGTCGACGGTGCCGAAGCGGTCGTAGCGGCTGCGCTTCTCGTCGTCCGAGAGGACGGCGTAGGCCTCGTTGATCTGCTTGAACCTGTCCTCGGCGGCCGCGTCGCCCGGGTTCTTGTCGGGGTGGTACTTCAGGGCCAGGCGGCGGTACGCGGCCTTGATCTCGCCCGCATCAGCGGTGCGTTCGACCCCAAGGAGCGCGTAGTAGTCCGGCATGCAGCCGGCAGTATAACTACGGGCCCCGCGAGCCGCGGCGAAGCGGGTTACCCCTCGGTCCGGGGGCGGCGGTCACGGCGCGCCGCCCCCGGACCTCGGGCGTCGTCAACCGCCCTTGCGCTGCAGCGACTGCAGCCGCTTGGCGGCCTCGTCGGGGTCGATCTCACCGCGGTCGAGCAGGTCGAGCACCTCGGCGCGCTCCTCGCTCACGTCGGGCTCGGCCTCGTAGCCGAGGGCGAGCAGGAGCTTCTCGAAACGCAGGCGGATCGTCGGGTAGCTGAGGCCGAGGATCCTCTCGACCTCCTTGAGGTTGCCCCTGACCTTCACGAAGATCCGCAGGAACTCGAGGTTCTCCTCGGGGAGCATGGCGAACTCGTTGGGCGTGAAGCGCCCCTCGATGGTGACCCCGCTCTCCTCGCATTCGAGGCGGGTCACGAGGAGAGGGCCGCCGGTCACGGGGCACTCGGTGGGCATGGTGAGCCTGGGCATCAGATGACCTCTACGGTGATGTGGGCGGTGCCTTCGTCGCCAGGCCCCTCGGCGTTGACCTCGACGATCTTGCCCTCCGGCATCGCCTCGGCGGTCTCGAGGAGCTGACTGATGTCGATGCCCTGCGCCTCGAGCTCACGGCGCGCCTCCTGCGGCACGAACCGGAGCGCGAACTTGGCCAGGGCGTAGGGGACGCGCACGTCGACGTTGGTCGTCTTCCCGCCCTCCTTGGTGGCGTCGACCTTGATGCGGACGAAGCGGGGCTGGCGGCGCGCTGCCTGCGCGGCGGGCGGCGCGAGGACAGGCGCCGGGCCGGCGAGCTCCGGCGGGGCCGGCGGCGGCGGCACGCGGGTCGGGGGCAGGGGCAAGGACTCGGCAGGCGTGGGTCCGAGGGCCTTGAGCAGGGCCGTGGCCTGCTCGACGTCGAGCTTCCCGGCCGCGAGCATGTCGAGGATGCGGCGGCGCTCGTTGGAGACGGCCATCAGCGCTCCTTCGCCGCCCTGATCTCGATGTCGCCGGTCGTGACGCGCAGCTCGAGGCTGGCCTGGCCGGTGCCGAGCGTGCCCGCCAACGAACCGCCGAGGCCCGAGCCGCGCCTATCCATGCCCGGGAGGTCGGAGCCGATGTCGCCGATGGAGACGCGGCCGTCGACGACGACGTCGGAGCTTTGGCTGATGGCGACCTCGACGTTGCCGGCGCCGACGCTCACCGCGTGCCGCCCGGAGCGCAGGTCGAGGGTGGCCTCGAACTCGCCGGCGGTCATGCTGAAGTCGACGCCCTCCAAGCGGTCGGCCGACAGGTCGCCGGCGCGCATGCGGCCTCGCAGGTACCGGACGCCCTTCAGCGACACGTCGCCGGCGGTGGCCTCGATCCTGAGGCCGAAGCCGGGCGGCACCTCGATGTTGATGTCCCCTGAGCGCAGGCTCGAGAAGAGGCCGCTGAGGAAGCCCGTGCGGTCGGGCGCGAACTGGATGCGGTAGCCGTCCTCGACCTCCTCGACGGTCAGCTCCCCCGGCCCGCCCTCGACCCTGGGCTTCTCGAGCCCCGGCACGGCCACGACGTCCAGGTCGCCGCCGAGCATCTCGACGGTCACCCAGCGCGTGTCGGCCGGCGCTACCGCCGGACCGGGGCGACCGGCCTCAGGCGGCTGCCGGACGCTCGAGGCCGCGGCTGCGGCGCCCGCGGCGGCAGCCTCCACGCCCGCCTGCGCCGCGGCCGCGGCGCTGTGAGAGAGATCCTGCGCGCCGCGGGACGCCTCCCGCGTCATCTCCTGCGCGGCTTCCCTGGCCTGCCTGGCCACCTCGCGGCCGGAGTCGCGCGCGGCGCGCATGGCCTCGCGGGCAGCGTCACGGGCCTCCCTGGCGGCGTCGCGGGCCGCCGCCCTAGCGGCGCGCTGGGCCTCCTTGGCGGCGTCCCGCGCCTGCCGGGCGGCATCCCTCGCGTGCTCGGCCATGCGCTGGTGGTGATCCGCGGTGCGGTGATCGGTGGGGCGGGTGTCTGGTGGCGGCACCTGCCCTGGCTGTTCGGGCGCCGAGGCGGTCGCTGGCGGACGGGCCGAGAAGGCGTCTCCCTGCTGCTCGTCCGGTCGTGGCTGGGCCGCCGGCGACTCGGACGCCGCGTCCTGGTGGGGCGCGGGCTGCGGGACGGTGACCTCCGGTAAAGCGGCCGCCTCCGGGGCCCACGTGCCCTCTGCGGGTCGGCCAGGCTCGGCGGCAGGGGCAGGCGCCTCGTGCTCTCCGCCCACGGCGTCCGCACCGGCGGCCCCGGCCGCTGCCAGGCGCTCGCCGGCCGCGTCCACCTCTCGTAGCACCGCGATCAGCTGGTCGGCCTCCTCCTGCGTGATGCGGCCTTCCGAGACCATCTGCCTGATCCTGTCGCTGTCGCTCACTCGCTTCTCCTGACTGACGCCCGCCTCTTGTTGGGGCGGGCGTCTGGCCTGCTTCTTGCTGGCTCGCTCACCTGGCGGGCGCGTACCGCGGCGCCGGCTCTCCGTCGAGGGCGGTGGCGATCTTCCTCAGGCCGCGAGCCATCGCCCGCGCTACCGGGGGCCTGCCGACCCGGTGCCCGCGCTCGATGTCGCGGCGAACCTCCCGAAGCTTCTCGAGCCTGTAGCTGCCGTTCAGCATCACTTCGTGGATCGACATGGCCGACCTCCTTGGACAGATGCTAAGGCTGGCTTCACTGATTGTCAAGTCTATCTTTACAACTTGTGCAGGTCCGTCTTCGCGGTTCGCCCCGGGCCGGGCTCGAGCGCGAAGGCGTCGGCACCGAACCCGACGACCATGTAGCCCAGGTCCAGGGCTCGCCCCAGGGTCGCGCGGTGCGCGCTGCGCCAGCGCAGCGCCAGCTCGGGGCGGGAGAAGACGTCGAGCGCGGCGGCGGGCACAGCGACGCTCAAGGGCGCGCCCGCGGCCACGGCCGAGCGAAGCGCATCGTCGCCCAGCGGGTTCGGCTCGTCACCCGGCGGCAAGAGCCAGACCCCTCTGGCTGCGCGACCCTGGGCTTCGCCTGCCCCGAGTTGCCCGGCCTGAGGACCGACAACGGAACCTCCAGGGGTCCCGCCACCGGCCAGGCGCCAGACCGCCAATAGCCGGTCGCTCGGGAGGCCGCCGCCCAGGGTGCCCGGCATGGGTCCGTAGAAGTCGGACAGGTAGTCGTAGCAGCGGGCTCCGAGGACCTCCAGGTTGAAGCGGGCGTTGCCGGGGCGCAAGGGGTCGAAGGTCCAGCTGATCCACTCCAGCCCGCTACGCCGGCACCAGTCGGCCTGGTAACGCTTCATCCTGCGCCCCACACCAGCGCTGCGCATACCGGGGAGGACGGCTGCCATGTGGGAGTGCAGACCGGGTCCCTCCATCCCGCGGCCGTGAGGGGTCGCCGGGAACCCGTAGACGAACCCGACCGGAGCCCCGTCGACCATCGCCGCCACCACGAGCCCCCCGGCGTGCACGCTGGCCCGCATGGCGCTCGCCGGTACGACCTCCACGTCGTCAACGCCCCAGACCACCCGCTGCAGGTCCTCCAGCGGCCTGAGCTCCTCCATCGACTCGAGCTCTCGGAGCTCGGCGCGTGCTGGTTCCTTGTTCCCCTCATGCGGAGCGCTCATCGGCCTGAGGATATCCGTGCCTCTGGAGGCTCGTCGGCTGTATCAGCTGCGGATCAGGCGTCGCGGGTGGCGGGCGAGAGGCCGCTCAGGCTGAACTGCGGCTCGTCGACCTGCCAGCCCGTGGCCCGTTCGATCTGCTCCTTGAGGAACAGGCCCAGCGGCTTGCCGTCGATCAGCGGGGCCGGCACGTCGAGGATCTCGCCGGTCTCCTTGCACACCACGTGGTAGTGGGGAGTGACGTTGCTGTCGTAGAGCGACTCCCCGTTGGCTCCCTTGAACTCGCAGACCAGTCCGGCCTCGGTCAGCGCGGACAGGTTCAGGTAGACGGTCGAGAGGCTGAGGTCCTCTCCTCGCTGCTTGAGCTCCAGGTAGAGGCTCTCGGCGCTGACGTGCCGGTCCTCCTCGCTCAGGTACGCGAGGATCGCCTCGCGCGGCCGGCTGTAGCGCAGACCCCGCTCCTTGAGGACCTGACGCACCTCATCGGCGGCGCCGCGCTTGGGCGCCGACCGGAGCGATCCTGTGCTGGAGCTGTCTGAAGGCATGCCCGGACCTCGGAGTTCTGACCCGACCATACCATGTCGGAATCCTTCCGACTCCGGTTTAGGCGTGCATCGCCTACGCTTGCAGGAGTTCTTCTACGGCGGCGCGTTCCTCGGCGAGCTCGGCTTCCGAGGCCTTCATGCGGACACGGACGTCCTCGGTGAGCTCGAGGCCCTCCACGATCTCGACCTGACCGTCTCGCACCGTGACCGGAAACGAGTAGACGACGTCCGCCTCTACCCCATAGGCGCCCGCGCCGCCCGTGGCGATGGCCATGCTCACCCAGTCCCCGTCGGGCGTGCCGAGGGCCCAGTCGCGCATGTGGTCGATGGCCGCGTTGGCCGCCGATGCCGCGCTCGAGGCGCCACGCGCCTCGATGATGGCGGCCCCGCGCTTCTGCACCGTGGGGATGAACTCCTCGGTAACCCAGGAGCTGTCCACGAGCGAGCTGGCTGGCTTGCCGGCGACGCTGGCATGGCTGATGTCGGGCACCTGCGTGCTCGAGTGGTTACCCCAGATGGTCATGCGCCTTACGTCCGACACCGGGGCTCCGACCTTGCGCGCGAGCTGACTGAGAGCTCGGTTGTGGTCGAGCCGCGTCATCGCGCTGAACTGCGCAGGGGCGAGGTCTGGGGCGTTACGCATGGCGATGAGGCAGTTCGTGTTCGCCGGGTTCCCGACGACCAAGACCTTCACGTCGCGCGAGGCCCCTTCGTTGAGGGCTCGCCCCTGCGTGGTGAAGATGGCGCCGTTCGCTTGGAGGAGGTCCTTCCTCTCCATGCCGGGACCGCGCGGCCGCGAACCTACCAGTAACGCGTAGTCCGCGCCGGCGAACGCGACATGCGGGTCGTCCGTGGGCTCGACGCTGTCGAGGAGCGGGAAGGCGCAGTCCTGCAGCTCCATGATGACGCCCTCGAGGGCCTTCAGCGCAGGTGTGATCTCGAGCAACTGGAGCTTGATCGGCTGGTCCGCGCCGAGCATCTCGCCCGCGGCGATACGGAAGAGGAGGGCGTAACCGATCTGACCGGCGGCGCCCGTTACGGCGACGCGAACTGGCTGCTTCATCTCATCACCTCGAGGGTCTGGGTTTCGTTCATCGGCTCGCGACCTGTGTGGGTACGGCCAGGTCGGTCGGATTCGATGCTAGCACCGCCGCGATGCCCGGCCGCCATTGTTTCACGTGAAACATAGCTGCGTTCACCGGACCGACAGGCCGTCGCAGACGGGCCTTACGCGCGGTAGCCCAGCATCTCGAGGAGGCGCTGTAGCTCGTCCTGGTCGTGGAAATGGAGCTCGATCTTGCCCTTCTTGCCACCGGTGATGCGGACCCTGGTACCCGCGTGCCGGCTCAGATCCTCCTCGAGCCCGCGGTAGGCGGCCGAACGCTGGGCCGCGCTGGAGCGCGGCGCCGGCCGCTTGAGCCTCTCGGCCTGGCGTACCGACAGGCCTTTGGCCACGATCTCCTGGAACGCCCACCCTCGATCGGCCTCCGGTTGAGCCAGTATCGCCCTCGCGTGGCCGGCCGTGATCTCTCCGTCCTCGATGGCCGCCTGCGCCTCCGGCGCGAGGGTGAGCAGGCGCAGGGTGTTGGCCACCGCGCTCCGGCTCTTGCCTACCGCCGCCGCAACCTGTTCCTGACTGAGGCCGAAGTCGAGCAGCTGTCTGTATGCCCGCGCTTGCTCGACGTCGTTGAGGTCCTCACGCTGCAGGTTCTCCACGATCGCGACCTCGAGGGCCTCTTGGTCGGACATCTCGCGTACGACGGCGGGTATCGACTCGAGGCCGGCCAGCCTGGCGGCCCGCAGGCGCCGCTCGCCTGCCACCACCTCGTAGCCTTCTTCGGTCGGCCGCACAAGTATCGGCTGCAGCACGCCCCGCTCGGACACCGAGGCCGCGAGCTCGGCGATCGCCGTCTCGTCGAACCTGCGCCGGGGCTGCACCGGGGATGCCTGCACCCGGGCTACCGGCAGCTGCTGTATCCCCTTGTCGGTCTTGGGAAGCAGCGCGTCGAGGCCCCGTCCGAGTCCCCTAACCTTGGCTGACACGTTCGATCACTTCCTCTGCCAGAGCCTGATACGCCAACGCCCCTTGGGACGAAGGTGCGTAGGCGAATATCGACTGTCCGTAGGATGGCGCCTCGGCCAACCGGACGGTCCTGGGGATCACGGTGCGGAAGACCAGGTCGCCGAAGTGGCGTCGTACGTTCTCCTCGACCTCCTGTGACAGCCTCGTACGGACGTCGAACATCGTAAGGAGGATCCCGAGGATACGGATGTCGCGGTTGAGCGACCCGCGTACGCGGTCCACGGTCTCCATCATGCTGGCGATGCCCTCGAGCGCGTAGTACTCGGTCTGCAGCGGCACGATCAGCTGGTCGGCAGCGCCCAGAGCGTTCAGCGTCAGGGCGCCGACCGACGGCGGGGCGTCGATGACGATGAAGTCGTAAGTGGGCCGTACCCCGATCAGCGACCGCGCCAGCAGCGTCAGGTTGTCCCGGCTAGCATCGAGCTCGACCGCCGCGCCTGCGAGGTCGTCCGAAGCCGCCAACACGTCGAGGTTCTCTACGCCGGTCGGCATCACGGCGTGCCGGGCCGACACTTGCCCGGATAGGACGTCGTAGATCGTGGTCTCCGGTTCGACGACGCCGACCCCGCTGGTAGCGTTCGCCTGTGGGTCCAGGTCGACGATGAGCACCCGGCGCCGTTCAGCGAGGGCAGCTGCGAGGTTGACCGCGGTCGTCGTCTTCCCTACGCCACCCTTCTGATTGATCACGCCGATGGTCGGCAAGCGGGGCCTCCTGCTAGACGCAGTGCGACGAGGGTACCATCGCGCTCCAGAGGCCGCCCGGCCGCTACGGCTACTGCCGCGCCTCCATCGGCTTCCCCCCGTAACGCCTCGTCCAGCGCCGCGAGCTCGCTCTCCCATCCCGGCCCTCGCCGGCTCAGGAGGTAGCAAGGGTCGCGGTGAAGGTGGCGCGTGAGTCCAGCCACGTCCGCGAACCCGGCGACGGCCTGCGCGGTCACGGCGTCGGCGCAGACACCTGTCACCTCCTGCACGTCGCACGTCCATACGCGGACGTTGGAGAGGCCCAGCCTGGCGGCGGCCATCGCGAGGAACGCTCCTCGCCGCCGCCGCCGTTCGACGAGGTGCACGAAGGCCGTTGGAAGCGACGCGGCGACGACGACGCCGGGCAGTCCTGCGCCTGAGCCTAGATCGACGACCGTCGCCATCGGACCAGCCACCTCGGCGATGAGCTCCGCGTAGCGCTCGCCTTCGGCGATCAAGGCGGGCAGGTCACGGAGCCCGCTCCCCGATACCAGGTCCAGCGTCCCGTGGTACTGCCTCACCAGTCCGGCGTAGCGACCTAGCGCTTCTTCGCTCACGTGCCTAGCTTCACCTATCCCCGGGGCGCGGTCGCCTGCAGGCGAACCGGCACGACTAGATCAACGGTGCCCGCGCACGCTCTGACACCCGTTCCAGCCACTGGAACCGCGTGCAGGACGGGTCTAACCCGCAGATGTTTCACGTGAAACATGGGAGGCCCTGACGTGCCCTAAGTGCTCGCCGTGGACGAGCGGCTCAGTCGGCCCCTACGACCCGGTCTCGTCCGGTGCGCAGGTGAACGAGCAGGGCCGCTACGTCGCTGTCGCGCACCCCTCGCAGTCGCTGTGCTGCTCCGACCGTCGCTGGTCGGGCGCGCTCGAGGGACTCCCGACCTTCGGAGGACAGGCTGGCGACCCTCGCGAAGTCGACGTGGGAGATCGCGCGCTCCTCGTACTCTGCCCGCTCGTCGAGCTGTCGCCGCGCTCGAGCGATGTAGGACGAGTAGCGGACCAGCGTCTCGACCTTGGCCTTCTCACGCGCCGTCAGTCCAGGGTCGCCGGGGCCAGTCGTGGCGGTGACGCTGTCGTAGCTCTCGCCCGGGCGACACAGCACCTTGGTGGCCGGCTCACCGCCGACCCTGGCGGTCTCGAGCCGCGCCAGCTCGGCGCGAACGCGAGCCCCGGAAGCCTGCACCGTTTCCAGGCGCTCTCGCGACACGAGGCCCCAGGCGTGACCGAGCTCGGCCAAGCGCTCGTCGGCGTTGTCCTGACGGTGGAGCAACCGGAACTCGTTGCGCGAGGTGAGCATCCGGTAGGGCTCGGCCAGCCCACCGCGCACGAGGTCGTCGAGCATCACACCGATGTAGCCCTGGTCGCGCCGCACCGTCACGCGGTCGAGGCCTTGCGCGTACCTTGCCGCGTTCACGCCCGCGACCAGCCCCTGTGCCGCGGCCTCCTCGTACCCCGACGTTCCGTTGATCTGACCCGCCGAGAACAGTCCCGGCAGCCGGCGTGACATCAGGGTCTCGTCCAGCTGAGACGGCTCGAGGGCGTCGTACTCGACCGCGTAGGCGTAGCGGTGGATGGCCGCTCGCTCGAAGCCAGGCAGGGTACGGATCATGTCGTCCTGCAGCACTGGCGGCATCGAGCTGGAGAACCCCTGCAGGTAGAGCTCGCTGGTATCGACACCGTCGGGCTCGACGAACAGGAGGTGGTGGTCCTTGTCGGAGAACCGGACGACCTTGTCCTCGATCGACGGGCAGTAGCGCGGCCCCGCGCCCTCGATCTCTCCCCCGTACATCGCCGACTCCTCGAGATTGGCCATGATCAGGCGGTGCGTGTCGGGCGTCGTGCGGGTGAGCCAGGTCGACGTGTTCGACATGCGCGGGCCGGGACGGCCCGTGAAGCTGTCGGGCGGGTCGTCCGAGGGCACCTCCTCGAGGACCGTGAGGTCCACGGAGTCCGCGCGGATGCGGGGCGGGGTTCCCGTCTTGAGGCGCAGCAAGTCGTGGCCGGTCCGCGCCAGGCTGGCCGACAGGTGGCGGGCCGGGGGCTCGCCTTGCCTGCCCGCGGGTCGGCTCTGCTTGCCGTACCAGACGACGCCCGCCAGGAACGTCCCGGTGCAGAGCACCACGGCTGGCGCCCGCACCTCGCGGCCGTCGGTGGTCCGCAATCCGGCGACCACGTCGCCCTCGACGAGCAGCTCTGCGGCTTCGGCCCGCACGATGTCGACACCTGCCTGCGACTCGACCAACTCGCGGGCCGCAGCGGCGTAGCCGTCCCGCTCGTTCTGGACGCGCAGCGACCTGACCGCGGCGCCCTTGCTGGCGTTGAGGGTGCGGGTGTGGATGGCGGTGGCGTCGGCCAGTTGGCCCATGACACCGCCCAGCGCGTGCAGCTCGAACACCATCTGCGACTTGCCGGGTCCGCCGATAGCGGGGTTACAGGGCATCAACCCGATCTTGTCGGGGTTCGGGAGCATGAGGGCCACCCGCCCACCCAAGCGGGCGGCCGCGACCGAGGCCTCGATGCCCGCATGGCCGCCGCCGACCACGACGACGTCGTAACCGGTCATCGGGCGGGCACCTCAAGAGGTCTACATGACACGCAGGCAAGCGTTGTCACGTAGGCCATCCCCCGCCAGCTGGTCGACCTGCGGGGCTCATGTGCGAACCTCATCACGGCCCGCAAGTATACGGGCATGTCGTGGCGCCGCCGCTGGTTCGTACGACCGAAGCGCGCGGCGGCCGGGCGCCTGAGGCGCAGGACCGCGTCGCGGGGGTGGTGCTAGACTGCTTGTCCGGCGTCGAGCCGCAGGGTCCGACCAGCGTGTTCGTCGCGTTGGGGACGGCATCGCGGCACGTCGGAGCCCAAGCAGACCCCCGTCGGGCGAGCGCCTGGCGTTCAGCGCGGAGAGCCTCTGGCCGGTCCCTGTCGGCGCCGTTCTCTCTGCGACCGCGGGTGGTCGGCAGCCTCGACGCCTGTCGGCGCCGGGCGAAGCCGGCTTCGGGCAGCGAAGGGAACGCGGTCGATGGCCGGGCAGGAGCGCGGGATCTGGGACGACCTGATGCAGGTGGTGCGCCTTCGCATCCCCGAGGTCGAGTTCCGCACGTGGTTCGACCAGACCAGCCCCGTCGGCTTCGTCGACGGCGCCTACGTCATCGGCGTGCCTCACACGTTCGCGCGCGACTGGCTGAGGTCCAACTACACCGGCGTGCTCGAGGGGGCCCTCGCCGAGATCGGCGCGCAGCCTCCCCGTGTCGGCTTCCAGGTCGTGGGGGTGAAGGGCTCCGAGCAGCACGCCCTCTTCGACCGGCCGGGTCCTGATCCCAGGCCCGCCCAAACGAAGCCGCGCCCGTCCGATCCCCCGGCCGCCAGCGCCCCACCGCCGGCGCGCGCAGAGCGGCCCCCCGCCGCCAACGGCGAGCCCCGCCCACGCATCCTCCCCCACCTCAACCCGAAGTACGTCTTCGACAACTTCGTCGTCGGGCCCAACAACCACCTCGCCACCGCGGCCGCTCACGCCGTCGCTGCCTCCCCCGGCCAGACCTACAACCCCCTCTTCCTCTACGGGGAGTCGGGCCTGGGGAAGACCCACCTCATGCAGGCCGTCGGGCACGCGGTCGTCCAGGCGTACCCGACGATGACGGTCGAGTACGTCACTACCGAGAAGTTCACCAACGACCTCATCGACGCCATCCAGAACAAGCAGATGGCGCAGTTCCGCGACCGCTACCGCAACACCGACGTGCTGCTCATCGACGACATCCAGTTCCTCGCCGGCAAGGAGCGCACGCAGGAGGAGTTCTTCCACACGTTCAACACGCTCTACGAGCTCGGCAAGCAGATCATCGTGTCGTCCGATCGGCCCCCGAAGGACATCCCGACGCTCGAGAAGCGCCTGCGCAGCCGCTTCGAGTGGGGCCTCATCACCGACGTGTCGCCGCCCGAGCTCGAGACGCGCATGGCGATCTTGCGCATGAACGCCGACTACCGCGGCGTCAAGGTCCCTCAGGACGTCGTCGACTACATCGCGCGCCACGTCACGTCGAACATCCGCGAGCTCGAGGGTGCCCTGGTCAGGGCGATCGTCTACGCCTCGATGAACCAGGCGCCTCTCAACCGCCAGACCGCCGCGAAGGCGCTGTCGGAGGTCTTCGCTCCCAGCGACGAGAACCTGACGATGCCGGACATCCTCACGAAGGTCGCGTCGCACTTCGGCGTCGACGTCGAGGCGGTCAAGGGCAAGGGGAGGCGCCGCGAGCTCGTCGCTCCCCGTCAGGTGGCGATGTACCTCATCCGCGAGCTGACGACCCACTCGTTCCCCGAGATAGGCCGGTTCTTCGCTGACCGCGACCACTCGACCGTCATGTACGCCGTGCAGAAGGTCACCGACGGCCTGGAGACCGACCCCGAGCTGGACCGGGTCGTCCGCTCCCTCAAGGACAGCCTGGTCTGACGCCGAGCGCTTCGCGCCACGGGCCCGCCTCGGGTAGGACCGACGGCGGCTGTGGACGAGCCTGGGGATTAGCTGTGGCCTGGGCTGGTGCCTAGCTGAGGAGAACCCGATGGAGCGCGCGGGTTGTGAGTACCTGGGGAAGAGGTACCCGGATATCCACAGGAGGCCCCCGGTTACCCACAATCCCGTCCGCAGGGGTCCTCCGCTCCAGGACGCGCTCGAGCTCACTTATCCACCGTCTCCACAGGGCCTATGACTAGGGATGTTCTCTACTTGTCCTTGGAGGAGGTGCCCTAGGCGAACGCCTAGTGGGGTCAGGCAGAGGCCGAACCAAGATCGAGACAAGCCCAAGACCCGAAGCGGGTCCCACTCTCGTCACGCGCCTAGCCTCCACGCCGTGCAGGAGCGCGTCGGTTATGCTCTGGACGGCACGTACCGGGTGAGCGGTCAACGCCCGGCGCGCCGAGCGGACATCCGGGAGCGCCGGCCTCAGGGTCAGCGCCGCGGCGCCGCGTCGAGCGTCCTCGGCGCACGCCGCCCGCCAGCGGGAGTCGAACTGTGAGAGTCAACGTCCCGAAGAAGTCACTGGCCGACGTCCTGTCGAACGTCGAGCGCGTCATCCCCGCCCGGTCGTCGAACCCGGGCCTGAGCCTGCTTCGCATCGACCTCGAGGAAGGTCGCCTCGTGCTCTCCGGGAGCAGCCTCGACATCGACGTCAGGGCCGTCGTGCCCGCCGACGTGAAGGGGGGCGGCTCGCACGCGGTCGTCGCGCACGTGTTCGGCATGGTGGTCAGGTCGCTGCCGGCCGATGACGTCGAGCTCGACTTCGACGGCAGCGAGCTCGTCATCACATCCGGCCGGTACACGACCAAGCTCCA
>JBIQIQ010000185.1:0-3731 GCA_044507975.1 Deinococcaceae bacterium
CAACGCCTTGACGAATCCTGCATACCGGAGTATCATCATGTTTATCAGCGCGCGAGAGCGCGCTCGATTCGTTTAAGCCCCCTCCCTACGAGCCGTCGAACCGACGCTCGCCGCTCAGCCGACGTCGACGCGGATCACGCCTTCGTCCCCGAGCGCGAGGTCGGGGCCGTAGGCGCCGGCAGCGGTCTGCGTTCCTGAGCGCGGTCAGCTCTCCGCTTCCTCGAGCCGAGCCAGCAGCCGCGGAGGACACACCGTCCGGTACGCCTCGAACAGCAGGCCCTCCAGCTCGCTCTCGCTGACCCGGTCGTCGAGGTACATGCCCAGCCAGCCCCGGTGCCCGACGTAGGGCGGGCGGAAGAACCGCTCCGGGCGGCCGGCGACCAGGGCCTCCTGCGCGCCGAGCGGTGCCGCGCACCACAAGTGAGGGCGTTCGACGTCGTGATGCGACTCGTGGTAGGCCGCGAACTGGCGCTTGCTCCCCACGAACCAAGCCGGGTGGCCGTGGCTCAGCCGCTCCGTGACCGAGGGCAGCGCGAGGCAGATGCGTCTCACGGCGTCCAGCGCGGGGAACATGCCCCCGAGTCTAAGGTCGGTGGGTAGCATCGCGGCATGACACTGGACGAGTACCAGAGCGCCGCCCGCTCCACTGCCCTCTACCCGGCCGAGGCCCGGGTGCTCTACCCGACCCTGAAGCTCGCAGGAGAGGCCGGCGAGGTGGCCGAGAAGCTCGGCAAGCTCATGCGTGACGAGGGCTACCTTCCGGGCAACGCGCTGACCGACGAGCAGCGCTCGGCCCTCGCCGCCGAGCTCGGTGACGTGCTGTGGTACGTGGCCAACCTCGCCGCTGACCTGGACCTCAGCCTGGACGACGTGGCGGCCGGGAACCTAGCGAAGCTCGCCAGCCGCAAGGCCAGGGGCGTGCTCCACGGCAGCGGCGACGAGCGGTGACCCCCACGCCCGACGAGGCGGGCCCGCGTCGACGCGGTGCCAGGCCTCAGCGATCGACGATCTCCTTGAGGACGGCAGCCTGGTTGCGCTCCCTGTCCTTGGAGCCGAACACCAGTGTGACGGTGCCCTGCTTCACCAGCGCCTCTAGCCGCCCGAGGTCGGGGTTGCCGGCGAGCTCGCTGCCGTAGCGCTCGGCGAACTCATCGAAGCGCTTGGGGTCGTGCGAGAACCACTTGCGCAGCTCCTCCGAGGGCGCCAGGCCCTTCGCCCACCAGTCGATCGCCGCGCGCTCCTTGGTGACGCCTCGCGGCCAGATGCGGTCGACGAGCACGCGGATGCCGTCGTCTTCGGCCCTGGCGTCGTACGCCCTCTTGAGCTTGACCATGCCGTGAGCGTAGCTCCGGGCGCCGCGGCGCGCGGCATGGGGTCGGCTGGGGCCCGGCGGTACTAGGCGACCGCCGACCCCGGATCGGGACAGCCGGCTCCAGACTGCTCGGCGGTCAGGAGGCTTACGCCTTCGCGTCCTCCTCGACCGACGCCTGCCCCGCTCTGACCATCTCGATCCACTGGGCGAACGACTCCATGGCGCCCCGTAGGAACTCCTCGGTGTCCGGCACGGTCACGTTGCCGTCCATGTCGATGAGGTCATCGGGCTGGAAGGCGATGTACACCTCGGGCTGGGCCATCGTCGGCACGTCGAGGTAGGCCAGGATGCTGCGCAGGTGGGCCTGCGCCACCGCGGTGCTGATGTTCCCGGGCGAGGTCCCGGCGATCAACGTCGGCTTGCCCTCGAACGAGTTCTGCCCGTAGGGGCGCGAGGCCCAGTCGATGGCGTTCTTGAGCACGCCGGGGACCGAGCGGTTGTACTCGGGCGTGACGAACATCAGTGCGTCGGCGCCCTCGATCGTCTTCTTCAGGCGCTCGACGCTGGCGGGCGCCGGCTTCTCCTCGTCCTGGTCGTAGTAGGGCACCTCGTCGAGGCGCACGCTCACGTACTCCCAGTCCTCCGGCCCCAACCGCTGCAGCGCGAGCGCGAGCCTGTGGTTGTAGGACTTGTCCCTCAAGCTGCCGATCAGCACCGCGACCTCGTAGCTCATGGTCCCTCCTCTGGCGGCCACCGCCTCGCGGGGGCGCGTCTGCCTCGACCATAGGGAAAGGCGCCATGAAGGCCGTGAAACGAGGCGCCGGCCCCCTCGCGGAGGCCGGCGCCGGCCGAACGGTGGGGCTAGAGCCTCAACCGCACTTGCTGTAGCCGCAGCTCTCGCACTTCTGGCAGCCCTCCTCGAAACGCAGGGGGGCACCGCAGTCGGGGCAGCCCTTGCCGTGGTTGAGGACGTTCTCGACGCCCGCGGTCTCGAGGGCGACGGCGATGATGTCGGCCTTCGAGGCGACCACGCGGCCGTTGTAGGTGCCGTACATGCCGCCGTTGATGCCGCGCAGGGTCTTGACGATCGCTTCCGCCGGCACGCCGTACTGCAGCGCGATGGAGACGACTCGCCCCAGAGCCTCGCTGTCGGCGTTCGCCTCGTCGCCGCCCTTGCCAGACTGGATGAACACCTCGGTCGGCAGGCTGTCCTGCTTGTTGACCGTGACGTAGAAGCCGCGCTTCTCGCCGTTGGCCTCGAGCAGCTTCACCTTGTCCGTGAAGCCCGAGAGCCGCCCAGGGCGCTCGAAAAGCGGCTCGCCCGGGAGCTTGTCGTGGCTCATGGTCGCTACGGAAGCGACGGCTACCGGGGCTTGGGGGCGCTCGGAAGGTGGAGCGGGACGGACGCCGACGGGCGCCTGCCCGTTCGACACGGGCCCGGCAGGCGCCGGTGCCGCGTCCTGCTTGGCCTCGGGCCGGTCGGCGGTGGTCGAGAGCACCTGGAACTCGCGCGAGCCGTCGCGGTAGACGGTGATGCCCTTGCAGCCCGATTCGAACGCGAGCCGGTAGGCCTCGTAGACGTCGTCGACCGTCGCGGAGTTCGGCAGGTTGATCGTCTTCGAGATCGAGTTGGCGACCTTGCTGCCGCCGTCGAACGCGCGCTGGACCGTCGCCTGCATCCTCACGTGGTCGGCGGGCGTGATGTCGTGGGCGCAGATCAAGACGCGGCGTACGGGCTCGGGGATGAAGTCGAGGCCCTGCACCGAGCCGTGGTTGGCCTGGACGGCCTTGACGACGGCGTCCCAGTCCCACTGACCGTTGAGCGCGTACCCCTTGGGGGCGGGATGCGCTTCGAGCAGCTCCTGGAAGAGGGGATGGATCAGGGCGTGGTAGCTCGCTCCGATCTTCCGGTGGACGAACGGAGCGAAGACAGGCTCCACGCCGGACGAGACGCCCATCAGCATGCTCGTGGTCCCGGTGGGGGCGACTGTGAGGATCGCGACGTTGCGGCGCGGCGTCTCGATCTCGGCCTGGTCGGCCAGAGGGAACGGCCCGCGCTCGACGGCCAGCGCCTCGGAGGCCTCGGTGGCGGCGTCGCGCAGCGCCGCGATGATCGCGTGCACCGCGTCGCGCCCCTCGTCGGTGTTGTAGGGGAAACCCATCTTGATGAGCGCGTCGGCGAGGCCCATGACGCCCAGGCCGAGCCGCCTGAGCTTCATGCTCATCTCGCGGTTGTCTTCCAACGCGAAGCGGTTGACGTCGAGAACGTCGTCGAGGAACCGCACGCAGGTACCGACGTCGCTCCGGAGCGCCTCCATGTCGAAGCCCGCGAGGCCGGCACCGCTACGCGTGACGTAGGCGGCGAGGTTCACCGCCCCCAGGTCGCAGGGCTCGCCCGGGTAGAGGGGGATCTCGCCGC
>JBIQIQ010000018.1:0-2645 GCA_044507975.1 Deinococcaceae bacterium
CCGGCCGGCCCCGCGAGGCGCTCGAGCTGCTGACGGCCACCTATCAGGCGAGCCAGCGCAGGTTCCGCGCCCGCTACGGTTACCAGCTCGTGAGGGTCCTCCTGGAGCTCGACCGGCGAGGCGAAGCCGACGAGGTGGCGACGGACGTCTCGGAGGTGGCGACCGCGGGCGAAGGTCATGAGCGCGGCCTGGCCGCGCTGGCGCGCGGCATGGTGGGGGCCGTGGAGCGGCGCGGCTCGGCGGCGGACGACCTCATCGAGGCCATGCTCAACAAGACGCTGATCGCCGAACAGCGCCTGGCGGCTGCGCTCTACTACCTGCTCGCGACCGGCGGCGCCGCGCACAACGTCCCGCGAGAGCTGGTGCCGCTCCTCGGCGGCCTGAGCCCGACGGGGCTAGCGGTGTTGAGCGGTCCCGCGGTCGCGTTCGAGCCCGTCTGGGCGACGCTCTCCGCACCGAGGGCGCCGCTGGCGCTGCGGTTCCTCGGCGGCTTCGACTGCCGCTTCCAGGGAGAAGACGTGCAGCTGCCGCCCCGGCTCGCGGAGGCGGCGCTCGCCCTCGCGCTCCATCCTGCCGGCATCACGCGCGACGAGCTCAACGACTTCCTCGTGCGAGACGGCCACGCCCCCTTCACCAGCGGGGGCATGCGCAGCCTCCTGACGCGGCTGAGGCAGGTCCTTCCGGTGAGCGAGGCGCCCTACCGCTTCACCGTCACCTACTCGGCCGACGTCGTGCAGCTCGGGGAGCTCATCCGGTCGGGACGGATCCGCGACGCCGTGAGCCTCATGCGCGGGCCCTTGCTCCCCCAGAGCGACGCCCCTGGCGTGGGCGACCATCGCGACGAGATCGAGGAGCGCCTCCGCCAGGCGGTGCTTATGGTCGGCGACCCCGACGCGCTCTACGACCTCGCGGAGCGGCTGGGCGACGACCTCGAGTTCTGGGAGGCGACGGCAGCGGCGCTCTCGGACGGCGACCCGCGCCTAGCGCTGGCACGAGCCCGGCTGCGCCGGCTCGAGCAGTCGTACGGACTGGCCTGACCGACGGCGGGGCCCCAAGTGGCACACCTCGGGGGAACGGCCGGCTCAGCCCCCCGAGCCGGCGAGCCGCTCGAGCTCGGCCACGTGGCCCTCGAGCACGGCGAAGGCACGTTCGATCGGCTCCGGCGTCGTGAGGTCGACGCCGGCGGCCTTCAGCGCCTCGATGGCCGGTAGCGAGCTGCCGGCCCTGAGGAACGCGAGGAAGCGCTCGACGGCACCGGGCTCGCCCTCGTAGACCTCCTCGGCCAGGGCGGCGGCGGCGGAGATGCCCGCCGCGTACTGGAACGTATAGAACGGTATGTACAAGTGTCCGAACTCGGCCCAGGTCACGCCGACGCGCTCGTCGGCCTCGATCTGCTCGCCGTAGCCCTCCTGGAACAGGTCGCGCATCAGCTGGTTGAGCTTGCCGCTCGTGAGCCCCTCCCCGCGCTCCACGGCCTCGTGGACGCGGAGCTCGAAGCGCACCAGCGTCGGCATGATGAAGAAGTAGCGGTGGAAGTTCTCGAACGCCTCCTGGAGCACGTCGAGCCGCTGGTCGGGGTCGGTGAAGCGCGACAGCAGGTGCCGCCTGACCAGCGCCTGGTTGAAGTTCGACGCGGTCTCGGCGGCGACCATCGAGACGTCCGTGTACGGCAGGGGCTGCGCGGCGTCCATCAGGACGTCGTGCATGGCGTGGCCGAGCTCGTGCGCCAAGGTGGAGAGCGAGCCGAGGTCGTCGGTGAAGCTCATCATCACCTGGGGGGTGTGGCCGTACGCGTGCGAGCAGAACGCGCCGTCGCGCTTGCCCCGGTTGGGGTAGACGTCGACCCAACGCTGCTCGCGCAACCCCTTGCTCAGGGGCGCGACGTACTCCTCGCCCAGCGGCGCCATGCCCTCGAGCACCCAGTCGATCGCTTGCTGGTAGCTGACCTTCAGCGGCCGCTGTGGCAGCGGCGCGAAGACGTCCCACTCCTCGAGCCTGTCGACGCCGAGAAGCCGCTTGCGCGCCGCCCAGTAGCGGTGCCAGACGGGCAGGTTGGCGGTGAAGGTGTCGACGACCGCGTCCAGGACGGCGCGCGGCACCTCGTACGGCTCCAGCTCCTGCGCGACCGTGTCGGCGTAGCCGCGGGCCCGCGCCGTGTAGACGGCCTGCTTCACGCGCCCGAGGTAGAGCTCGGTCAACGTGTCCTCGAAGCGGAGGAAGCCGTCCTTGTACGAGCGGTACGCCGCCTCCCGCAGGGCGCGGTCGCGCGCGCCCTTGAGCGCCGGATAGGTGCTGCGCTCCACGACGTGCTCCTCGCCGTTCACCCTCGCTGGCTCGAACCGGATCTCGCCGTTAGAGAGGCTGTTGTAGGCTCGCTGCACCGCGCCGAACGGGTCGGAGAGCCCGGACAGCAGCTCCTCCACCTCGTGCGAGCGCACGTGGGGACGCAGCGCCTCGAGCCGCTCGAAGTACCGGCCCAGCTGCGCCAGGCGCGGCTCCGTTCGCATGAACTCCTCGACCTCGGCGGCGCCCAAGGCCAGCAGCTCGGGCCTGACGAACGCCAGGCGCTGGTTGACCCTCGCCGCCAGCGAGTGGAACTCGCCCGCCTTCTGCCGCGCGTCCTGGTCGTGCTGGTCGACGTTGAC
>JBIQIQ010000018.1:2745-8837 GCA_044507975.1 Deinococcaceae bacterium
GACATGCGCCGAGTCTAAGGCCGCGTGCCTGAGCGGCTCATGTCCCCGCCCCCGCGTCCCGCCGCGGTTAGAGTCCACGGATGCGCCTCGTGGTGTTCCTCGTCTGGGTGGGCGCGTACCTCCTGTCGTACTTCTTCCGCTCGGCCAACGCCGTCATCGCACCGGACCTCCGGGTCGACGTCGGGCTCGACGCCGAGCAGCTCGGCTTCATGACGAGCCTGTTCTTCCTCACGTTCGCGGCGGTCCAGTTGCCGTTGGGCGGGGCGCTCGACCGGTGGGGCAGTCGCCGGGTCGTGCCGGCGATGCTCCTCGTCGGCGCCGCCGGATCGGCCCTGTTCGGCCTCGGCGCGGGTTTCGCGCCCCTGGCGGCGGCGCGGGCGCTGCTCGGCGTCGGTTTCGCCGGCGTCCTCATGGGCGCCGTGAAGGCGTTCGCCTCCTGGTTCCCGCCCCACCGCTTCGCGACGGTGTCCGGCCTTTTCGTCGGCATCGGCTCCGCCGGCGCGCTCGTCGCTGGCACGCCGCTGGCCCTCCTGGCCGGTGCCTTCGGCTGGCGCTCGGTGTTCGCGTACGGCGCCGCCGTGGTGGCCGCGGCCGCGGCCGCGATACTTCTCCTCACGCGCGACGCTCCTACCGAGGCCGTGGCTGACCCGCGGCCCGACGCGTCCGGGGCCGAGCGCTCGGGGGCGGCCGCGGGCCTCGGGGACCTGCTGCGCGACCATAGGCTGTGGCGCATCGCGTTCGCGAACCTCGGCCTCATCGGGGCGGTGCTCGCGGTGCAGGGGCTGTGGGCCGGCCCGTACGCGGCGGACGTCTACGGGTTGGAGAGCGTGGCTGTCGGCAACCTGCTGGTGGCGCTCGGTATCGGCGTGGTCGTCGGCAACGCCGCGACGGGTTGGTTGGCCGACACGTTCGGAAGGTTCTCCACGGTGCTCCTCGCGGGAGCCCTCGCGACCTCGGCCAACCTGCTCCTCGCCCTCGCGCCGCAAGGGCTGCCGGGGCTAGGCCTCGCGGCGGTGTACGTGGCGCTCGGCTTCTCGGGGGCGTTCATCGCCGTGCTGCTGGCACACGTACGCGAGGTGGCGGCGCCGTCTGCCCTGGGCCGCGCCATCACGGTGGTGAACTTCTTCGGCATCGGTGGCGCGATGCTGCTGCAGTGGTCGATGGGAGCGATCGTCGAGAGCGGCGCCGCCCTGCACGGTTACGGGGCCCTCGCCTACCGGCCGGCTTTCCTGCTGACCGCCGGCCTGGCGGTCGTCTCCACCGCCCTGTACCTGCCGGTGGCAGGGAGGCGTGGAGGTCGGACCGCTCCGGGCACGCCCTGAGCCGAACCGCCGGTCAGCCGAGACGCCGCTCGACGTCCGCCCGCCCCTCGCCCAGCTCTTCCCGCGGCAGGCCGCCGGCCGCCAGCGCGCTGTCCTCGAGCAGCTCGAGGTCGGCGTAGAGCTTGTGCGCCACCTCGCGCAGGCGGCCGCCGTCTCCTGCCCCGGCCCCGGCGGAGTCGAGCCAGGCGAAGAGGGCGTCCTCCGCCCGCGCGTAGCGCCTGAGGGCGCGCCAGAACCAGACGAGCCGCTCCCAGGTGGCCGGCGAGCGTTGCTCGTCGGGCAGCTGGGCGAGCAGCCTCTCGACCCGGGCGGGCAGGTCGGGTTCACCGAGCTCCTCGATCCCGGCCTCCAGCGCCATGTCGAGGGCCCGCGAGCGCAGCGACGCGACCAGCGGGTCGCCTTCCTCGGCGCCCAGGGCGTGCTCGAGCTCCGCCTCGGTCTCGAGGAGCGCGGAGAGCAGGTAGGCGCGCTCACCGTCCACGTAGCCGGCCGAGCCGATCACCGCCAGGAGGTCGTCCGTCGACAGGCGCGACACCAGCTCCGCGCTCGTGCCGAGGAAGCGGCGGTAGACGTCGTCGAGCTCGGCGCGGACCTCCTCGGCCTCGAGGTCCTCGGCGCTCAGGGTCGTCTGGCGTGACGCCAGGTTCAGGAAGGCTGCCGCCAACTGGCGGATCACGCGTTCGATCAGCTCGTCGCGGATGGGCACGCCGCAGGTTACGCCGAGCGAGACCACCGGCCGCTCGCTGCCCGTGCCCTCATCGACGGGCCATCGAGGGTTCATGTTGTAGGGTCGTTAAGCCCGAGGACAAGTCAGGCACACATGTCGCTCGTCCCCGGGGCTTCGGCATGCAACGGGGCAAGAGCGTCCCTTAACACCGACCGCTACGGAGATGACATGGATACCAGACCGCGACCGGAAGACCCCTTGGACCCTACGAGCAGCGAGGCGGCGCGAACCAAGATCGCCTTGCGCGGCGTCTACAAGGTGTTCGGCTCCGACCCCAACAAGGCGATAGCCGCCCTCGAGCAGGGAGCGACCAAGGCGGACGTGCAGGCGCGGCTCGGCAACGCCGTGGGCGTCGCCGACGTCAGCCTCGACGTTCACGAGGGCGAGACGTTCGTCCTCATGGGGCTCTCGGGCAGCGGCAAGTCGACGCTGCTGAGGCTGCTCAACCGCCTCCACGAACCGACCCGGGGCAGCATCGTCATCGACGGCACGGACATCACCACGCTCGGCAAGCGCGCTCTGCTCGAGTTCCGTCGCGAGAAGTTCAGCGGCATGGTGTTCCAGCAGTTCGCGATCCTCCCGCACAGGACGGTCCTCGATAACGTCGCCTACGGGCTGGAGGTGCAAGGGGTCACCCCGCGGGCGCGGCAGGAGCGCGCGCAGCGGGCGATCGAGCTCGTCGGCCTGGCCGGTTGGGAGCAGAGCTACCCTCATCAGCTCTCTGGCGGCATGCAGCAGCGGGTCGGTCTCGCCCGAGCCCTCGCCGTCGATGCCGACGTGCTGCTGATGGACGAGGCGTTCAGCGCCCTCGACCCGCTGATCCGCCGCGAGATGCAGGACGAGCTCATCGACCTGCAGACCCGCATGCGCAAGACGATCGTCTTCGTCACGCACGATCTCGACGAGGCCCTGCGCCTGGGTGATCGCATCGCGATCATGAAGGACGCTCGCGTCGTGCAGGTCGGCACGCCCGAGGAGGTCATCACCGAGCCGGCCGACGATTACGTCGCGGCGTTCGTAGAGGGCGTGGACCGGAGCGGTGTGCTCACCGCCGCCTCGATCATGCAACCGGTGCGCGAGGTCGCCAGGCTTCGAGACGGACCGCAGACGGCTCTCAACAAGATGCGCCGCTCCGGACTGTCCGGGATCATCGCCGTCGACGGTGAGCGACGCGTGCTCGGATACCTCACCTCCGAGAGGATCGTCGACGCCATGCGCGAGCGCTCAGTGAGCGACCGCATCCACGCCGAGCTGATGGAGCCCGCCCCCACCGTGGCGATGGACACGCCGCTCAGCGACGTCATCGTCATCGCCTCCGAGGGGTCGCTGCCGGTCGCGGTCGTCGACGACGGCGGCCGCCTGCGCGGCGTGGTCGTCAAGGGCGCGATCCTGGCCGCCTTGGCGCGACCAGGGAGCAACGGGGGGAGCGATGACGCTCCCGCCACAGGCCCGGGCGCGCCGCTCGAGGCCGACCGACCCACGACGGGAGCGGAGGCGCAGGGTGTTTGACTTCCGCATCCCCATCCGCGATTGGGTTTCGGGCGCTGTCTCCTACCTCCAGAGCGCACTGGCGCCTCTCTTCGACGGCTTCGCCGACCTCGTCGACGCGCTCATCGGAGGGATGCTGTCGGCGCTGCAATGGGCGCCGGTGCCCGCGGTCATCCTCGTCTTCGCCGCCCTCGCCGCGGCCCTGGCCGGCTGGCGCCTCGGGCTCTTCGCCCTCGGCGGACTGCTGATCGTCGAGAACATCGGGCTCTGGCAGCCCTTCCTGCAGACGCTCGCCCTGGTCCTGGCCGCGCAGGTCCTGATCATGATCGTGGGCGTGCCGCTGGGCATCCTCGCGGCGCGCAGCGACGGCGTGGAGCGCGTTCTCAGGCCCGTCCTCGACTTCATGCAGACCATGCCGGCCTTCGTCTACCTGATACCGGCCGTGATGTTCTTCGGGATCGGGCTCGTGCCGGGCGTCGTCGCCACCTTCGTGTTCGCCATCCCGCCCCTCGTCCGCCTCGTCAACCTCGGCATCAGGCAGGTGCCAGGTGACCTGGTGGAGGCCGCGGACGCCTTCGGGTCGACGAGCTGGCAGCGCCTGGTCAAGGTCGAGATGCCGGTGGCGCGTCCCAGCATCATGGCCGGCGTCAACCAGTCGATCATGCTCAACCTCTCCATGGTCGTGATCGCCGGGATGATCGGAGCCCGCGGCCTGGGCGCCGAGGTGCTCCGCGGGATCCAGCGGCTCAACGTGGGGCAGGGGTTCGAGGCCGGTCTCGCCGTCGTGATCATGGCGATCGTCCTCGACCGGGTGACCGCCTCCGTCGGCCGGCGGCGCGAGCGCAGCGCTTGAACGTCGAGTCGGGGTCGGAGCACTACCGTGACCGCGGCGGTTGGCATGGCGTTGAAGGCATGTTAGGTTCTCAAAGGCCGCCGTTAACGGCTCTTGTTCGTAAGCGTACGTGTGTACGCTCGCGGAACGTTCCTACGTTCCGTCGCCATACAAGCCCCGAATTCATCGGGAGGTTTCACATGCGCAAGTGGTTCGCCGCCATCGTAGCGGCGCTAGTCCTTGGTACTGCCATGGCCCAGGACACGACCATCGACCTCGGGTACGTCCTTTGGGACTCCGAGATCGCCTCGACCCACGTCGTGGCCGCCGTCCTCATGGACGAGCTCGGTTACGACGTCGAGCTCACGTCGGTCGACGCCGGCCCCATGTGGACCGGCGTGGCCCAGGGGGACTTCGACGCGATCGTCGCCGCCTGGCTCCCCGCCACCCACGCCGCGTACTGGGAGCAGACCCAGGACCGCCTGGTCGACCTCGGGTCCAACCTCGAGGGCGCTGACATCGGCTGGGCCGTGCCGACCTACGTCGAGGTCGACAGCATGGACGACCTCAACGACAACGCCGACCTGTTCGGCGGCGAGGTCATCGGCATCGACCCGGGCGCAGGCCTCATGGCCGCCAGCGACGAGGCGATGACCGCCTACGGGCTCTCCAACTTCGTCCTGCTCGACGGCTCGGACTCCGCGATGACCGCCGCGCTCGACCGCGCCTACAACCGCGGTGAGCCGATCATCGTCACGAGCTGGCGCCCCCACTGGATGTGGGCCGCCTACGACCTCAAGTACCTCGAGGACCCGCAGGGCGTGTTCGGCGACGCCGAGTCGATCCACACGATCGTCAACCGCGACTGGTCCGAGAACGAGGCCCCCGCGGACGTGCTCGCTTTCCTCGAGAGCTTCTCGTGGACCGGCGAGCAGATGGGCGCCGTGATGCTGATGATCACGCAGGAGGACATGGATCCGATGGACGCGGCCCGGGCCTGGATCGCCGACAACCGCGACGTGGTCGAGGGCTGGCTGCAGTAAGCCAACGCCACCGAAGCGAGCCGTGCGGGCCGGTACCGAGCAGGTACCGGCCCGCACGCGTCTTCGAGCCCCAGGTCCTTCGTGGCGGGGCGCCTAGTGAGCCGGCCCTGCCAGCTCCCCGATGAAGGCGGGCGCCGGGTGCTCGCGCCTGACCTCGTCGTCCCGGTAGGTCGCGACGACGAGCGAGCGCAGCCCCTCGACGCGCCGCCCCACGAACCGCAGAAGTCGAGCGTGCCTTCGTCGGCCCAGTGGACGCCCTCGAGAACGAGCACCAGCGGCACGTCGGCCTCGGCATCGATCAGCGCCAACGAGCCCCTGCCCGCCGCAGCGGCCTCCAGTCCCGTAGCTGGTGCCTCGAGCAGGCCCTCTCTACAGGGGCGCCTGGCGCTTCCGGTCCCCCTCCGACGTCAGGCGAGCACCTCCAGGGCCCTGTCTAGCCCCTCGAGGCCGAACTCGAGGTCCTCACGGGAGACGGTCAGCGGCGGCGTGACGAGCAGGACGTTGTAGCGCCCGAACGCATACACGCCGTGCTCGCGCAGCGCTGCGGTGAGCTTGCCGACCGGAGCGTTGTCGCCGCCGTACCACGGCACGAGCGGCTCGCGCGTGGAGCGGTCCTTGACGAACTCGAGCGCGAAGAACGCGCCGATGCCGCGCGCGTCGCCCACGACCGGGTGGCGCTC
>JBIQIQ010000018.1:8937-25962 GCA_044507975.1 Deinococcaceae bacterium
GCCGCGAACGTGTCACCGGTGCGCCCGAAGCCGGTCATCACCTCGTCGAAGACGAGCACGATCCCGTGCCGAGCCGTGATGTCGCGCAGCCCCTTCAGGTAGCCCTCGGGATAGACGATGACGCCGTTCGAACCGACGACGGGCTCGATGAGCAGCGCGGCGACGTTCTTGGCCCCCTCGAAGCTGATCACGTCCTCGAGGTGCTGCAGGGCGCGCCTGGTCTCCTCGGCGGGGTCGTCGGTGAAGAACGGGGAGCTGTAGGGGTACGGCGCGAAGAAGCGCACCACCCCAGGCATGCCAGGCTCGTTCGTCCAGCGCCGGTCCTCGCCCGTGAGGGTGCCGGCGCCGGGCGCCGAGCCGTGGAACGACCGGTACGCCACCATCACCTTGTGGCGCCCCGTGACCATGCGCGCCATCTTGACCGCGTCCTCGTTCGCCTCGCCGCCGTTGGTCGTGAAGAAGACGCGGGCGCCTTCGTCCCAGGGCGACACCTCGGAGAGGAGAGCCGCGAAGTCGCTGCGCGTGTCGTTCATCAGAGAGGGAGCGGCGTACAGCAGCTTCTCCGCCTGGCGCTTGATCGCGTCGACGACGGCGGGGTGGCCGTGGCCGAGGTTGACGGCGACGAGCCCCGCAGACAGGTCGAGGTAGCGCTTGCCCTCCTCGTCGAACAGGTACGAGCCCTGCCCGCGGGTGATCGTCGGCGTGCTGACCGCGGACTGCTTGCTCCACGGGGTGAGCACGTGCTTGTGGGTGCGGCTGGTGGCCGTAGGCGACATCCTGGCTGCCTCCTCGCTGCGCCGGGCTGCCGGCGTGAGCTATTGGCTTGGCAGAAGCCTACTCCACCAGGCCAACGCTCAGTTCACCCTCAGCGGCCCGAAGCTGGGCAGTGGGAGGCCCGAGTCGCTGCCGCGGATGACGTCGTCGACGTACGCGGATGTGCCGGTCGCCGCGAACGGCCGCTTGTAGCGCAGGTAGACGTTCGTGTAGTCGGCGGCCATCGTGATGAGGACCTTCCGCGGGTCGTTCGGGTCGCGCCTCACGTCCGCGATCTCGATCTCGTTGCCTCCGTACCCGCCGTAGCTGGAGTTGCCATCCGGCGCGCCCCAGTAGACCGTGAAGTAGTCCGAGTAGCCGTTGGGTCCCGGGCTGGCGGTCTGCGCCACGTCGCGGTCGAGCGTGAGCGTGATGACGCGTTCGGAGCGGGATACTCCCGTGATGCGCGGCCCGGTCCCGTCGACGTCCCACCCGAGGACGTGCTCCTGGTAGGCGAGGGCGGCGCGCTCGGCTAGAACCCGCTGGGCTTCGGCGCTCAGGTGGATGCGGTCGCTGCGGGGCAGGTCGTGCGTCACGATCATGTGCACGTCCGCGATCCCGTTCGAGAACCCTTGGCCGGGGATGAGGTGGGGCGTGCCCTTGTACGTGCCGGCCTCGAGCCTGCGCTGGCGCTCCGCGACGTCGTGCGTGCGCAGGTCCCTGGCCCTGGCCTGCGCCTCCGTCTCGTCTCCCTCGCAGCAGCCGTAGGGCGCGAGCTGCGCGTAGATGACGACCGGGTCGACGGCGTTGCTGGCGCCCGCGAGGTGCGCCTGGAACGCCTGGAACACCTGCTCGGTGTAGCTCGAGTAGTCGAGGCGGAAGGTCTCGCCGGAGCTGTCGGACTCGCCCTGGTACCAGAGGACCGCGCTGACGGGGCCGCCCTCGGGGTCGCTGCCCCTGGGGTTCGACCGCTCGCCGCTGGAGGTGAGCGCGCGGTAGGCGGCGCTGCCGAAGAGGGTGGCCCGGTTCGTCTGGGAGAGGTCGGACGAGCCCAGGTACCATCCGACGCCGTCGCCGCGGGGCGTCATCCGGCTGGCTCCCAACGCCGCAGGTATCAGGTAGGCGGGCCTCCCGGTCCCGACGATGCCCGCCGACTCGTCGCCTGCGTTGAGCAGGCGCCCGAGCTGCGTGCCGGGCGAGGTGCCGGGGGTGGAGTCCTTGCTGACGTTGTCGAGCTGGTCGGTCGCGTCGTCGAGCGGCTCCGTGGCCGGCTGCCACCGGTAGTCGTTGCCGAGCATCCGCACGTCCGGATAGTCCGATGGGTCCGCCAGGTGCGGCGGCACGTACGGGTCCCAGCCGACCGCGTTCGACTGGCCCGCTATGAGGATGGCGATGTTGCCGACCCTGACCTCGGCCTGGCGGTCGCCCGCGCTGACGCGCAGCACCCCAAGGGCGTCGTTCGGGTCCGATGCGAGCGTCCAGAGCGCGGACTGCCCCGCGACGGCCCAGTCGAGGTCTCCGGAGAACTGGGTGCCGTTGAGGTTGACGCCCTCGAACGTCGCTCCGGCCAGCGACTCGTTGCCGCCGTTCATCACGAGCACCGGTCTGCCGGCGCGGAGGTCGGCGTAGGTCAGGGCCTGAGGCTTGATCACCGGGACCGCGCTGGCGTCGCTGGAGGCGACCTTCGCGAACAGCTGACGGAGGTCACGGTCGTCGTAGCTGCAGTCACCGGTCAGGTCGGCGTGGAGGAGCTCGTACGCCTCCGCGGTCGCCAGCAGCCCACCGGTGATCGCGTGTGCCAGCAGGACGGCGTCGAGCACCTCGACGTCTCCGCTGCGGTCGAGGTCTCCCAGCGGCCGGTCGGCCAGTTCGGCGCCGTAGTCGGCCGCCCGGCAGGCTGCCGTCGCCTCCTGCCCGGCGGATGCCGCGCCGAGGGCGTCGAGGCCCTCCTCGGGCTTGCCGGCGCCCGACCGGACGAGGGAGCCCAACGACAGCGCGCCGTTGGCCGCCTCCCCGTCGGCGCGGTAGGCGGCGGCCGCCGCGATCGACGGCGAGGTCGACCCTTCGACCGCTGACCAGTGCAGCGTCAGGAGCCGTCCGCTCTGTGGCCCGGTGGAGAGGTACGTGACGGTGACCGCCCCGGCGTCGACCTTGGCGCTGGCCGCGATCGCGCCCTGAGGTCCGCCGCTGATCCCCCTGAACGTCGCCACGGCCGGGTCGAACGCGACCTCGAGGCTGAACCCGCTCACGGCCGGGGACGCCAACACGGCCTGCTCGTGCCATCGCTGGCCGGGGGGCGGCTCGTCGTCGGGCGGTGGGAACAGGGTCTCGCAGGCCACGAGCGCGAGCAGCAGGAAGCCGCCCGCCACCCAGCGCCGCAGCGCCGCTCCCGTGGCGACGGCGCTGGTCGCACCGTTTCTCGTCCGCATGGGTCGGATCCGATCTAACACTCGTCCTCCGTCCCGGGCACGCCTCCTCGGGGGGCATGGCCGGACTGGCGCATGAGGCGCCATGCCGAGAATCCTTCCAACATTAGATGTGGACACCGTGACGAGCGGTGACGAACGCGTTCCGGGCGAAGCTTCCTCCCCCCGCGATCTGCGGCCGTGCGACGACCCGTAGCACACAAGGTACTCATGTTCCGGGCCAGTACTCTCGTCACTGCCGCCGGTCGCAGACCTGCATACACTCCCAGTCGAGCCCCACGGTTCGACGTGCGGGCACGGCCACAGAGCGGCGACGCCACTACGGGCCCGCCGAGAACTAGCGAGAGCCTTAAGGAGACGACGTGCATAGACTTCGGATGATTGGGATCCTCGCGGCGCTTGCCATCTTCCTGGCGGCGTGCGGCACGACGCCACCGCCGAGCGGCGGAGACACGTTCGCGCTGGAAGTGACGACCGATGGCACCGGCACCGGTACCGTGACCGCCACCGTCGACGGCGAGCCGGTAGCCGACATGAACGCCATCGAGGCAGACGCAGAGGTCACCCTCACCGCCGTCGCCGGCGCCGACTCCGAGTTCACGGGTTGGGCCGGGGCCTGCGCCGGCACCGACGCCACCTGCGTCGTGACCATGGACGCCGACAAGGCCGTCACCGCCACCTTCGACGAGGTCACCGAGCCGCTCCCCACCGAGGTCGCGCTCACCGTCGAGTTCGCCGAGGACTCTCTCGACGGCACGGTAAGCCAGGCCGAGCTCGGCATCCTTTGCTCGGTCGATGGCACCAACAGCGACTGCTCCGCTCCCGCCGTCTCGACGTCCGAGGCCACGACCTTCACCGCCACGCCCGGCGGCGCCGACATCGGCATCGAGTGGGTCGGCCTCTCCTGCGCCAACGGCGAGACCACCTGCGCCGTCACGCCCAACTCCGATCCCTACGTCCTGACCGTCCGCTTCTACGACACGACGGGTCCGGAGGAGCACACGGGTTCGGTCGCCATCACGGCCGGTGGCGACGACGGCTTCGAGTGGATCACCGACGCCGACAACGTCGGAGGCAGCCCCGAGAACGCCACGGGCTACTCGCACAGCACCCTCACCTATGCAGGGATGGGCTACTTGAAGCGCTACGAGGCGGAGATCATGAACGCCTTCGTGTTCCGCGACCTCGGCATCCCCGCGGGTGCCACGATCACCGGCGCCTACATCCAGTTCACCTCTATCGCGCGCACCGGCACCCCGGCCGAGGACTACGTCGCGGGCGTCGGCAACCCCACGCTGCGCATCCGCGCCGAGGCGAGCGCCGAACCCGCTTCGATCCCCGCTGACAACGCCAGCAACCCCCCCTCGATGCCGATCTCCTCACGCACGTTCGTCGCGCCCACGGCCACGTGGAGCCCGGCGGAGTGGACGGCCAAGGGCGTCGCTAACGAAGAGATGCGCAGCGCCGACCTCACCGCCCTGCTCCAGGCCCTCGTCGACCTCGGCACCTGGGACGAGAACGGCGACGCCGCGTTCGTCGTCGACAACCAGAGCGCCGACCCGGCCAACAACTTCCGGCAGATCTCCACCTACGAGCAGGCCCCCGGCATGGCCCCCGTCCTGCACTTCACCTACACGATCCCCTGAGCAGCTAGCTCTGTCGGACAGGTTCGAGGGCGCCCCGCCGACCGGCGGGGCGCCCTTCCCCTTGGCGCGACCACATCCGCCCCAGGCGACGACGCCGGGCCGTCCTAGGATGGGGCGATGCCAGACGGTCCGCTTCCGAAGCTGCTGAGAAGGCTGCGCGGCGGTCGCAGCCCCGTGCCCGCCTTCGCCAGCCTCGGTGAAGGCTTCGTCATGCAGGAGCCGCGCAGCGTGGTGGGTGCTGAGCGGATCTCCATCGGCAACCACGTCAAGCTCGGCCCAGGCAGCGAGCTGAAGGCGAACGTCCGCTACCCCGGCGGCTGGCTGCGCCACCCCGCTGGCGACCACGTCGAGCAGACGTTCGAGCCGACGCTCCGAGTGGGCGACCGCGTGACGGCCACGGCCTCGCTGCAGGTCGTCGCCTTCCAGGAGGTGGTGATCGAGGACGACGTGATGTTCGCGGCCAACGTCTTCGTCGCCGACGGCACGCACGCCTCGACCAGGGGAGACGTCCCCTACAAGTACCAAGGCATCGGACCCGTCGCGGCGGTGCGCGTGGGTCGAGGAGCCTGGATCGGGCAGAACGCGGTGATCATGCCGGGCGTTACGGTCGGCGAGCTCGCGGTCGTCGGCGCGAACAGCGTGGTGACGCGCGACGTGCCCCCCATGACGATCGTCGTCGGTGTCCCGGCGCGGCCCATCAAGCGCTGGGACCCGGCGCGGGACGAATGGGTTATGCCTGGGTGAAGGCGACCGTGTCCGGCAGCCTGGTACGAGACTGGTATATTCGCAGGGCGTAACACCCAAAACGCAGGAGGTTCAAGATGCGACGACCCGCACTCAAGCTGCTCGCGGCACTGGTGGTGCTTCTGCCCGTGGCCGCAGCGCAGCCCCAGATCGAGCTGACCTGGTGGATCAACCCGTGGAGGATCGTGACTCCCGACATGGCCGAGGGCCAGAGCCCCACCGGGGAGGAGTACGCGCGCTACATGAGCGAGCAGTTCATGGCGCTGCACCCCAACGTCACGGTGAACTACGAGCTCGTGCCCAACGCCGGCTACGGCGAGAAGATCACGACCGCGCTCTTCTCGGGCACCACCCCCGACGTGGTCAAGGACCTCAACTGGAACCCGGAGTGGGCCCGCGAGGGCCTGCTCGAGCCTATCGACCCGTACCTCACCGACGAGGACCGCGCCGACTTCCTCGAGTACGCCCTCGAGAAGGGCAACATCGACGGCCAGCACTACATCTGGCCGTGGAACAACTCGAACAACGGCATGGGCTCGACGCTGCTGCTCAACACCGACCTCTTCGAGGAGGCGGGCGTCGATCTGCCCGCGCTGCCGGACCGCTCCTGGACGATGGACGAGTTCCTCGCCGCCGCCGAGCAGCT
The DNA here is from genome assembly GCA_044507975.1 of Deinococcaceae bacterium. Lineage (GTDB taxonomy): Bacteria > Deinococcota > Deinococci > Deinococcales > Trueperaceae > DASRWD01. Next base: position 15,153 of record JBIQIQ010000018.1, read on the forward strand.
GACGATGGACCGCGACGGCGACGGCACCACCGACGTCTACGCCGTGACGTTCGCAGCCCGCGACACCGAGAACATGCTCGCGTGGCTCATGCGCTTCGGCGCCCAGCTGATCAACGACGAGGGCACGGCGTTCGTCCTCAACTCCGAGGAGGGCGTGCGCGCGCTCGAGTTCATCGTCGACCTGATCTACGAGCACGGCTACGCCCCGCGCGGCGGTGAGGCCCTCGACGTCTACGGCACGATCGAGAACCTCCACAACGCGCGCGCCGCCATCGGCTACGGCGGCATCTACGAGATCGGCCGCATCGACCGCTACCTCAACGAGGGCCGCATGCCCGACCCGGTCAACGTCGTCATCGCGCCCTTCCCCCACGACCCCGGCGTCGGGCCGATCGCCTATGAGACCTCGGGCGGCTTCATCGTCTTCAAGCAGAACGACGACTACCGCCGCGAGATGGCCATGGAGCTCGCGCGCTTCCTGACCAACACCGAGAACACCAAGCTCCTCGAGAGCCTGCTCTACATCACCGCTCGCCGGTCCTCGAACGCCGAGCTGACGTTCGAGAACGTCGCGCAGTACACGGACGACGTGGCCACCGAGGTGCAGGTCTACCAGTCGGCGATCGACCACGGCGTGCCTTACTTCGGCCCCTCCGACCTCGACATCTCCGAGGGCATGGAGTACTTCACCGCCGCGATGGAGGCCGCGCTCAGCCGCAGCAAGACCCCGCAGCAGGCCCTCGACGACTTCGTGAGGGAAGCGAACCGGGCCGTCTTCGGCAACTGAGTCCGGTTCCCAGACCTCGAGTGTCTTCTCCTACGACGCCCGCCGCTGCCGGCGGGAACTCGCGACCCCGGGCTGCAGCCCGGGGTCGCGCTGATGGACGGCAGGGGGGCCCCGGGCGCAGGCGCCGCGGCATCGACCCGGCCGGCGCCTGGGGCGTGGCCTTCATCGCGCCCCAGACCCTACTCTTCCTCGCCTTCTTCCTGATCCCGGTCGTCATCGCGGTCGCCCTCGCGTTCATGGAGGTCAGGCCCACCCGCATGACGTGGGTGGGGCTCGACAACTTCCAGCGCGCGCTGAACGACCAGCTCTTCCATCGGGCGCTGCTGAACACGACCGTGTTCACACTCGTAGTCGTCGTGTTCTGGCTCGGGAAGGCGCTGCTCATCGCCTATCTGCTCGACCCTATGAACCGTGGCCTGCAGACCTTCTTCAAGTCGGCGTTCTACCTGCCGGCCGTCACGTCCTCGATCATCATCTCTCTGATCTGGCTATGGATCTTCAACCCGACGTTCGGGCTGCTCAACGCGTTCGTCGGCGCCTTCGGCGTCGAGCCGGTGGCCTGGCTGGGCAACACGAGCACGGCGCTGCCAGCCCTGATCCTCATGCAGGTGGTCATGGGCGGGGGCTCGAGCATCGTGCTGCTGTCCGCGGCGCTCGCGCGCATCCCGCGCGACCTCTACGAGGTGGCCCTCATCGACGGCGCCAAGAGGCCCACGATCTTCGCCAAGGTGATCCTGCCCCTCATCCGCCCGACGCTGCTCTACCTCGTCGTGACCGGCACGATCAACACGTTCCAGGTGTTCGACTCCGTCTACGTCATGACCCAGGGCGGTCCGCAGTTCGCGACCACGACCGTGGTGTTCCGCATCTACCAGGAGGCGTTCCAGCGCTTCAACCTCGGGTACGCCTCTGCGCAGGCCATCGTCCTGTTCCTCATCACACTGGTCCTGGCCGGCATCCAGTTCCGGATGCTCGGCCAGAACGTGGAGTACTGAGCCGTGACTCGCTTCGACCCCTTCCTGCGCGACCCCGGGCACCCCGTCAAGCCGACGCCCGTAGGCGCGGTGCTCATCCTCATCACCCTGATCGCGCTGTCGCTCGCGGCTCTGGTGCCCTTGTACTGGATGTTCGCGACGTCGCTGACGCCGTCGGCCATGACCGTCAGGTTCCCGCCCGAGCTGGTCCCATCCGACCCCACCCTCGACAACTACCGGGCGGTGCTCCGCCAGCCGAACTTCTGGAGCTGGGTGAGGAACTCGGTCATCCAGGCCACCGCCGTGACCGTCGTCATCGTCGCCACCGCCAGCATGGCGGGCTACGCGATCGCGAAGCTGCCGTTCCGCGGCTCTAAGCTGCTGTTCTGGCTCTTCATCATCTCGATGATGTTGCCCTTCGAGGCGATCCTCGTGCCCCTCTTCCTCGTCGTCTCGCGCCTGGGGATGATCGACACCTACGCCGGGCTGCTGCTGCCGCTCATGGCCGCCCCGTTCAGCATCTTCCTGATGAAGCAGTTCATCCAGACCCTACCCAGCGAGCTCATCGACGCCGCCCGAGTCGATGGCGCCAGCGAGCCACGCATCTTCTGGGAGGTGGTGCTGCCGCTCGTCCGGCCCGGCCTCGCCTTCCTCGGGATCATCACGTTCGTGGCTCAGTGGAACTCCTTCGTCTGGCCGCTGATCGTGACGCGCTCGTCCGAGATGCGTACGCTCCAGGTCGGCCTGGTGCTGATACGGGAGCAGGAGCCGCTGTTCTTCGGGCTCCAGATGGCCGCGGCGGTGCTGGCAGCCATACCGGTGATCGTCGTCTTCTTCGCGTTCCAGCGCTACTTCCTGCGCGGGGTGACCGTGGGAGCCTTGAAGGGATGATGACCTCGCTTCTCCCCGAACACGTAGCAGCGGAGGGAGCCCGGCCGTTCGCGGTCGGCTTCGACCTCGACGGCGTGCTCATGCGCAACCCCTTCGAGACCTGCGTCGTGCCGCGTCTAGCCGAGCTGCTCAAGGCCACCCCGGGCCTCTCCGACCTCGACGAGCAGGAGGCGACGCTCGCGGTGCGCAGGCGCGTCTCGGGGGGCTGGCAACGGCGCATGGAGGTCGGCGACCTCGTCGCCGCCTACGACTGGGACGGCATCTACCGCGAGGTCGCCGCCGAGCTGGGCGGCGACCCGAAGCTCGCCAGCCGCATCGACGTCGCGGGCTGGGTCGCCGACTGCTGCGGCCCAGGCGGGCACATCGCCGCGCTGCCCGGAGCCCGCGAGGCCCTGTCCGGGCTCGCCGAGCTGGGTGCCCGCCTCGTGGTCGTCACGAACGGTTTCGCGGCCTACCAGGAGCCGGTGCTGTCGAGGCTGGGCCTGCTGCCGTACTTCGATGCGGTCGTCACTCCGGAGCGCGCCGGCGCCGCGAAGCCGCAACGGCGCATCTTCACCGCGGCGGGGCCGCTCGACCTCTTCGTGGGCGACACGCTCGTGCACGACGTGCTCGGGGCACGGTCAGCCGACATCGCTTCCGCCTGGGTGAGACCCCGGCTGCCGCAGGAGCTGGCGCCGCTGCTACCCGAGGAGCGCGCGGCCCACCCGTCCCTCCCGGCGCTCCTCGAAAGGTCGTTGGCCGCCTCCCCGCATCGGCGCTTCCACCCGGAGGCCGACCTCGACAACTGCCGGCCCGACTACGTCCTGGGGCGGGTCGACGAGGTGGTCGGGGTCGTGTCGCGGGCGCTCGAGCGCGCTCAGCGGTAGGGAGCCCACTCCGGGTCGTTCTCGAACTCCCACCGGTAGTGATCGCGGCCGGCGAGGCGGGAGGCCGCCGCCTCGTCGACGATCACCACGCAGTGAGGGTGAAGCTGGAGCGCGGTAGCGCTGATCATGGCGGTTATGGGCCCTTCGGTGGCTCGCGCCAGCACCTCTGCCTTGCGCTCGCCGGTCACGACCATGAGCAGCTCACGCGCCCCCAGGATGGTCCCGACCCCCATCGTGAGCGCTCTCTCCGGCACGTCCTCCGGGTCGCCGCCGAACATCGGAGCGTTCTGCTGCCGGGTCGTCGGCGTCAGGGCGATGTGGCGCGTACGTGACATGAGCGCGGAGAGCGGCTCGTTGAAGCCGATGTGACCGGTCCGTCCGAGGCCCAGCAGCTGGATGTCGATGCCGCCGGCCCTCTCCACCTTCGCCTCGTACGCCTTGGCCTCGGCGGCCAGGTCCTCGGCCACGCCGTCTGGCAGGTGGGTGCTGGCGGCCGCCAGGTCGACGTGGTCGAAGAGGTGCCGGCGCATGTAGTGGTGGTAGGAACGCTCGTCGCTCGGCTCGAGGCCCACGTACTCGTCGAGGTTGAAGGTCGTCGCACGGGCGAAGGACAGGCCTTCCTCGCGGTGGATGCGCACCAGCTCGGCGTAGATGCCCTCCATGGTGGCGCCGGTCGCGCACCCCAGGACGAGGTCGGGCTTGGCGCTCAGGCGGTCGGCGACGAGCCGCGCCGCGAGGCGCTCGGCGGCCTGAGCGGTCGGCAGGATGATGATCTCCACCCGGCCATCCTAGCCGCGCGGGCGGAGGCCCGGCCGCCGCGTCGAGCGGCAGCCGGGCAGACACGCGTCAACGCAGCAGGAGGGGGTCGTTCTTGCCGTGGGCGGCCTGCAGCCGCGCCTCGAGGTCACGCACCTGTCCCAGGGTGCGCTCGACCGCCTCCTTGTCACCCGTAACGAGCACCTCCTCCGCGGTCCTCTCGAGGGCGAACAGGTCCATCTCGAACGCGTGGACCAGGCCCTTCTGGGTAGCCAGGTCGCGCACCTCCTGCACGGCCGTCCTGAGCTGCGCCTTGAGGTAGAAAGGTGGTTCGGCATGCGGCATGGCCACTATGTTGGCGCACGCGGCATGTCGGGAATCTCACATGACCTCGAGCCTTGGGCGGGCGATGGTCGTTGTCGCCTGTCCGGGACGAGAGCTTGCGGGTCGACAGGCTTCCATGTAGGGTGGCCAGCAACCACATGAGCGCTTCTCCAGGGGGACGTGAGAACCATGGCGCCCGCGCGCGGCTCGTCGGCCGTGAACGCGAGGAGGGGGCTCACGCCGCCTCGCAGGCCAGTCTCCACGCGAAGCGCTGGTCGGGCCGCGCCGTCGCCCTGACGTACCACGACGTGCAGGCGGCCGATGGGAGCGCCGAGCCGAGCGGGTTCGTCGGTCCGGGCTCCGATCCCTACAAGCTCCCCGCTGCCGACTTCGCCGCGCACCTCGACACCATCGCCACGGCGCGGCTGCTCCCCGAGACGCTCCCTGAGCTGACGGCGCGAGCGCCACGACGCATCGGCGTCATGCTGACGTTCGACGACGGCGGGGTCAGCGCCTACACCACGATCGCGCCGATGCTCGAGGCGAAGGGTTGGAAAGGCCAGTTCTTCGTCACCACCGACCACATCGGCAGGGGAGGGTTCCTGAACGAGGAGCAGATCCGCGAGCTGCGCTCCCGCGGCCACGTGATCGGCACGCATTCGTGCTCGCACCCGCCGCGCATGACCAGCCTCACCGACGACGAGCTGCGGCGCGAGTGGACGCAGAGCGTCGGGATCCTCTCGGAGCTGCTGGGGGAGAGGGTCGACACCGGCTCGGTCCCGCACGGTTACTACTCGCGTCGCGTCGGCCAAGCGGCGGCGGCGGCTGGCGTGAGGTGGTTGTTCACCTCGGAGCCCGCGGTGTGGCCCACCCACGTGGGCGACTGCACGGTGCTAGGGCGCTTCAGCGTCCGGCTCCGCACCACCTGCTCGGAGGTCGCCGACCTCATCGCCGACAGGTCGCGCGCCCGGTCGCGCCACGTCCTGAGCTGGAACGCCAAGAAGCTCGCCAAGTCGGTCGGTGGCGAGGGCTACCTGCTGCTGCGCAGCGTGATCCTGCGCAGGCGCCGGGCGGCGAGCCCTCTGGGTGGCGCCGCGCACCCGGTCGGGACGGCCGCCGAGGGTGGTCGTCCTGGGTCGCTGGGCTAGGCGGGCCGCCTCGGGTCAGCCGGCGTTCGGCTCGGGGAGGATCGCGTGGAGCGCACCCGTGGCGACCACGACCTCGTCACCGACCGTGAACATGCCGCGCTCGGCCGGGTTCGCCTCCTGCGCCACCAGCGCCTGGCCCGTAGCCAGCTGGACCTCGTACTCGGCGTGGTCACCGAGGAACATCGCGCGCGTCACCGTGGCTGCGGCCCCGTGGCCCTCGCGAGCCAGGATCACCGCCTCGGGACGGACGACGAGGTCGTCCGCCGAGCCGGCAGGCGCCGGAGGCGCCGAGCTCAGAGGCAGCTTCACGCCGGCCACGTCGACCGTCCGGTCGTCGACGACCGTGCCGGTGAGGAAGTTGGCCTTGCCGATGAAGTCCGCCACGAAGCGGCTGTTGGGACGGGCGTAGAGCTCCTGGGGCGCGGCGGCCTGGACGATCCTGCCCCTGTCCATCACGACGACGAGGTCGGATAGCGCCATCGCCTCGGCCTGGTCGTGCGTGACGTAGACGCTCGTCACCCCCAGGCGCTGCTGCAGCTCCCTCACCTCGATGCGCATCTGCTCGCGCAGCTTGGCGTCGAGGTTCGACAGGGGCTCGTCGAAGAGGAGCACGTGGGGCTCCAGGACGATGCAGCGGGCGAGCGCCACACGCTGCTGCTGACCGCCGGAGAGCTGGCTGGGCGCGCGCCGCTCCATGCCGGCCAGACCCACGAGCTCGATCACGCGGCCGACGCGCTCTCTCACCTGAGCCTCGGGCGCGCGCTCCATGCGGAGGCCGAACGCGACGTTCTCGAAGACGTCGAGGTGCGGGAAGATCGCGTAGGACTGGAAGACCATCGCCGTGTCCCGCACGTTCGGGGCCAGCCGGTCGACGCGCCGGTCGCCGAAGTGGATCTCGCCACGCGTGGGCTCTTCGAAGCCGGCGATCAGGCGGAGCAGCGTGGTCTTGCCGCAGCCGGAAGGACCGAGGAGCGTGAGCATGGCGCCCTTCTCCACGGCGAGGTCGACGTCGTCCACGGCGACGACGGCGGGCGCGCCGTCCGCTCCCGGGAACTCCTTGCGCAACGAGACGAGCCTCAGGTCGACTGCCACTACCCCTCCCTCAGAACCGCACCGTGGCGGCCGTCTCGGCCCTGCGCCCGACGAGCGCGCCGATCACGAGCACGGCGACCAGGACGATCGCCAGCAGCAAGATGCTGAACGCCGCGGCCACGCCGAGGCGCCCCGACCCGACCTGGTTGAGGATCTGTACCGTCATGAGGTTCCAGTTCGCGGATACCAGGAAGATAGCGGCGCTGATCGCGGTCATCGCCCGCACGAACGCGAACACGAGCCCCGAGAAGAACGCTGGTGCGATCAGCGGAAGGGTCACCCTGCGGAACGTCGTCACGCCGTCGGCCCCGAGGTTCTGCGCCGCCTCCTCGATGGCGGGGTCGATCTGCTTGAGTACGGCGATCCCGGACTGGATGCCGACCGGCACGTAGCGGAAGACGAAGTTGAGCACCAGGATGATGAACGTCCCGGTGAGGATCAGGGGCGGGCCGTTGAACGCCAGGATGTAGCCGATGCCGACGACGGTACCTGGCACGGCGAAGTTGAGTATCGAGAGGAACTCCATCGGCCGGCGCCCCGGGAAGGCGCGGCGTACGACGAGGAAGGCTATGAGCATGCCGAGGATGCCCGAGATGGGCGTCGACGTGACCGCGATGAGCACGGTGTCCTTGACGGTGTCCCAGCCGACGTCGAAGACGTACCGGAAGTGCCGCAGGGTCAGGGTGTAGTCGAAGCCCCACACGGCCGTGATGGCGCCCATGAGGATCACGGCGTAGAACGCGATCACGACGACGGCGAAGAGGACCACGAAGGAGTAGAGCAGCCACTTCCCGGCGTCGCTGACGGCCTTGGTCGTCGAGGCCGTCGGCTTGCCGGTGACGGTGACGTACTGGCGCTTGTTGATGTAGTAGCGCTGGATCGCGAACGCCGTCAACGAGGGGACCAGAAGGACGGCCGCGAGCATCGCGCCGCGCGGCAGGTTGAACGACCCGGTGATCTCGAGGAAGGCCTGCGGCGCCAGCATCGGGAACGAGGCGCCAGCCAGGACGAGGGGGTTGCCGAAGTCGGCCATCGACTCGATGAACACGACGAGGAAGGCGCTAGCCACGCCCGGCAGAGAGAGGGGCAGGACCACGCGGCGGAACACCTGCCACCGCGAGGCGCCGACGTTCATCGCCGCGTCCTCCAGGGTCGGGTTGATCCCGGCCAGCACGCCCCTGAGGTTGAGGTACGCGATGGGCGTGAACGTGAAGACCTGCGAGGCTACGACACCCCAGAAGCCGTAGATGCTGAAGTCCTGCAGGCCCAGCAGGTGCCTGGTCACCAGCCCGTTGAACCCGAAGAGGAACAGGATCGAGATCGCGCCGGAGAACGGGGGCGAGACGATCGGGAGGATCGTCAGGTTGTGCAGGGCCCGCTTGAGGGGAACGCCCGTGCGCGCGAGAGTGAACGCGATCAGGTAACCGAACACGACGCTCAGCGTGCCGACGAGGGTGGCGACTCCCAGGCTGTTGCGCAGCGCGTTGCGGTAGAGGCGGCGCTGCGCGAGCAGCTGGTAGTTGTCGAGGCCGAGGCCGCCGTCGGTCCTGAGGCTCTCCCGCAGCACGAGCGCCACGGGGTAGAGGACGAAGACGAGGAGGGCCGCCATGATCACCGCGACCAGCACCAGCAGCAGCGGATCGCGGGCGAGGAGCCTGAGCTCCCGAACGGCCCTCCTCATGCCTCAGCGCCTAGCGGCGGTCGTCACTGGCCCAGGACCTCCTCGACCCAGCGGTCGATGAGGCGCTGGCGCTCGGAGGCCGCCTCCTGCGGGTCGAAGCTCACGAGCTCGATCTCGTCGAGAGAGGGAACGCCTTCGCCGGCGCTCACGTCCGGCCTCACGGGCATGAAGTACGTCTGCTGCTCCGACAGAGCGTGCTGACCCGCGGCCGAGGTCATCCAGTCGGCCAGGGCGCGAGCGTTCTCGAGGTTGCGCGCCCCCTGCAGGATGGACATGGCGGCGACCTCGTAGCCGACGCCCTCCGCGGGGAAGACGATCTCGACCGGGAAACCCTCGTCGATCAGGCGCAGGAACCCGGGGGAGAACTGGATGGCGACGACGGTCTCGCCGACGCCCAGGGCGCCGGAGGGCGCGGTGCCCGACTGCGTGTAGGTCTGCACGTTCTCGCCCAGCTGGCGCATGTAGTCGAAGGCGGCGTCCTCGCCCATGACCTCCCGCAGGGTCAGGATGAGGTTGTAGGCCGTGCCGGAGGCCTGAGGCGAGGGCATCTGGATCAGGCCGCGGTACTGCGGGTCGAGGAGGTCCTGCCAGGTGGTCGGGACCTCGGCGCCGCGCGCCGCGAGCGAGTCGGTGCGCACCCCGACCGCCATCGGGTTCATGTAGATCGCGTGCCAGTAGCCTTCGGCGTCCTTGAACTCGTCGGGAAGCGCCGCGGCTTCCTGGACCTGGTAGGCCTGAGTGAGGCCGCGCTCCTTGGCGACGATGTGGTTCTCGCTGGGGGCGCCGAACCAGACGTCGGCCTGCGGGCGGGCGCTCTCGGCCTCGATGCGCGACAGCGCGGGTCCAGACGACAGGAACACCATCTGGACGGCGACGCCCGTGTCAGCGGTGAAGGCATCGAGGATCTTGCGAGCGTTCTCCTCGTCCACGCTCGTGTAGACGACGAGGTCTTGCGCCGAAGCGACGGTGAGCAGCAGCGCGGTGCCCACCAGCAGCAGTCTCCTAAGCATCCTGCCTCCTTCAGGCCCTCGGTCGGGGCCGTTTCGTACGGTCACATGTTAGCCAGCGGCAGGTGAGTGGGGCCTGGGACGCGCGTCCCCTACGGAACTCACCCGTTCCGCAGCGCCATGTACCCCCGCCGGACCGCGTCGAACAGGTCGCGCCCGACGTCGGTGGCGAGGCGAGGCTCGGCGCTGGCGAAGAACTCGTCGAGGTGGACGTACCCCCCGCTGGAGTCGATGGGCCGTGCCGGATCGTAGCGGCGGTCGCGCTCGTAGCGCAGCGCCTGCAGGCACATGTCCACGAGGTTCATGTCCCGCACGAAGCGCGCCTCGGGCGTGGCGCGCTGCTCGTACTCGAGCCACAGCTCCCCGACGCCCGCGGCCTCCGCCGGCACCAGTCGCGCCATGGCACCTCGCTCGGCGGCAGCCTTCTCGGCCTCGCTGACGGAGCGGTCGGAAGCGTCGGCCCGCGCGGCGACGTCGCCGACCACGGTCTCGGCGAGGTCGTGGACGAGGGCTACCTGCACCGAGCGGGACGGATCGACGCCCGCGTCTCCGGCGAAGAGCAGGCACAGGAGGGCAGTGCCGAAGCTGTGGTCGGCCACCGACTCCGGCCGCCGCACCCCGCGCAGCACCCAGCCTGCGCGCTCGACGTCCTTGAGGCCGAAGGCTTCCAAAGCCAGCCTCAGCCGTGGCTCGAGTCCTGCCTCCACCGGCTCGCTCACCTCAACACCGGCCCGTCGACAGGCCCGTCCAGGGGACCGGGCACGAGGTCGTCGAGCAGGACCCCGTCCGGCAGGGCGTCGTAGGCCGCGGGCTCGCCGAGCGCGGCGGTCGCTGCGTCCCGGGCTCCCGCCCTCTGGAGGCGCGCGATGGCGGCGTAGGACCCGCACGCCAGGACCGTAACGGTGGCTGCCGCCCACAGCGCCAGGCGCGGCGAAGTGGCGGTGGCGAGCCAGCCGAGCGGCCCGGAGGCGACGGCTATGCCGAGCGAGAACACCAGCGAGTGGACGCTGAGCATCGCCGAGCGCCGCGCGGATGGGACGGCCTTGTGAAGGAGAGTGTCGTGAGGGACGTTGCTGGTCGCGAGAGCGAAGTAGACGACGCCCAGCCCGACGCCCAGGCCAGCGGCGTGCCCGGAGGCCGCGAACACCAGCATGGCCACCGTGCAGGCGACCACGACGCTGAGCAGTTCCCACCAGCCGTCCACGTCGATCAGCAGCAGCTGCGGGTTGAAGATCCAGATGAAGGGCAGGACCACGGTGCGCAGCGCATAGAGCGCGCCCTGCA
>JBIQIQ010000186.1:0-3641 GCA_044507975.1 Deinococcaceae bacterium
GCGGAAGTCGCCGCCCGTGCGGAAGGTCCAGACGACCTCGCCGTTGCGCGCGTCGACGGCGCGGAACTGGCCGGCGTCGGTGCCGCCGAAGACGAGGTTGCCCGCGGTCACCATGACCGGCTTGTTGTCACGGCCGACGCTGGCCGGGAGGCTCCAGACCCGCTCGTTGCGAACGGGGTCCCAGGCCTGCAGCTCGCCTTCGATACCGCCGGGGCCGGTCTGCGTGTCGGTGCGCTGCGTGAGGTTGTAGCTCTCGCCAGGCACGTACTCGCCCTCTACGCCGACGAACCTGGCGCAGCGGTTCTCGCTCTGGAAGTAGACGAGGCCGGTGACGGGGGAGTAGGCGTCGTTGTACCAGTTGTTGCCGGCGATGAGCGGGCAGACGAGGCCCTCGGAGGGCACGTCGGTGTAGAAGAGAGCCTGCTCGTTCCAGATCGGGATGCCGGTCTCGCGGTCGACGCCGTCGGCCCAGGTTACGGGCGTGTAGGCGACCGGCTCGTTCAGGATCTCGCCGGTGAGGCGGTCGAAGACGTAGAAGATCCCGTTCCTGGCCGGCTTGACGATGACGTGACGCAGCTCGCCGTCGAGGGTGATGTCGGCGAGGATGTTCTGCCCGGGCTCGTCGAAGTCCCAGGGGTCCTGCGGGGTATGCGAGTAGGCCCAGACCATCTCGCCGGTGGTCGCGTCACGCGCGATGAGCGAAGCGCAGTACTTGTTCGGGTACTCGTCGAGGCCGGGCGCGGTGGCGGGGTCGCGACGGTAGTCAGGGTTCCACGGACCGCAGTTCGAGGTGCCGTAGTAGAAGAGGTTCGACATCGGGTCGTACGTGAAGTAGCCCCATGCCGTGCCGGCGCCCAGCTGCCAGGAGTCGCCGAACCAGGTGCTGACACCCGGCTCCTCGACTTGGTCGGCCGCGTAGAACGGCTGGAAGCGCTCGCCGATGCCCATGTCGTCGTTCGGGCCGGTGCTGAAGTACTTCCACCGCTGCTCGCCCGAGTTCAGGTCGAAAGCTGCGACCCAGCCACGCACGCCGCGCTCGCCACCTTCGTTGCCGATGATGACGTTGTCATCGACGATGAGGGGGGCGTTCGTCGTCGTCTCGCTGATGCTGAGGTCCACGACCGAGTCGTTGTGCCACACGACCTCGCCGGTGCTGGCATCGAGAGCGAAGAGCTGTCCATCGAGCGTGTTGAACACGATCTTGCCGTCGGCGTAACTGAGGCCGCGCGACTGCGCGCCGCAGCAAGCGGTGGCCTGCTCGAGTCCGGGCATCTCGGGCCGGAACGACCACTTGAGCACGCCGGGGTCGACCAGGTCGATGGCGTACACCGTGTTGGGCTTGGGCGTGAGCACGTACATCGTGTTGCCGACGACGAGAGGCGGCGCCTCCAGCGAGTCGGTCACGCCGAGCTGGAAGGTCCACTTGACTTGCAGGTTGCGCACGTTGAACGTGTTGATGCGGTCCAGCGGGCTGAAGTTCTGGCCCTCGTAGTTGACGTTGGCCATCGGGACCTGCCCAGGGTTCTGCAAGACCTGGAGCACGTCGGCATTGGCCAGCGCTCCCCCGACCAAGCCGAGTGTCGCTACACTCAGGCAGGCCCTGCGCCATGCGCTCATAAGACGATTCTGCATCGTGATGAAACCCCTTCCATCCTCGGGTATCCGGGTTCCGGCTCAGCCAGGCGGTGGCGGCCCGGATCCGCCACCGCCGCATCCCGGGGCTCAGCGTTGCCCGGCCACCTCCTCTTCCAGCACGGGTCCGAACTCGTTGCCCCAGGAGTTCCGGATGAAAGTAGTGACGCCAGAGATCTGCTGGTCGTCTAGGACGCCACGGAACGGTGGCATGCCGTGGTCGATGAAACCGTTGAGCACCATCCCGACGACGTAGTTCTTGTCGGCGAGCTGGCCGTTGCCGGCGAAGCGGGGCCCGACGCCCCCCTGACCTTCATTGCCGTGGCACACGGCGCAATGGGTGTTGAACACGAGCTGACCAGCCTGCACGAGCGCCGCCATCTCCTCTTCCGGGAGGGTGACAGCGTCTTCCTCGATCTCCTCCGTGACGGCCTCGCCGGCGGCGGACACGAGGAAGAACTGTTCGCCCAGCCGCTGGCCGCGCGTGTGACCGGGCTCCGTGTCGCGGCGGAAGGCGTACAGCGGGTGGCCGCCGTAGGTCACCTGGAGCGTGCCGTCTGCGCGCTCGACGGTGCCCAAGAGCGCCGAGTCGAGGCCCTCTCCCACCGTCGGCTCCGAGCCGGGTTCGACGGTGAGAGGCGGCCAGTTGTTCGTGCAGGCGTCGACGCAGGCGATCTCGCCGTCCTCGTCGAGGACGTAGAGGTATAGGGAGTGGCCGTCGGCGCCGATCAGGTGCTCGCCCCAGCGGGCGTCGGTCGCCAGTCTCACCGTCGCGTCTCCAGCCTGGGCCAGCACGCTGCCAGCAACGACGGCGAATGTTGCTAGAAGCGAGACGATGAGCGCATGCGGATACTTCTTCACAGTTTCGGGCCTCCAGGGGTGGCGTAGAAGTTCCCAACCTAGGGCTGAAGGTAGGCAGCTCTAGTGGCGGGAGGGGGCCACCGATTAGTGTGCGGTTCGCGATGGGGCTCGCCCCCGGAATGGTTCCGCTTCGATACATCGTATATCAGGACAAATGTCCCTATCAACCGAGAAGCGACCGAGAGGCGGCGGGTAGCTCAAGTACTCGGTTGTTGCCTGCTGGCGTGCTAATATCTCTCTTTGCGCGCTTCCCAGGGCCAGGCCCTTCGCCGCTTCCGTGAGAACCCACTGGAGCAAGCGCCAGAACCAGAACGCGCGGCCCGGGCATGCCGGGTGCGCTCCGGTTTCCGTGTATGCAGTCTTGGCGGGCGGGTGGGCGCTCGCGTCAGTGGTAGAGGAGACAGAGTGGCGAAGTCCGAAGAGACGCATGTAGAGCAGGTCCTCATGGCCCCGGCCGAGGCGGCGTCCGGCGGAGCCGGAGCCGCGAAGGGCGCCAAGGCGAAGGCCAAGAAGCCTGCTGCCGAGAGCGCGAAGCCTGCGAAGAAGGCCAGTGCCAAGGCCGAGAAGGCCGACGGCGAGGGCGGCAAGGGCAAGAAGCCGGCCGCCAAGGCCGCAGAAGGCAAGGCTGCCAAGGCCGCGAAGCAAGCCAGCGCCAACAAGAAGGGCCGGGCAGAGCCCGACGCCGCCGCCGACGGCGGCGCCAAGAGCGATGCGCCTGCCGGCGGGGCTGCTTGGCTCACGACGGAGCCGATCCAGGCACTGTTCGAGCGCGGCAAGGAGCAGGGCTCGCTCGACACCGAGGAGATCAGCGACGCGTTCCGGCGCGCCGTCGAGAGCCTCGACCTCGACCCGGAGGAGCAGAACTTCGAGGAGCTCATGGAGGCTCTCGAGAAGCGCGGCGTACTCGTCGCCGACCTGGCCGAGGACGAGATCATCGACGAGGACGAGATCGACGAGGACGAGCTCGGCGAGGAGGGCGAGGAGCTCGACCGCGAGGAGATGGAGGCCCGTGCCGAGGCGATGGCCGACGCCCGGGTCAAGACGAACGACCCGGTGCGGCAGTACCTGCAGGAGATCGGCAGGGTCAAGCTGCTCACGCTCGAGGAGGAGATCGACCTCGCGCGCCGCATCGAGGACGGCGAGGCCGC
>JBIQIQ010000187.1:0-3623 GCA_044507975.1 Deinococcaceae bacterium
GCTCAGCTCCCAGCGTCAGTTCCGCGATCGTCACCGGTGAGATGTAGACAGGGGCATCGCCAGCCATCGCCGCTACGTCGGCCGGCGCGAGCCTCCCCTGCTCCACATCGATCCAGACGCAGGTGTCGATCACGAAGCCCATGGATCGCGGACACCCCCATACAGGAACTCCCCACCGATGGCGTCGACCCCGTCCTGCTCCCAGGACTCGGACGCCCCCGGCGGGATCGTCCTGTAGAGATCGGCCATCGCCTCCAGCGCCGTCTGCTGTGGTGGCCCACCGATCAGCTTGGCTACCTGGCGATTGTTCCTCTCGATGATCACCTCACCTCCAAAGGTGGCGAGGCTGCCGAGAGCCGCGGCCGCTTCGGCGTGGGCGGCCGAGCCGACGCCAAGCTACTCGAACCTCACGAGCACGGGCTCGAGCGCGTCGACCTCGTCGCCCTTGCCGAGCTCGCCGGACCTGTTGAAACCCCAGGCGTAGATGTCGCCGTCAGCGGTCAGGGCCAGGACGTGCCTGCCGAAGCTGGGGTTCCGCAGGGGGGCCGCCGCCACGGCCGTCACGTTGGTCAGGCCCTCGAGGCTCGCGGGCTGGCGCCGCGTGGCGCCGTCGCTCGTGCCGTCACCGAGCTCGCCGAAGTAGCTCGTGCCCCACGTGTAGACGGCTCCCTCGCTCACCGCGACCGAGAAGCTGCCGCCGGCAGCGACGCTCGAGACCGGTGTGGGGGCGTCGGGTACGGGCGTGGGGACGCCGACGCTGGACGTGGTCCCCGGCATGGCGAGCTCGCCGGCGGAGTTGCTGCCCCAACCGTGCAGCTCCCCGCCAGGACCGATCGCCAGGACGTGGCCGCCGCTGGCGGAGAACTCCGCGGAGCCGAGCAGGCCCAGCGCGCTGGCCGGGTCCGCCTTGGTGGGCAGGCCGATATGGGCGGCCGATCCGTTCCCGAGGTTGAAGGCGTCGTCACCCCAGATCCAGACCCCGCCGTCCGAGTCGATCGCCCGCGCATGCCTCACGCCGGCGAACAGGGCTTCGATCACCACGCCTTCCGGGAAGGCGATGGCAGCCGGCTCCCCTCGGCTCTGGTTGGTGCCGTCGCCCAGCTCGTAGTAGGAGTTGTTGCCCCACGCCCACACGGTGCCGGACGCGTCGAGCGCGTACGACGAGTCACCACGCGCGACCACCGCGACGATGCTCGACAACCCCACGTCGACCGGCTGGCGGTACTCCTGGGTCTCGAGCGTCGGTCCGGGCCACCCGAGGCCGATCTGGCCACGGTTGTTGTGCCCCCAGGCCCAGACCTGGCCGCTCGTGTCGAGCGCCAGCACGTGCCTGAGGCCCGCTGCGATCTGCGAGACACCCTCGAGACCGACCACCCTGACGGGACGCGAGGCGTCTCCGAGGCCGCCGTTGCCCAGCTGGCCCGAGCTGTTCAGACCCCAGGCGTACACGGTGCCGTCGTCCATGAGCGCGACGGAGAAGCTGGAGCCTGCGGCAACGGCGGAGACGCCTTGCCCGCCGGGCGGCGGGTCTTCCTCCCCATCGGGGCCGGCCGGACCGCCACAGGCGGAGGCGAGCAGGAGCGAGGCGAGCACGGCGGCGCGGAGGACGGGTCGCGTTGCGACGAAGCGTGGTCTCATGCCGGAACCTAAGCGGCTTCCGGCTAAAGCGCGCTTAAGCGCTCACTCGTGGCCGTCGCTCGAGGACCGTAGGCTGGGATCCGCCGCGACGTGGGAGCGGTCATGTCGAGGCCTTTAACCGCGATTTATGCCTCGGCCACATACGTTGGGGGCCCACTCCACGCTCTAGGAGGCACCATGCCGCCGTCCCGCTTCACATCCTCCAGCTCCGTACCTTCCAGCCCCCTACTCGCCTTCGCTGAGATGGCCGGCGCTCGCCGCCACCCGTTGCCCTGGCGGGTGCTCGCCCTCTCGCTGCTCTGCACGTGGGCGCTCTCCGCCTCCGCCCAGGGCCCCGGCATCGCGGAGGACCGCTTCGCGGACAGGCTCCTGAGGGTAGGCGTCCCGCCGGTCGTCGAGGAGACGCCCCGGTTCGATGGCGACGTCGCCGAGGTGGTCCGGACCACGACAGCGGACGGGAACGTCACCGAGCGCCGCGTCTGGCGCTTCGACGAGCGCGGGCGGCTCGCCAGCACCGAATGGGTCGTCTACGCCGGGAGCAACGAGTTCAGCTACACGAGCACCTGGGCCTACGGCGAGGACGGACTGCCCAGCGTCATCGAGTTCGGGGGCCGCCAGGCGAACCTGCTGCTCCTGAGCTGGGAGGGCGACTCCCTGGATATCACGTCCGACACGCAGAGGCTGCGCTACACCTACGACGCGGCCGGCGACGTGCTCACCCTCGAGCAGCTCGAGCCCAGTCCGCTCAGGCAGGTCTACGAGTTCCGAGACGACGGCTCGAGCCGCTTAACCTTCTCCACCGCCGACGACTCGGGCTCCTGGCAGCAGTCCCTCACGGGTGAGGCAGACCGCCACAACGTGAGGACGGCGATGACCACCGCCGCCCTCGAGACCCTGACCGCCATCACGGCGCACGACCCCTTCGGCAACCCCATGGAGGCCACGCGGGAGCGCAGCGGCCAGGCCACGGACACGATGTCGCTGACCTGGGAGACCACCTTCCGCTGACCAGGCGGGCGCCCCGATGCGTCATACGGGTTGAAGGGCGCGCGGCCCTCGTCTAGGAACACGCGGGCGTGGTCCACGATGACCTCAGGACGCGACGCCCGCAAGCCTCCCCGCCGCCTCGATGCGCGCGACCGCCTCGGGGTCGCGTATCGAGACATCCTGTCCGTTCAAGTCGGCCGGGGCACCGAGGCAGAGCAGGGCGACGAGCCTCGCCGGCACCTCGGGAGGCGCGAGCTGGTCACGCCGGAGGCGGCTGACCTCGTTCACCCCGGAGGCGCGGATCGTCGCCTGCATGTCGGTGTCGACGACGCCGGGCTGGAGGCCGTAGCAGAGGACCCCCTGCCCGGCGAGCTCGGACGCGATGGAGCGAGTGAGCATCGCGAGGGCAGCCTTCGATGCGCAGTAGGCGCTCCAGCCCTCCACGGGCGCGTGCGCGGCTCCCGAGCTGATGCTCACGATCGTGCCGCCGCCGTTCGCCGCCATGTGAGGCAACACGGCCTGCACCGCGTAGAACGGCCCGCAGACGTTCACCTCGAGGTTCCGCCTCCACGCGCCTTCGTCGCACGCGCCGATGCGCCCGATGGGCTCGATGACGCCGGCGTTGTTGACCAGGATGTCAACCTGGCCGTGAGCGGCCACGACGGCAGAGACGAGCGCCTTCACCTCGTCGGCCCGGGACACGTCGCAGCGGTGCGCGCTCGCGGCGCCGCCGGCGGCGGCTATCTCCTCGGCCACCGGGCGGCAGTCCTCCTCCCGCCTGGCAGCGAGCGCGACCGCGACGCCGCGCCTGGCGAGCTCGATGCCGATGGCGCGGCCGAGACCACGGCTCGCGCCCGTCACTATCGCTACATGGCGTCTCATGGGTCTTCCCCTCTCGCCCGACGCCAGCAGCGCCGCCGGAGCGGCCGCGACGGACCGCTACCGCACGGTAACGACCCCGCTCATGCCGCGGTGGTTGAGGCACTCGTACGAGTAGA
>JBIQIQ010000188.1:0-3595 GCA_044507975.1 Deinococcaceae bacterium
GAGCGTGAAAGGCAGCCTGCCGGCGCGCTCAGGCATCCGGCGCTGGCTTGCGACGCAACGACCTGGCGAGGGCCCTCTGCACGACGGGCACGCCGAGCAGCACCGTGATGAGGATCGTCACCCACAGCACGGCGCTGATGGGCCGCGTGAAGAACGGCTCGAGCGACCCGCCGGAGACGACGAGGCCGCGCCGAAGGTTGGAGTCGAGGATGGGCCCCAGGACGACGCCGAGGATCAGCGGCGCGAGCGGGAACCCCAGCGCCCGCAGCACGTAGCCGATGACCCCGAAGGCGAGCATGACCCAGATGTCGAAGGTGCGGCTGGCGATGGCGAACGCGCCCACCGTGCAGAGCACCATGATGATCGGCATCAGCCGCGAGTAGGGCACGCGCAGGACGGTGAGGAGCGGCTTGGTGAGCGCCAGACCCAGCACGAGCATCGCCACGGTGGCGAGGAAGACCATGGCGGTCACCTCGAAGACGAACGCCGGCGCCTCGATCATGATGAGCGGCCCGGGGCGGATGCCGTGGATGAACAGCGCCGCCAGCAGCACGGCCGCAGGCGCGGATCCCGGGACCGCGAGCGTGAGCACGGGGATGAGGGCCCCCGGCACGGCCGCGTTGTTGCCGGTCTCTGCGGCCATCAGGCCCTCGACGGACCCCTTGCCGAACTTGTCCTTCTCCTTCGATGAGCCGCGGGCGGAGGCGTACGAGACCCATGCGCCCATGTCCTCGCCCACACCGGGGATCAACCCCATCAGGGTGCCGATCACGCCCGAGCGGATGATCGTCTGCCAGTAGCGGAAGACCTCGCGGACCTTGGGGACCACGGAGTCCACCGTGCTCCGGATCAGCCGGGCCGTCGGCTGCCGCATGACGAAGAGGATCTCGGTGAACCCGAACATGCCGACCAGCACCGGCAGGAGCCCGAAGCCGCCCGCCAGGTCGGTGTTGCCGTAGCCGAAGCGGGCGTAGGAGTAGATGCCCTCCTGCCCGACCATCGCGATGAGCAGGCCGATGAAGCCGGCGATCCAGCCCTTGAGCGGGTCGTCGAGGGCGGTGAGGCGGCCGGCGATGATGATGCCGAAGATCGCCAGCCAGAAGAACTCGAACGACTGGAAGCGCAGCGCCGCCTCGGCGAGGAACGGCGCGATCGTCGCCAGCAGGATCATGCCGATGAAGCTGCCGAGGAACGAGCCCGCCGTGGCGATGCCCATCGCCTTGCCCGCCTCGCCACGGCGGGCCAGGGGGTGGCCGTCGAGGACGGTGGCCGCGCTGGCGGGCGTGCCGGGGATGTTGAGCAGTATCGCGCTGCGGCTGCCGCCGTAGATCGCGCCGACGTACATGCAGATCAGGACCAGGATGGCCTGGTCGGACGGCATGGAGAACGTGAGGGTCGTCAGGAGCGCCACGCCCAGCGTCGCGGTGAGGCCGGGCAGCATCCCGACGATGATGCCCAGGAGCGTGGCCCACAGGACGTTGAAGAGAGATACCGGCGTCAGGAAGCCGAGGATGCCCTCGAAGAAGTAGCCGACGCCGTCTAGCACGGGAGATTTCCGGTCACGGCAGCCTCACGAGGAAGACGCGCTCGAAGACGAAAGGCACCGCGTACGCCGTGAGCGCCGCGATCCCGAAGGCGAAGAGGAGACCGCGCACGGTGCTCTGGCGCCCGGTGTACGAGCGCCACTCGAACACGACGATGAACGCCAGGACGAACAAGAAGGTCGCGAGCCAGAAGGGCATGCGGCCGACCATGCCCGCGGCGAAGAGGACGCTCAGGCCCAGAGTCAGCAGCAGGCGTGTCGGACCGGGGTGCTCCTCCACCTGGGCGGGCTGCGCCTCGGCCGCGGCCTCGGCCGCCTCCGGCGGGACGCCGACGCTGCCGGAGCCGGCCTCTGGGGACGGCGCGAGCACGGCCGCCGAGCGGGCTGCCGCGCCGGCAGCCAGGTAGCGGGCGAGCATCACGACGCCGAGCAGGGCGATGATCGCGCCCAGCGCGCCGGGCACGAGCCCGGGGGCCGAGTGGATCGTGCCGCCGATGCGCTCGAAGCGCGGCATGTTCCACGACTCGTAGAGCACGAAGGCGCCGAAGAGGATGAGGCCGATGGAGGCTGGCAGGTCAGAACGCGGCATCGTTTGGGTCCAAGATAGCGCTCCCTCCGCCCCGTCCAGGAGGCAGAGGGAGCGTTGGCGTCAGGGCGTTACGGCCTCTCGTAACCCATGGTGGCGGGGTCGTTGGGGGCCTTGTCTGCGTCCCAGAGCGTGTAGGCCTGGTGGGCAGCGGAGGGGATGGCGGTCTCGTAGGCCTCGTCGCCGGCCATCGGGTCGAAGAGCGCGCCGCGCTCCTGGGCGTAGGCCCTCAGAGCCTCGGAGTTCTCCATGACGTCGGCCCAGACCATGTTCATGGTCTCGACGACCTCTTCTGGAGCGCCCTTGGGGATCCAGATCCCGAAGTAGTTGGACGGGACGCGCAGCTCGGGGATCCAGTCGGTGATCGGCGGGATCTCGCCGACGCCCTCGAGCACGAGCGGCTGCTCGGCGAACGCCGCCAGCGGGCGGAGCCGGCCGGCGCGGATCATCTCGGCTTCCTCGACCGCGAGCTGCGTGACGACCTCGGCTTCGCCGCCGACGGTCGCGATCACGGCGGGGTTGCCACCGTCGTACGGGATGTGGCGGTAGGTGATGCCCGTGGCGCCGGCGATGGCCTCGATGACCGTGTGCCCGGCCGAAGAGAGGCCCGCGGTGGCGACGGAGACCTGGCCAGGGCGCTCCTGCATGGCGGTGAGGAGGTCGTCGAACGTCTGGTAGGGGGTGTTCGCGTTCACCGCGATGACGCCCGTGTTGGAGACGCCGAAGAACAGGTGCCAGTCGTCGATGCTGGTGTCGAGCATGTCGAGCACGGCGTAGGTGCCCAGGTCGCGCACGGCGCCGGAGCCCCAGGTGTAGCCGTCGAGCGGGGCGTTCATGGCGTTGGCCGTGCCGATGGAGCCCGAGGCGCCCGGCTGGTTGACGACGACGACGCTGACGCCCAGCGCCTCCTCGATCTCACCCGCCATGACGCGGACGACCTGGTCGGTCGAGCCGCCGGCGGCCCAGGGCACGATGATGTTGATGGGCCGATCGGGCTGCCAAGGGTAGTCCTGCGCTGCGCCCATGGCGACGATCCCGAGCATCGCCAGGGCCGCGAGGGTAGTACGGAGAAGTCGTTTCACGTCCTGCTCCCTTCGTTCCGGTTGGTTGAAGTCCGAAGGTAACACGATTCGACCGGTGCGGCCTTAACCCGTCCCTGAGGCTCGGTGCCGTTACCATCGCGCCAGCATGGACTCCTACCCACCCCTGCGCTTCGCTCTCGTGGGCGCGGGCGCCAACATCGCCGGGCAGCACTTCGAAGCCATCGGGTCGACCGAGGGAGCCGTCGTAGCCGCGGTGTGCGACCTCGACGAGGGCAAGGCCGGCCGCCTGGCCGAGCGCACCGGGGCGCCCTTCTACGGCGACGTCGACGCGCTGCTGGCGGAGGTGAGGCCCGACGTCGTCTCCGTGCTCACGCCCCACCCGTTCCACGCTTCCGTGGCCGAGGCTGCCTTGGCGGCCGGGGC
>JBIQIQ010000189.1:0-3559 GCA_044507975.1 Deinococcaceae bacterium
CGGAGGCGTGGCGATGCGCCGCGGCAGCAGGGGCTTGCCTGAGCCGAGGGTGACCGGCGCGATCGTGGCGATGACCTCGTCGAGCAGCCCGTGGTCGGCGAACTGCCCGACGAGGTCGCCTCCGCCCACGACCCACAGGTCCTTGCCCGCCGTCGCCTGCGCGATCTCCTCGTGCACCGGTCGCACGTCGCCGCGCACGAAGCGCAAGTCGCCCGAGGCTGGCCTCTCGAGCGCGGTGGAGCTGAAGACCCACGAGGGCTGGCGGTACGGCCACTCGAACGGCTCGGCACCCCGGGTGGCGCGGTGGTGGTTGATCAGCCACAGGTACGTCGACTTGCCCATCGCCACCGCGCCGATCCGCTCGATGAACTCCTGGTAGCTGGGGTCCTCGTCACCGAACTGCAGCAGCCACTCGAGAGAGTCCTCCTCGGTGGCTATGAAGCCGTCCAGGCTCGTGGCCGTGTAGTAGACCGTCCTCAAGATCCACCCTCCGTGCATGGGAGCACCGCGAGGTGTCGGCGCCCAGAGTGCCATACAGTAGCCGGTGACGTGAAGCTGTTGCAGAGGCTCATCGGCGCCGCGCTGCGGCCCCGGGTGAGGCGGGCGGCTCGGGGCAAGAGCCTCCAGCAGCTCGCCGACCAGCTAGCGGCGTCCCGGGACGACCTGATGCCGCGCATCCTGGCGGCCAAGGACACCCCCGGCAACCGCGAGGCCATCAACCACTGGGTGGGCATCGAGCGCTGGAGCCTCGAGCGCGTGAAGCAGTGGCGGGACCCTCCCACCTCGCTCGGGCCGTACCACCCCTACCGCCTCCCCGAGGGGGCGGCTCTCGAGGACCTCCAGAACGCGTTCGCCCGCGCGCGGCAGGAGTCGATCGCGCTGGCGCGCAGCCTGTCGGAGGAGGGCGCGGACGAGCGCGCCATGGTGGGTCACAACGACCTCGGACCGCTGACGATCGTGGAGTGGTTCCAGTACATCGACGACCACACGCGCCGCGAGATCGTCCGCCTGCGGACCTGAGCGGGGCCGGGTGGTCAGGCGTCCGACCACACCCCCAGCACGTTGCCGCCCGGGTCCCGGAAGTGGAAGCGCCGGCCGCCCGGGAAGGCGAAGATCGGCTCGACGACCTCGCCTCCAGCCGCGCGCACGGCGTCCTGAACGCCTTCCAGGTCGACGGCGTAGATGATCACGAGCGGCCCGCCGGATCCTGAGGCGTTCCCCTTCGTGAAGCCGCCGGTGAGCCGGCCGTCTCGGAACTCGCAGTAGTCGGGGCCGTAGTCGGTGAACTCCCAGCCGAACACCTCGCCGTAGAACCGCTTGGCGGCCCCGATGTCGGACTCGGTCAGCTCGACGTAGTCGATCCGTCGGTCGTTCTCGGCCTGCGCTTGGCTCACGTCTGCCTCCGGTCGCCCCTCGGACGCTGCCAGAACGATAGCGGAGCGAGGCCTAGCCGTCGCTCGCCCCGCCCTCGTACTCGGGCGGAGCCACGAAGCGGACGGCCGCCGGCGCCACCCGGAGCTCGAGCGGCGTGTCGCCGACCGGGTCGCCGTCCACCTGCACGGGCAGCGGCGGTCTGGCCTCCACGCGCAGCGTCGTCGCTTCGGAGAGCTCGGAGCGACTGGCGTTCCTGTCCAGCAGCCGCAGCGCCTTGCGCAGCACGGCCATGGCGCCAGGCGTGCGCATCAGCGCCACGTCCATGCGGCCGTCGTGAGGATGCGAATCCGGGCCTACGGTCAGGCCCAAGAGCTCGAGCCGAGTGGCGTTGAAGGCGATGACGGTGTGCCCGCGCGTACGGACGGTCCGGCCGTCGATCGTCAACTTGAGGTCGCTGCGGCTCAGCTCTCGCGACGTCGCGAGAGCGGCCTGGACGTAAGCGAGGAAGCCGAGGCGGTCCTTCGCCTCCCGGTCGGCCTTCTCGTTGATCAGCGCGTCCAGCCCGGCTCCACAGAAGAGCAGGGACACGAGACCGTGCGACGGGACCTCGATGACGTCGAAGCTGACCGGCCGCCCCGCCGCGAGGGCCTCGAGCGCCGCGTCGGGCTCCAGGGGAAGACCCAGCACCCGGGCTAGGCCGTTGCCGGTCCCGAGCGGGAGGATCGCGATCGGCACGTCCGACCCGGCGTCGAAGAGCCCGTGGGCGACGGCGGTCACGGTGCCGTCGCCTCCGCCGGCCACCACGAGGTCGAAGCCTTCGCCGGGCGCCGCCGACGCCCACGACCGAGCGTCGCCAGGGCCCTGCGTCACACGCACCTCGCACCCGGCGGCGCCGAGGTCCTCGAGGGTGCGTTGGAGGCCCTCCGCCAGGCCCTCCCCGAGGCGCGCCCCGCTCGTGGGGTTGAGCACCGTGAGGACGCGGCGGCCTTGGAACACGGCCCTAGCGCGCCCTCGTGACCAGCTCGCGGATGGCCGCCACCACGAGCGCGGGCTGCTCGAAGTAGACGTAGTGGGGGCTCCGCTCCGCGACGACGCGCTTCGAGGCCGTGGAGACGCTGGTCAGGTCCTGCTGGAGCGCGCCCCAGATCTCCTCGGAGCGCCCGAGCACCTCGGGGGTGAGGCCGAGCGCCGCCAGCGCCTCCGCGGGCAGCTGCGCCTCCACGCCGACGCCGCGCGAGAGGACGGTCACGGGGACGTCACCGACGTCGAGCGCTCCGGCGGCCTGGTCCAGCGTCGCCTCGATGGCCGCGTACTCCGCCACGGCGGCCCGGAGCTGGGCCGGCTGGACGAAGAGCTGCGCCCAGACGTCCTGCAGCTGGGCCGAGAGCACCGGGGGCGCGTTCGGCCGCACGAGGCTCGGAGGCAACGCGCCGCTCTCCGCCAAGCTCACGACGGCCGCCATCCCTTCGATCTCGAGGTCCTGCGCCTCGAGGAGCTCCGGCACCTCGGCGAGGTCGCGCAGTTGGCGGGGGTGCGAGGAGTCGATCAGCACGACGCCGACGACGTCGCCAGGGTTGGCGCGCGCGAAGCCGAGGGCGTAGAGGCCGCCGAGCGAGTGGCCGGCCAGCACGTACGGCCCCGGCTCACCCGCCGCCGCGAGAGCCGCCTCGAGGTCGGCGACGACGGCGTTCAGGTCGCGCGGTCCGTCCGCCGGGTCCGACCACCCGTAGCCGGCCCGGTCGTAGGCGCACGCGCGCGTGAACGCGGCCACGCGCCCCTGCAGAGAGCGGAAGTTGATCGAGCCGTCACCGAGGCCCGTCTCCAGCACGACGGTGGGGCTCCCCTCGCCGACGCAGTGGACGTGCAGGGAGCGCCCGCCGACGTCTACGAGCCGGCCGGGAGCGGCGGGCAACGCGGGCTGGGCGCTGGCGACGGCGAGGACCGCGAGGGTGGCGAAGAGGGTGAAGGTACGAGCGGCGCGGCGTGGGTGCATGGAGCCCTCCTGTGAAGTGCCGCCACTGTAGCCAACCAAGATGACGTTCCCTAGCGGCTTCGGTGCGACCGCTTGACATATGCCAATATTGGAATATGATGACGCGGTGGCGAGCCAGGAGACCGGCGCGGTCCTAGCCGCGCTCTCCGACCCGGTGCGCCGTGAGCTGCTCACGGCCATCGGCGCCGGCGA
>JBIQIQ010000019.1:0-16666 GCA_044507975.1 Deinococcaceae bacterium
AGCGGAGGTCTTCTGGCGTGTTCACCTTATCGCTCCTTCAGGCAACGTGCGAAGTTGAAGACGGGGCCCGCCCGTCACGCTTGGTGGAAGGGCGGCTTGACCACGACCGCGGCCATCGGGCGGCCGCGCACCTCGACCCACAGGCGGGTCCCGGGCGCCGAGCTGGCCGAATCGACCCAGGCGAACCCGATGCTCTCGCGGGTCAGGGGCGAGAGCGTGCCCGAGCTCACCTCGCCGACCACCTCGCGTTCGCGGGTGAGCACCTTGTAACCCTGGCGCGGGATCGCGCGATCGACCATCCGGATGCCTACAAGCCGCTGGCTGCACGCCTTGCCCCACATCGCCTCGCGCCCGTAGAACGGCTTGTCCTTCACGACCCAGGCGAAGTCGGTACACAGCGGGTTGGTGTCCTCGCGGAGCTCGTGGCCGTAGAGGGGGAAGCCGGCCTCGAGCCTCAGGGTGTCGCGCGCACCCAACCCGCACGGCGTGGCGCCCGCGCGCACGATCACCTCCCAGACCGCCTCGGCGTCGCCCGGGCCGACGAAGACCTCGAACCCGTCCTCGCCCGTGTAGCCGGTGCGGCTGAGCATCACGGGGATGCCGGAGACCTCCGCTCGGAGCGTCGCGTTGCGCTTGACCTCGGTTAGGTCGGGGCCGACGAGCCGGTCGAGGAGCAGCGCGGCGCTGGGCCCCTGCACCGCGAGCAGGGCGAAGTCGTCGCTGACGTCGTCGAGCCTTACGTCCCGGCCGGCGGCCAAGCCCTGCAGGTGCTCGACGACCGCGGCACGGTTGGCGGCGTTCGCGACGATCAGGTAGTCGTCGTCACCCTCGCGGTAGACGAACAGGTCGTCGATGACGCCGCCCTGCTCGTTGGGCAGCATGCTGTACTGCCCCCGCCCGAGGCGAAGCTTCAGGGGGTCGTTGAGGGTGGCGAACGCGAGGAACGCGCCGGCCTCCCGACCGGTGACCCGCACCTCGCCCATGTGCGAGACGTCGAACACGCCGGCGCCTGACCGGACGGCCAGGTGCTCCTCGTTGATGCCGCCGAGGTAGTGGAGGGGCATCTCGTAACCGGCGAACTCGACCAGCCGCGCGCCCAGCTCGGCATGCTTGTCGTGGAGGGGCGTGCGCCTCATCGGCGCGAGGATATCACGCTCCCACTGGGGCTCCCTGGCCCCCCGGAGCGCTGCGGGATACGTTCGGTCAGGCCTTCTGGGCGAGCTTCTCCAGGACCATCGTAGCGACGGCGCGGAGCGGCTCGAACACGCCCTTGAACTCCGCGGCGACCGCCTCGAACACCTGCAGCTTTCCATCGGGGTTGAGGACCGCCTGCAGCATGTCCATCGGCAGGGCGTCGGGGAGGTCGCGCTTGTTGACCTGCACGACGGTGGGAACCTCGCCCAGCCGCAGGTTGTACTCCTGGAGGTTCTCGCGGAGGTTGCGAAGGCTCTCGGCGTTGGCCCGCAGGCGGTCCGGGCCGGAGTCGGCCACGAACACGACGCCGTCGACGCCGCGGAGGATGAGCTTGCGCGACGAGTTGTAGAAGACCTGTCCCGGCACCGTGTAGAGGTGGAACCGAGTCTTGAAGCCGTTGACCTTGCCGAGGTCGAGCGGCAGGAAGTCGAAGAACAGCGTGCGCTCGTCCTCGGTCGCGAGCGACACCATGTCGCCCTTCGACTCCGCCGGGACCTGCTCGTAGATCTGCTTCAGGTTGGTGGTCTTGCCCGAGAGGCCGGGCCCGTAGTAGACGATCTTGAAGTTGATCTCCCGGATAGCGAAGTTGATCGTGCTCATCGTTCCCTCGTCCCGAACAGCCCGTCGAGCAGCGCCGTGGTGGAATCGGTCCACTCCTGGCCGAACTCGACCGTTGGCGGCGGCTCCTCAGCCGACTCGATCACGGCGCGGATCTCCGTCGCCGCGAGCTTGGTCGCCATCTTGACCCTACCCAGCTGCGCGCTGGAATCGAAGACGGTTACGAGCAACGCCGTCTCGCCGAGCTCCTCGAGGTAGGTGCCGACCTCGGAGCCCTGCTGCACCGTCTCCTTGAAGCCCTCCTCGCCGAAGAGCTGCGCGATGGCGCGGTTGGCAGAGTAGTTCGAGGCGATGAGGGTAGCGAAGGAGTCGAGAGAGGGGGGTTTCGGCGCCCACAGCGCCCGCTGATGGACGAGCACGAAGCCCTTGCGGTCGATGATCATCGCGTAGCGTGCGCGGCTCTTGGCCAGCAGCTCGCGCAGCAGGCCGTCGACTCGGTCGAAGGTCTCGCCGTAGAGATCGAGCGACGGCTCAAGCATCAAGCGATGTTAGCAGCGGCCCCGCGTGCGGCGGCGTTGAACAGGCCACTCGTGCACGGGCCGGTCGTGCGGCAGGAAGTTGCAGGGGGTCTACCGATAGGCGATAATCGCAAGGCTCGGGCGCTGCCCGGGCCGGCCGTGGCGATGTAGCTCAGCCGGTTAGAGCGCACGACTCATAATCGTGAGGTCCGGGGTTCAAGTCCCCGCATCGCTACCAATTGGCCCCGCTCACGCGGGGCCTCCTTCACATCTAATGTTTCGCCGCGCTATAAAGGTTAGCGATAACGAACGCGCGCTGTTCCGCGGCGACGGGCCTCGGTGCTCCTGGGCATAGGGTCCTGGGCAGCGGGGACGGGAAACGAACCACTTCGTGACCGAGAAAAGCGCCTCTGTGCGCGGCCAGCCACGTCAGGTCGCCAAGCGAGGCACAAGCGAGGACGAACGCCATTCCGCCCCCTCGGCGAGCTACGAGGGGGACGGGCCGGATTCGACGGCCTACCTAGCGGAGGTGTTCGACGCCGCCGCCGTGGCCGCGGTCGTCCTGGACCCCGATGAGCTGCGGATCGTAGCGACCAACGCGGCCTACCTGCGCGCCACGGGCCGGGAGCGCCCCGACCTGATCGGCCGACCGTTCTTCGAGGTCTTCCCGGCCGAGGACGTCGTCTCGAACAACACCACTCAGGCGCGTCTCCGGGAGGCATTCGCGAGAGTGCTCCGTACGCGTGAGCCCGTCCTCATGCCGATGGCGCAGTACGACATGCCGGACCCGGACGGCGCCGCCGGCCTCGTTGAACGTTGGTGGACCACCGTGATCGCCCCGGTGCTCGACGGCGACGGCGGCGTCAAGCACCTCGTGGCGCAGGTCGAGGACGTCAGCGCCGCTGTGGAGGCCGCCGCCGCGGCCCGGAACGACAGGGTGGAAGAGCGCGAGGCCACGATCTTCCGCCTCCGTCAGAGCAACCTGGCGCTCGCCAGGGAGTCCGAAGCGCGCCGGCGATCGGA
Organism: Deinococcaceae bacterium; assembly: GCA_044507975.1. Taxonomy (GTDB): domain Bacteria; phylum Deinococcota; class Deinococci; order Deinococcales; family Trueperaceae; genus DASRWD01. The sequence goes on from JBIQIQ010000019.1 coordinate 3,294, forward strand.
AGACGAGCTGAGGCGCAACGCCCGTCTCGACGAGTACCGGCTGCGCCTCAACGAGGCGCTGCGCTCGGCGTCCGATCCGCTCGATGTCCAGGCAGCCGCCCTGCGGATCATCTGCGACCACCTCGGCGCCGACGTCGCCTACTTCGCGGTGATCGACGAGGTCACCGGCCACTACGACGTATCGCACTGCCACACGCGGGGCGACCGCGCGACGCTCGTCGGTCGCTACCCGGTCGACCTGTACGGCGAGACGAGCGAACGGCTGAGGGTCGGCGAGTCTCTGATCATAGAGGACGCCAGCAACGACCCGAGGCTCAACCAGCCCACGAGCGAGGCCATGCTCTCGCACGGTCTGTGGGCGTCCGTGACCGCTTCGGTGGTGAGGGGCGGTCGGTGGCGCGCGATCCTCAACGTCATCAGCGGAGCCCCGCGACGCTGGACCCCCGACGAGGTCGCCCTCGTCGAGGAGACGGCCGAGCGCACGTGGCCGGTCGTGGAGAAGGCACAGGCCGAGGAGCTCGTCCGCGACAGCTCGACCACCCTGCAGCAGCTCGTGCATGACGCTCCATTCGGCATCTATGCGGTCGACGCGGACCTGCGCATCGTGCAGGCGAGCCGGGCCGCCCAGCGCACCTTCGGCATCGAGGACCTGATCGGGATGGACCTATCCGAGGCGCTGTCCGCGATCTGGCCCGACCCGTTCAGGTCCGAGGTCGTCGCCAGGTTCCTCGAGACCCTGGCGACGGGAGTGCCGTACGAGTCCGAGCAGAGCCCCGAGCTGCGCTCCGACAGCGGGCTCGCCGAGTCCTACGACTGGAGGCTCGCGCGCTTCCCGATGCCTGACCACCGTCACGGCGTCGTCTGCTACTTCTACGACCTGACGGAGCGCCGGCAGTTCGAGGACCTCCTGAGGCGCCGCGACGACCAGCTGAGCGCGCTCAACGCGTCTCTCGAGAACCAGGTAGCCGAACGCACCGCGGAGCTGCGCCGTAGCGAGGCACGGTTCAGGATGGCTTTCGCCTCCGGCCCGGTCGCGGGCTGCGTCTCGACGCTCGACCAGGACAGGCTGCTCGAGGTGAACCGCGCTTTCGAGGACCTGACCGGCTACGCGGCTGAGGAGGTCGTCGGCCGGACCGCGCGCGAGGTCGGCCTCTGGGCGTCCGGGTCGCCTGCCGCGGAGGGAGCCGACGGCTACCGCGACCGGGAGCTGACGGTCGTGACGAAGGACGGGGCCGTGCTCGACATCCTCGCCTCGGCGACCAGGATGAGCTGGGGCGGCGAGGACGTCCGCCTGAAGATGTTCATCGACATCACCGCCAACAAGCGCAACCAGGCGCACGTCAACCGCGCCATCAGCGAGATCATGTCCGACACGGCCTGGTTCAGCCGGAAGCTCGTCGAGCGCCTGTCCCAGGCCGGCGAGCCTACCCGCGCATCCGAGCGGGACGTGGCCCTCACGACCCGCGAGAGGCAGGTACTGTCGCGCCTGGCCGTCGGAATGACGGACAAGGCGATCGCCTCGGAGCTGGGAGTCTCGCAGCAGACCGTGAGGAACCACGTGACGAGGATCTACGCGAAGATCAAGGTCCGCTCGCGGTCACAGGCCGTGGTGTGGGCTCGAGAGAACGGGATCGTCGTAACGTCCGGTTGAAGGATCAATCGTCCGCCTGAGGCATCAACCGACCGGCTGATGTATCAGCCGGCGAGGTCCCCGACCACACCCGTCCAACCGCAGGCAGGACAGCCAGCCGGGTCCGTCTCGTCCCAGCTCCCCTCGGAGACGCGCTCGTCGACCACGACGATGTCAGCCCCCGAGGGAGCGGTCTCCACCTCGTACTCGACGTCGACGAGCGCCTTGATCTGCACGCGCACGGAGCGGCAAGCCGGGCAGAGGCCGGTGCGGTGCTCCGTGCTGCCGGGGTCGGAGGGGAGGGGAGTGGGCCTCATACGGCTGCGAAGCTAACGCCGCGCTTCTTACGGCGTTCTTAGGCTGGTGCCGGGAGCGGGGCTCGAACCCGCATGGCCATGCGGCCGCGAGATTTTAAGTCTCGTGCGTCTACCGGTTCCGCCATCCCGGCGCGGTCGGCGCCAGCGATTATCGCATCAGGAGCGTTCCAGGCGTGGTCGGCCCGGGTGAGCCGTCAGCCCTGCGGCGCCTCCCACCCCTTCGAGCGCTCCACCGCGACCTCCCAGCGGTCGCGCACCGCGACTCGCTGCGCGTCCGCCATGCGGGGCTCGAAGCGTCGGTCCTCCCGCCATACCTCCTCCACCTCGTCGAGGCCGTCCCAGACGCCGACCGCGAGCCCCGCGAGGAGCGCCGCGCCGAGGGCGGTCGTCTCGGTGACGGCGGGCCGGACGACGGTCATCCCAGCGAGGTCGGCCTGGAGCTGCATGAGCAGGTCGTTGTTGGCCGCTCCGCCATCGACGCGCAGCTCGGTGAAGGGCAGGCCGCTGTCCTCGCGCATGGCGTCGACGACGTCGGCCACCTGCAAGGCCACGCCCTCGAGGGCCGCCCTGGCCACGTGCGCCGCGGTCGTGCCCCGGGTGATGCCGAGCAAGGCCCCCCGAGCGTACGGGTCCCAATGCGGTGCGCCGAGACCGGTCAGGGCCGGGACGAAGGTGACGCCTCCCGAGTCCTCGACGCTGGCTGCGAGACGTTCGACGTCCGCCGCGTCGCGGATCACGCCCAAGCCGTCCCGCAGCCACTGCACCGCCGCGCCGGCCGTGAACACGCCGCCCTCGAGGGCGTACGCCGGTCGCCCCGGCGTACGGCCGGGAGCCAGCTGCCACGCGACCGTCGTGAGCAAGCGGTGCTCGCTGCGACGTGGCTCGGGACCCGTGTTCAGCACCAGGAAGCAACCCGTCCCGTAGGTGTTCTTGGCCTGCCCAGGAGCGAGGCACGCCTGTCCGAACGTCGCGGCCTGCTGGTCGCCGGCGAGCGCCGCGATCGGGACCCCGGCCAGCGGGCCCGACGACGCCTCCGCCACCACGCCGGAGGTCGGCACGACCTCGGGTAGAACGGCACGCGGCACCCCGAAGAGCTCGAGGAGCTCGTCCGACCAGTCGAGCGCGTGTATGTCGAAGAGGAGCGTGCGCGAGGCGTTGCTGACGTCGGTGACGTGGGACGCGCCGCCTGTCAGGCGAGCGACGAGCCAGGAGTCGACGGTGCCGAACGCGAGCTCGCCCGCCTCGGCCCTCTCGCGGGCGCGGTCGGTGTGATCGAGCAGCCAGGCGACCTTCGTGGCTGAGAAGTAGGGGTCGAGGAGCAGGCCCGTCAGGCGCTGGACGGTCTCCTCCGAGCCCGACGCCCGCAGGCGCTCGACCTCGGCGGCCGTCCTCCGGTCCTGCCACACGATCGCGTTGCCGATCGGCTCCAACGTCCGGCGGTCCCACAGGAGCGTCGTCTCGCGCTGGTTCGCGATGCCCACGGCCGCCACGTCCCGTGCCTGGAGGCCGGCGCGCGACAGCGCCTCGGCGGCGACCCCTACCTGGCTCGACCAGATGTCGAGCGGGTCGTGCTCGACCCAGCCTGGCCTCGGGTAGTGCTGGGCGAACTCCTTCTGGGCGACGGCCACCACGGCGCCGCGCTCGTCGAAGACGATCGCGCGCGAGGACGTCGTCCCCTGATCGAGGGCCAGCCCGTGCCGCTTCACAGCTTGAGGGGCTCGGTGAGCCGCACGCGGGCGTAGTCGCGCTCGCCCTGGAGCTGCGACGCCAAGACCGGCTCGAGGGCCGCCATCGTCCGGAACCGGGCCGTGACGTGGGTCTGATGCCGGCCGATGCCGAACGCCTCGACGAAGGCCCGGCGCACGTCGTCGACGACGAGGCTTCGCACCGACACCAGCCGCATGGTGAGGCGACCGATGGCGGTGAAGGTGTGGACCATCACGCCGGACTCGCCGACGCGGGCGACGGCGCTGACGCCCGGCCCGAGGCCTTCGGTGACCTCGATGACCTGCACGAGCGGCGTGACGCTCACACCCTCCAGCATGTGGAGCGTCTCGCGAGCGAAGGTCTCGGCGAGCTCGGCGGAGCGCAGACGCGCCTCGTCCGCGAGGCGTCCGTCCATCACGACCTGCGTGCCGTAGGCGAGGAAGTCCCGCCGCTCCGCGTCGTCGCGCGCGTTGCCGACGACGCCCCCCTTGTCGTTCGCCATGCCTAGCCCTTCACGCCCCCGGCCTGGTGCTGGCCGGTGAGCGAGTCCTGGAACGAGTAGAAGATCGCGAGGATCGGGATGCTGCCCAGCACCGAGGCAGCTGCCATGGCGCCCCACTGGGTCGCGAACTGGTTGGTGGAGAAGTTCCTCAAACCGACGCCGACGGTCCAGCGCTCCTGCCCGACCAGCAGCGTGTTGGCCATGATGAACTCGCTGTACGTGCCGATGAACTGGTTGAGGAAGATGAACAGCAGCATCGGGACGCTGACCGGTAGGACGACCCGGACGAAGGCGCCGAACCGCGTCGCGCCGTCGACCATGGCGGACTCCTCCAGCGCCGGGCTCAGCGAGTCGATGAAGCCCTTGAAGATCCAGGTGCTGAACGCGATCGCTCCGCCCGAGTAGGCCAGGATCAGGCCCGTGAACGTGTTGAGGAGGTCGAGCCGACTCATCAGGTAGAACACGGCGACGAGCGCCATGAAGGTCGGGAACATCTGGACGAAGACGAAGGTCAGCAGCGTCGAGTAGCGGCCCTGGAACCTCAGGCGCGAGAACGCGTACCCCGCTGGCGTGGCGAGAGCGACCGCCAGCAGCCCGGTGGTGCCGGACACCAAGAGGGTGTTGCGGATGTAGAGCGGCACCATCCCACCGATGCTGGCCGGCAGGCGCCTGCCCTCGGCGGTCAGGCCGTAGAACTGGTCCGGCGTCACCGAGAAGACGAGCAGCGCGGCCGACCCGGCGATGAGTAGCCCCATGCGGCTGCGCCATGCGTCGGCCCGGCTCGCCCTCATGCCCCCGAAGCGCCCGCGCAGGGTCACGGCGACGATCGCGGCGACGGCCAGCACCAGCAGGGCGAAGAGGGCGGCCTGGTACCAGTGGAGGTGGAACTCCTGAGTGACCTTGGCGTACTGGATCGCCGACACGTTCGCCGGGTCGGGCAGGACGCCGGACCTCACGATCAGGTTCCCCTCGCGGGGCAGCGCCGTCGCCAGCGTGTTGTTCCGGTTGAACGACACCGACAGCAGGTAGACCACGGGGTAGAAGACCAAGACGATGACGACCCACAGGAACACGTGCGTCGCCATGGTGAGGGCGTAGCGCGCGGCTCGCAGCGGCCGGGTAGCCAGGCCGTAGAGGTAGGCGACCCCGGCCACGCCGCCACAGGCGAGGGCGAAGATGCCGAGGAAGCGCTTCCACCCGCCGGGTATCACGAGCATGCGGTCACGGAGGAACGGCTCCGGCGACGATGCGACGATCCAGTAGATGCCCAGCACCGCCAGCAGCGCTACGGCGGCCATGCTCGCGTAGTGAAGACGGGAGCCTCTCACGTCCGCGCCTCGTCCTTGAGCGCGCCGGTGACCCTGAAGTTCATCAGGCTCACGGCCAGGGTGATCACGAAGATGATCAGGGATATCGCCGAGCCCAGACCGTAGGCGTAGCCGCCCTGGCTCCTGAACGCCTCGTTGTAGGCCCAGCTGATCAAGATGTCCGTGCCGCGCGCGGTGGCGGTGCCCCATGGGACCGGCGGCCCGCCGTCGTTGAGCAGGAAGATCAGGTTGAAGTTGTTGAAGTTGAACGCGAACGAGCTGAGCGTGACCGGCACGAGCGCGCTCCTCAGCATGGGGCCGGTTACGCCCCAGAACGACCGCCAGGCGTTGGCTCCGTCGACCCTCGCGGCCTCGTACACCTCGTCAGGGATCGCCGCCAGAGCCCCCAGCGTCGCGACCATCATGAACGGCAACCCGAGCCACAGGTTCACGACCAGCAGAGCCCCCTTGGCGGCGAGATGGTTGTTCAGCCAGTTGATCGGCTGCGAGCCGATGTCGAGGAGGGCCAACAAGCGGTTGATCACGCCGAAGTTCTGGTTGAGGAAGCCCTTCCACACCTGGATCGTGATGACGCTCGGCAGCGCCCACGGCACGATCAGGAGCGTGCGGTAGAGGTTGCGGAACCTCAGCGTCTTGTTGTTCAGCAGCACGGCGAGGAACACGCCCGCGGTCAGGTTGATGACGATGGTCAGGAACGCGAACGCCACGTTCCAGCCGAACACGGGGAAGAGCGCCCGGGGCGCGGAGGCGGCGATGGCGCGGAAGTTGCGCAGGCCCACGAAGCCGAAGTCGTTGTAGCGGGCGATGCTCTCCGGCTCGAGCCCCTCCTCCAGGGGAGCCTCGAGCACCAGCACGTCCCCCAGCTCCTCGACGATCCGCACCTGTACGGGCTGCCTGTCGAGGCTGAGCCGCACCTCCTGCAGGTCGGGCTCGCTGGGCGGAGCGCGCTGGAGCGTCAGCTCCGCGCCGGCCTGAGCGACGACCCGCACCTCGAGGTCGAACCCGATGGCCGGCAGGTGGAGCGAGACCGTGTCGACGCGCCTTCCCTCGGGAGGCGGCTCGGCGAGCGTCAGCACGTCGCCGTCCAGCGCCACGGCCCGCGCCTCGACCTCCCCGGAGGCGTACACGACCGCCCTGACGTCGTTACAGCCGTCGCGCAGGTCTTCGCAGTCGAGGATGACCGGGTTGGCTACCTGGATCCGCGCTCCGTCGATGGCCACTATGGGCGTCTCGGTCGTCGGGTTGAGCTCGCCGTTGCGTATGCCGGCGTAGTCGGTGAACGCCAGGCCGACGGTGAGCAGCACCGGGAAGAACGTGAAGGTCAACAGGAAGACGATCGAGGGCAGCAGGTAGTACCACGGCATGAGCCATTCGAAGCGCCGCGCGAACCACCTCAGTATCAGGACCAGCACCAGGAGCCCGAAGACGATGCCAGCCCAGGCCGGTGTGGACGGGAAGGCCTGCCGCGCCGCCGCCACGGCGAGCACACCGGCCGAGAGCGCGGCGACCAGGGCCACCGCGAGCAGCGCCAGCGACTTGAGCAAGCCACCGGCAGTGGTGCGGCTACGCGGCAGGTTCTCAGCGACCTGTCTGGAGATGTCCAAGGCGGACGCCCTTCAAGGCCGGGCCAGGGGCTGCTGCAACCCCTGGCCCGCGGTACGGACTATCGGTCAGGTGGCCCCGGCGTGGCCGAGGCGACCTGCTTGCGGCTCAGCGCCCGAGGATCTCGTCGACGGCGCCGCTCAGGGTGGCGGAGGTGTCGGCCGACTCGTCCTCCGTGAGGACCGCCAGGGCGTTGCCCATGGGGCTCCAGACCGCGCCCATCTCGGGGATGTTCGGCATCGGCTCGGCGAGGAGGAGGGCTTCGCCGAAGCCGGCGATGATCGGGTCGTCCTCGACCTGGGCGAGCGCCGACACCGAGGCCGGGATGCGGCCCGAGAGGCGCGCGAGCGACACCTGGGCCTCCGTGCGCGTCAGCCACTTGGCGAAGTTCGCCGCCTCGACCCTCAGGTCGCTGAACTGGTTGACGAGCGCGCCCTGCACGCCCATGAAGCCGCCGAAGGGCGTGCCGTCGGCCAGGGGCGGTACGGGCACGACGCTGACGTCGAGGCCGGCCTCCTGGTACTGGGGGATGGACCAGGGGCCCGTGTAGATCATGGCCAGCGCGCCGTCGACGAACAGGCCGTTGGCTACGTCGAAGTTCGTGCCGGCCGGGATGAGGCCGCGGCCGAAGCGCAGGTCGCGGAGCGCCTCGGCGCCCGCGACGGCGCCCTCGTTGGCGAGGCCCACGTCCGACGGCACCAGGCTGCCGCTGGCGTCACGCCCGAAGACGTAGCCCCCGAACGACTTGAGCCAGGCGTACGAGAAGTAGAAGTTGGGGACGTCGAACATGAACCCGAAGGTGTCGGCCGTCGTCAGGTCGGCGGCGAGGTCGACCATGGCCTCGTAGGTGGCGGGCACCTGGTCCACGAGGTCGTTGTTGACGACGAGCGCGGGCCCCTCGACGAACATGGGCAGGCCGTAGAGGCGCCCGGCGACGGTGTAGCCGAGGCGGGCCTGCTCGGAGAGGTCGGCGAGGTACGCGGCCGTGGCGTAGCCGGACATGTCGGCCAGCACGCCGCCGACGGCCATCTCCCCGATCTGGTCGTGGGGCACGCCCACGAAGACGTCGCCGGCCTCGCCCTGAGGAGCGCTGAGCAGGGCCTGCTGCTTGAGCTCGTTGACGTCGAGGCGGACGATCTGTACGTCCACGCCGAAGCCCTCGGTGAAGGAGGCGGACTGCTCGCGCAGCCAATCGAGCGACTGGTCCTGGAAGGTCGTCCAGACCGTGAGCGTCTGTCCGAACGCGGCGCCGGCCAGAGCCAGCGCGGCGACTAGAGCAACAACGAGCCTCTTCAAGACAAGCTCCCTTCGTACCTCGCCGCCCCGTCCCCTCCGGGTGGCCCGCGGGGACCGCCGAGGCGGCGGCGTTCCGCACAAAGGATAAGCCGCCGGGGTGCCCCGTTACCATGACGCGCGTGCGCGCAGCGCACAGCCTTCCCGCACGCCTGCGACCGTCTGGGGCGGCCCGCCATGGCTGGCGGCCCCGAGCTCAGCCGACCGCGCCCTGGTCTTCGAAACCTGTCGCGGCGGCTCGGTACCTCCCGTCTTCGCCACGCGAGAGGCAGCCCGCGACGTCGAGCCTGGCGAGGCAACCTGCCAGCTCGGCCGGCGTGGGGCGCGAGCGAGCGCCGGAGCGGGTCAGACGGGCGAGCAGGCCGTCGAAGGACTGGTCGCCGTGGCGCGCTAGAAGGGCCAGCACGCGGCGGCAGCCGTAGCCCGGCGCCGACGGACGGGCTAGCCCTGGGCTGGCGTGCCCGCTGGCCGCCGCTCCGCCAACGGGCTCGGAGGCGCCGCTCCGGCCGCGCTGATCGTGCACGGATGGCGGTCGTGGCGAGACGGCGCTCCCGGACGGGGCGGCACCGCGTGCTGCCATCTCCGCCAGGGCCCGTGACACGCCGGGGACGGAGGAGAGCTGGGCCGCCAGGTCACCGAGGTCGACGAGCATCTTCGCCCCCTCGCGCAGCAGCTTGAGGTTGCCGCTCCGCCGCCGGTCGCTCGGACGAGCGGGGATGGTGAGGACGTCACGCCCGACCCGGAGGGCGTGCGTGACCGTGTCGAGAGCCCCCGAGCGCTCACCGGCCTCGACCACCACGAGCACGCAGGAGAGGGCCGCGATGATCCTGTTCCGCTGCGGGAAGAAGTACGGCTGTGGGTTACGGCCCGGCGGGTGCTCGCTGAGCACGGCACCGCCGCGCTCGACGATCTCCTCTGCCAGGCGGGCGTGCGACCTCGGGTGGAGCCTGTCGTGAGCCCCTCCCAGAACGGCGACGGTGGGGGCTGCGCCGGAGGAGGCGCGGCCCGCCGCGAGCGCGCCGCGGTGGGCCGCGCCGTCGATGCCTAGCGCCAGCCCGGACACGACGACCGCCCCGGCCGCGGCGAGCGCCGCTCCGAGGGCCCTCGCCTCGGCCAGGCCCGCTTGCGTGGCGGCGCGCGTGCCGACCACCCCGACGGCGGCGAGGTCGGCGAGGTCGGGAGCCTGGACCTGCGCCGGGATCACCCCGCGCACGAACAGCACCGGTGGGGGCGGCAGGTGCTCGTGCTTGAGCACGCCCGGGAAGGCTCCGTCCTGCAGAGTGAGCACCCGCAGGCCGGCCGCCTCGGCCTGCGCCACCGCGGCGAGGTTGGCGGGCAGGGCCGACCGCAGGGCTCGCCGGGACCCTGGCCAGGTGCGCTCGGCCAGGCGCCAGACGGCCTCTACCGACCCGTGCTGCGCGAACGCCTGCCAGACCGCGGCTGGCCCGACGCCCGGCAGGGAGAGGAGCGCGAGGAGGCGCGCGGCGCGCTCGTGGTGCACGACCCGAGCTTGCCCCGGTAGACCCGCACGGCTCCTCGGTCCCTCGGCAGCGGCCGAGGGGGTCTGCTCAGGCGCCTACCAGCTTCCACTTGCTGCCCGTAGGGCCGTCCTCTACGGCGATCCCCAGCTCGGCCAAGCGGTCGCGCAGCCGGTCCGCGGCCGCGAAATCGCGTCTCTCGCGGGCCCGCTGCCGCTCCGCGAGGAGCAGCTCCACGACGCCTTCGAGGGCCTCGGCCGCCCCGCCGCCTTCGCCGGCAGCCACGACCGGGACGCCGAGCACACCGTCGAGGAGCTCCTCGAGGAGCTGAGCGGCCGCCGCGGCGTAGCCCGCTCCCGCTCCTTCGTCCAGCGCCCGGCGCACCTCGCGGGCAGCGTCGAAGAGGGCCGCGATGGCGCGTGGCGTGTTCAAGTCGTCGTTGAGGGCGGCCGCGAACTCGGCTCGGAAGCGCCTCAGGGCCGAGGCGTCATGCTCCGCCTCGCCGGAGCCCTGAGCGGCCTCGCGCGCGGCAGCGTGGGCCTCGCGCAACCTCTTCAGGCCCTGGGCGGAGGAGGCCAGGCTCTCGTCCGAGAAGTCCGAGACGCTGCGGTAGTGCGACCGCAGCAGGTGGAAGCGCACAGCGACCGGGTCGTAGCGCTCGAACAGCTCGGAGAGCGTGACGAAGTGGTCCTTCGACTTGGCCATCTTCTCGCCCTGCAGCGTGATCATGTTCCAGTGCAGCCAGGTACGCGCGAACGGCTTGCCGACGGCCCGCGCCTGAGCGATCTCGCACTCGTGGTGGGGGAAGACGAGGTCGAGGCCGCCGCCATGGATGTCGAACTCGTCCCCCAGGTACTTGGTGCTCATCACCGTGCACTCGAGGTGCCACCCCGGGAAGCCCGGGCCCCACGGGCTGTTCCACCGCATGATGTGGCCCGGCTCCGCTTCCTTCCAGACCGCGAAGTCGCGGGGGTCGTCCTTGTCGGCCCTGACCTCGACGCGCGTGCCCTCCACGAGGTCCTCCGGGTCCCTGCCGGACAGCTCGCCGTACGGCTCGTACTCCGAGACGTCGAAGTAGACGTTGCCGTCCCGACGATAGGCGTGGCCGGTCTCGATCAGCTCCTCGACGAGCTCGATCTGCTCCCCGATGTGGCCGGAGGCGCGCGGCACGATGCTGGGGCGGCGCACGTTCAGAGCGGCCATGGCGTCGAAGTAGGACCAGAAGTACTTCTCGGCGACCTCCATCGGCTCGATGCGCTCGAGCTTGGCGCGCTTCAACAGCTTGTCCTCGCCGTCCTCGTCGTCGGTGAGGTGTCCGACGTCCGTGACGTTGGTGACGAGGCGCACCACGAAGCCCTCGTGCTCGAGCCAGCGCCGCAGCACGTCGAAGACGATCGGCCCGCGGGCGTGGCCGAGGTGCGGGTCGGAGTAGACCGTGGGCCCGCACATGTACATGCCGACCCGTCCGGGGACGACGGGCACGAAAGGTTCCTTCTGGCGGGTGAGGGTGTTGTAGAGCTCTAGGGCCATGGGCGACTCTCCGGGATGGCGCGCCGGGCTGGACCGGCGTGAAGGCTGTGAAGACTGGGCTGTGCGGTGAGCAGGGCGCCGAGGCCCGGGACGAGCCGGGGCTTCAGGCCGCCGGGACCCGGCGACATCGTGCGGCCAGGAGCCAGATGGCGAGGGCTGCGGCCGGGCGCGACATGATTGCGGCACTGTAGCACGGGCGCTAAGGTCCCTGACGTGGCTGTCGAGAGGCTCACGGTAGCGGGCGAGGCGTCCCACGAGGACGTGGTGGATGGCTCGCGCTTCATCGCGCGGGTGTGGCCGGTGGGGTCGGTGGATGAGGCCGAGGCGCGCATCGCCGCTGTCCGGGCAGAGCATCCCGACGCCACCCACAACTGCTGGGCCTACAAGGTCGGCGACGACCTGCGCTTCTCGGACGACGGCGAGCCGGGCGGCACGGCGGGGCGGCCGATGCTCGAGGTGATGCTCAAGCGCGGGCTGGACGGATGCGCAGCCGTGGTGACCCGGTACTTCGGCGGCAAGAAGCTCGGCGCCGGCGGCCTCGTGCGCGCCTACGGCGCCGCCGTGGCGCGGGCCCTGGACGCTGCGGGTGTCCGCCGCCTGACGGCGTACGTCCGACTGAGGGTGCGGGCGCCTTACGCCAGCTCGGCGGCCGTGCTCCACGAGCTCGGCGACGTACGCAAGTCCTTCGACGAGCGCGGCCTGACGGCCGAGGTCGCCGTGCCCGCCGGCGAGGAGGGGGCCCTGCGGCAACGCCTGGCGGACCTCACGCGCGGCGAGGCCGAGGTGGAGGCCGTGGGGGTCGAGGAGGGTCCGGCGAGCTGATACAGGGGTGACGGCGAGGACACGCCGTCACGCGCCCAGCGCCCGCCGGCGGAGCCTCAGAAGGCCTTGAGAGCTCCTTCATGACGACACCGGCAGCGCCCGGACCGTGCGAACATGAGAGCGGAGAGCGAACGAGCCCAGAGGGCCGATCGGCTCCCGGCCGAGGGGAGAGTCGGCGGCTCGACGTGGAGGTGGAGATGATCGACGCTCAAGGTGTGTCTCGGCCAGGGCCGCGCGGTGGACGCGGTCTGCGGCGCTGGGCATCGGCGTCGCTGGCGCTGGCTCTGTTGCTGACCACCGCGGCCTGCGCGCCGCGCGTCCGGGACGAATCGCGGGCGCTCGTCGCCGTCATGAACGCGCCGACGCAGTCGGCGGTCAGGGGAGCGGCCGAGGCCGTACAGGACGCGCTCCTCGACGACGAGAACCGCAGCTTCGACCTCGTCAGCGCGTTCACGATGCGCTTCCTCGAGTCGCACACCGACCTGTTCCACAGCCGCGCGGCGCCCTCCGCGGCACGCATCGCCCGGAACCAGGGCGCCGACATCGCCGTGATGATCGGCGCGCCCTTGCTCGAGCGCAACGTCACGCTGTCACGCGACGAGGCGTCGCGCCGCGTCGACGTGTCGGTGGCTCTCGAGGCACAGGTCGTAGACCCTCAGACCGACTCCGTGATCCAGACCCTGCGGACCCGAACCCATCAGGGCTCGCGCGTCGAGGCGAACGACCGGGCGCTCGTCGAGCCCAGTGAAGACCAGACGGTCGCCGCTCTGCTCGAGGACGCCGCGCCCGAGCTCGCGCGCTCGCTCGCCGCGGAGCTCCCGTTCGTGTTCCGCGAGAGGCTGGTCGGGGTAGGCAGCAGGTGATCAGGCTCGGCCGGGCGGGGCGACCGCGTCACCTGAAGTAGCGCCTGATCACCTCTTGGTAGGCGAGGGGTAGGTCACCCTCGGTGAGGGCCTCCTCGGCAGCCGACCGGTAGTCCGCCGGGCTGCGGCCGGGCGGCAGCGCGACCTCCTCTTCGCCCGGCAGCCGCACCACGCCAGCAGGGTTCTCCGGCCCGAACTGCAGCACGCCGGGGAGGAGATCCGGCTCGGTCCCCTCTCCGTCGGCGACCCCGGCGTCGAGCACGCCACCCGCCCCGGCGCCCGCGCCCTCGCTGGGATCGCC
>JBIQIQ010000019.1:16766-24916 GCA_044507975.1 Deinococcaceae bacterium
CCCCGGCGTCGAGCACGCCACCCGCCCCGGCGCCCGCGCCCTCGCTGGGATCGCCAGAGAGCGACTCGCTACCTTCCTCGCCCTGCGGACCGGGCTCGCCCGCGCCTTCTCCGCCGTCGGCCCGCATCTGCTCGGACCCTCCGTCGCCGTCCGACCCGTCCGGTCCTTGCTCCTCGCCACCCTGCTCGCCACCCTGCTCGCCACCCTGCTCGCCGCCAGGCCGATCGGCAGCGTCGTCGCCGCCGGCCTCCGACTCCTGGTCACCGTCGCCGCTCGCGCCGTCGTCACCGGGCTCGCCGTCGCCGGCCCCGCTCCCGTCCCCTTCCTCGCCCTCGCCATCCGGGCGATCGGCCGGGTCGACCGGGTCGCGCTCGGCGAGCTCTGGATCGATCGGACCCTGACCCTGTGCGGGCCGACCAGCCGCGGCCGAGGAGGTGGCGCCTTCGTCGCCGGGCTCGACCGGCTCGACCCGCGCCGCCTCGGTTTCAGGCCGCTCGCGCAGCGACTCGAGGAAGCGGGAGAGGGGGGCGCCGCCCGCTCCGTCGCCCGGCGGAGCTCCGGCGCCGCCGCCCTCGGCCACCTCGTCCTGGCCCGGCCGCGCCTCGGGGTCGCCGCTGGCGCGCTCGGTCTCATCCTCCCCAGGCCCCGCCGCCTCATCGTCTCCGGGCTCCTCCGCCTCTGCGCCCGCGGCCGGTGCGCTGGGGGACGCTCCACCCTGCGGCAGCGAGCCGCCCCCGCTACCGCCGGCTGCCCCCGCGCCTGCGGGTCCGCCGAGGCTGAACAACGCCAAGCCCACCGCGACCGCCAGGGCGGGCAGCCACCAAGCGGGCGCCGGCTCAGGTCTGACGTCCCGCACCGCGAGCCTCGCCCGCTCGACCACCGCCGTGCCCAGGCCGAACTCGTCTTCGGCGTCCGTGCTCATGATCCCCAGCGCGGTCTCGTAGCTGAGCCCCGCTCGGCCGCGAATGAACGAGAGGGCTTCCGAGCGCGCACCCCTCACGGGCAGGGCCGCGCCCAACGCCAGGCCGAGCGCCACGGCGAGCAGGTGCTGTCCGAGGCTCGCCTGGAGCGCGAGCGCGATCAGGGAGGCGCCGAGCGCCGCCGCTGCGCCGCGGCGCAGCCGCACCGAGAGCGCGTTGCGCCGGGCCAGGGCATCGTGCAGACCGAAGGCCTCCTGGCGCTGGGTCCTTCGGCGGCGGGAGGCGGCGATCATGCTGGGCCTCCGCGCCGGGGCCGCGCCGCCCAGGCGACGAAGAGGGCGAGCGCGGCCATGACCGCCACGAACCAGGGAGACGGCTCGAGAGCGGCGAACCATGGGCTGCCGAGGCTGACGCCGAGGCTGACGTCGAGCCAGGCCGCCGCCGCGACGATGCCGGGAACGAAGAGCGGCAGCAGCGCGCTCACGCCGGCGAGGCGCGTCAGCCTCCCGAGCGCGATGCCGAGCCCGAAGTGGCCGGCTGCCGCCATCACCGGCACGAGGAGCGTCCACCCGAGGTGCAAGTTCGGGTAGGAAGCGGCGTGGCTGAGGACGTCGAAGGGTGCCGAGATCACGGCCATCGCCAGGAGCGAGGCGAGCGTCGCGACCACCTCGGCCCGCCACGCGGGCTCGCCGAACGGTGGAGCCTCCGGCGCGGGCTCGCGTGCGACCGCGAGCTCGGAACGGCGGGGGCGCATGCCCACGCTGGCGCCCCAAGCGAGGCCTCCGAAGGCCAACAGGATCGCCCGCACCGGCGCGACGGCGAGCCAGGACTCGTTCACGACCGCGCCACCGCTGGGCCAGCGCATCGCCAAGGTGAGGCTGAGGGCTGCCAGCAGGACCGTGAGGCCCTGCAGCATGTCCTGCCGGGAGAGGCGGGCCGCTGCTGCGCCGAGCACGCTCACAAGGACCTCCCCGACGCCACGTCGACGAGCTCGGGCGCGAGCCACACCGTGCAGCCAGAGTCGCACGACGTGAGCGCCACGACGGTCCCGGGGGAGAGCAGCGGCAACAGGGCCGCGTAGGCCTCATGGGCCACGGCGTCCTCGCCCGGCGTCGGCACGAGACCGGTACCTGGCGGCAGGGGTCCTTGTGGGCCGAGGCCCACCACGAGGACGTCGTGCAACGTGGCGCTGCCGCGGTTGACGAGCCTGTCGCCCTCGTAGACCAGCGGAGAATCGACCAGCTCCGGCACGCGGACGATCACCACGGACCGCCAGCTGCCGAGGTCGAGGGTGAGGCCGCGTTCGTCGACCCGGTAGCTGCGCGCCGTCAGCGGCCGTGCCGAGCCGGTCAGAGCGAGCCGCGAGACCGGCAGCGTGTAGTGCTCCTCGAGGCGCGTCGCGAGCGCCAGGTCACCACCCGCGACCGCGACGGTGCGGACCCCGACGACCTGGGGGGCGGTCGGACGCGCGTAGAGCCACGCCGCTGCGGACAGCAGGCCGGCGAGGAGCATGGCGGAGAGGAGGCCGGGGGCGCCGAAGACGCCAGTGACGACGACCGCGAAGGCCGAGAACACCACGGCCACGGCCACGACGAGCTGCTGGCGCAGCGGTGCGGGTGGATCGACGAGCGGGGTCGATCCGGCAGCGGACAGGAGCTGCCCGGTGGCGGGCCCGGAGGCTGCGAACGTCCGCACGGCCTGGGCGGCGTCGGCGGGTGCCCCTCCGAGCGCCACGACCGCACCCGCTCCCAGTCGCCTCTGCCCGCCCGCCGTCAGCAGGTCCAGCTCGGCGTGGCTCGGAGGCATGGACCCGTCGACGACGACGAGGGCCCCGGCGGCCGCCGCCGCGGCCAGGGCCTCGAGACGAGGCGCTGCCGCCGTGCCATCGACGATCACGCTCCGGACGCCGTCGTACGCCTCCGGGCTCAGGGGAAGCTGGGCCGCGCTGACGTCGACGACCCGCGCTTCGTGACCCAGGGCCGACGCGTAGTCGTTGCTCCGGCGGCTGAGGACGACGTCGAGAGGGCGGGGGTCCTGGTCGCGCCCGGGGATGCCGCCGCTCGCCACGACGCGGTCATCGCGCACGAGCGCCCAGGTGAGGCTCTGGAACGGCGCGACGTAGACGGGGTGCTCGACGACCGAGAGGCCCGGGCCGCCCGACACCGGCAGGCTGAGATGGAACGGCACGGCTCCTGCTCGCAGGGAACCGAGGTCGAAGGTGACCTCGACCCTGGAGCCGAGCGGGACGTCGCGCGCCACGAGCCGCAGCGGGTTCCAGGCACCGACGACGACGTTGCCGCCGATGCCGAGCTCCAGCTCGACCGACGCTTGCGCGCGCGCGGCGCCAGCGAGGGCGTACGAGGCCAGCAGGAGCAGCGCGAGCAGGCGGGCGCGTACACCTCGGCTCACGGCGCGAGTATAGCGGCGGAGGCCCGTCGATCCGGGTCTACCTCGGCACGTGGACCGGCCCTGCGGCCGCGCCGGGCCGGCCTACGGGCGGGCGGGGAGGAAGACGATGGCGCTGACCACGCGCCGCTCCGTGCGGCGGTTCACGGCCTGACCTCCGACGACCAGGGTGGTGCTGCTGCCGCTGTCGAGGCGCATCGCGTCCGAAGCACCCAGAGCGAGGAAGAGCCCGATGAGGTCGCTGGCTCGCATGGTCTCGGCGACCACCAGCAGCGTCGTGCCGTCGGGCCGCACGCCGACCGCCGCCTGCTGCGTGAGGCCGTCCAGGATGCGTTGACCCGTGACGAACGACTCGAGCGCCGGCTCGAAGGCCGGCAGTCCGTCCTTCAGCAGCAGCGGGCCGGCCTCGACGGCGTAGCGCGCGGTCTGGAAGCCGGGAGGCTCGATGCGGGCATCGAGGTTCACGCGGTCGCCGGCGTCGAGGAGCGCGATCTCCCTGTTGGTTGGCGGGTAGACCAAGGCGTAGGCGTCGCCGTCGGGGACCTGGCGGGGACCGACCTTGTTCTCGACGACGACGCCGCGCTCCACGACCAAGACGCCCATGTCGGGTCTTCCCGCGAGGGCGCCGGGCGTGGACACGACGCCGACGCCGTCTCCCACCGCGCCGACGTCGACGACCCCGCGCGCCGTGTGCAGGCGCACGACGGCCCTCACGCGGTCGATCACCGGCCCGCCGCTTCCGAAGGCGATGCTCGCCCGCCCGCGGCTGGGGAGCGACAGGAGGCCGTGGTCGACGAGCAGGTAGCCGATCGCCTCGAACGTCGCGGTGTCGAAGTACCCGGCGTTCAGGGCGACGAGCGCGCCGGAGGCGAGCTGGGTGACGGTACGCGGCACCTGGTTCTCGCCGACGACCCTGAACTCCCCGCTGTCCGGGGCGACGCTGACGACGTGCACGACCGAGCCGCCGCCGGCGGTGCGGTAGTTGAAGCGACGGTACTCGACGCCCTCCGCCAGGCTACGCGTGACCTCCGGCTGGTCGAGGACCCTGCGCGGCACGACGTCGACGACCAGGCGCGTGGGCGACGCCAGGGAGAAGTACTCGTAGGTGAACGCCGGACCGGCCAACCTGAGCGTCGTGCCCGTGGGCTCGGCAGCCAGGGTCAGCTCGACCCCTCCGAGCTCCTCGGGCTGCGATGCGGGCAGGACGAGCTGCGGCAGGCGAATCTCGAGGGCCTCGCCCTCGGACATCGAGCCCTTGCCGCGGAGCGCCGCGAGCTCGACGGCGTCGAGCGCGGGCACGTCGAGCACGATGCGTACCTCGGCGTCCCCGGAGGTCCTGACGGACTCGAGGCGAGGCGTGCTGACGCCGAGCGAGTCGAGGGTCGCGGAGTCGACGAGCACGTCGGACCCCGCCAGCACGGGCGGCGCCATCGTCCCGCCGGACAGCCAGCCGAGGCCGGACACGTAGACGTCCTCCTGACCGCGGTAGCTCAGCGTGACGGCGTCGCCGTCCACCGTGGCGGTGGCGCCTGGCAGACGGTAGAGGGACTCAGCCGGCTCCTGGGCGAGCGCCGAGGTCGCGAGGGCCAGGGCGGCCAACGCTGCGCGCAGCGGAGGGAGGACGGAGCGAGGCACGGGAGGGAGTGTTACCCGCGAGCGGCGGGGAGCGTGAGAGCCCACGACACGTTCAGATCGCGTGGAACATCGTCATGATCGGCTCGATGCCGACCGCCCCACCCAACACCTGGCTGAGGCCGAGCTCCAGGCGGTAGGCCTCGAGGTCGCGGCGGTTGAAAGTGAGCGCGCCCGCGGCCATCGCCTGCCGACGCAAGGGCGAGACGACGTCGGGCACCAGGTCGACGAACGTGAGATGCGGGCCCAGCACGGCTGCGGGCAGCGACTCGGCGGGGTCGACGCGGATGACGAGGTCCGCCTGCTCCAGGAGCGTGCGCCCCACGGGGTCGGCGCTGGACCGCGCGAGCAACGCGCTGCCGGCGGCGCCGTGCGGGAGGACCCGCTCCGCGGCCACTCGGTCGGCGGCCAGCACGGTGAGCGAGGCCGCGCCGAGGCTGAGCGACTCGCGGGCGAGGGCCCGCGCGGCCGCCCCAGCTCCAAGGACCACGGCTCTGGCGCCGGCGCCGTCCCAGCGGTGAGCGGCGAGGAGCGCCGCCAGGGAACGGCCCAGGCAGTGGTCGGCGAGGACCCCCGCCTGCGTGACCGTGAGGGTGTCGGCAGCGCCGAGCTCCTGTGCCTCCAGCGAGCTGCGGTCGGCGAGGCGCTGGGCCTCGGCCTGCCGGGCCTCGTCGAGGACCATCGCGCCAGCGAAGTCGAGGCGCCTGAGCCCCGTGAGCAGCTCGGCCATCGGTCCGGCGGGCACCGGGTGGAGGTGGAAGCGGCCGGCCGCGTCTCGGAACGACCTGATGGCATGGGCCACGTCGTCGTCGCACAGGCAGGCTACGAGGTGCACGGCTGACGATAACCCGGGCCGGGGGCCCGCCGGTGCGGTCGCCGGCCCGGCGGGCCCGACGCGCAGGGCGGGGATATACTCGCTCCCCTGAGGTGACGATGGTGCGCGTAACGCTTCCCGACGGCAAGGACCTCCAGCTCAGCGAAGGCGCGACCGGCGCCGACCTGGCTGCCGCGATCGGCCCGGGGCTGGCCAAGGCTGCCCTGGGCGTGAAGGTCGACGGCAAGCTCTCCGACCTGCAGACGACTGTGCCAGACGGCGCCGCGGTCACGGTGGTCACCCGCAAGGACAGCGACGCCATCACGCTCCAGCGCCACACCCTGGCGCACGTGCTGGCCCAGGCAGTGCGCGAGGCGTTCGTCGCCGAGGGGTACCCGACGGGCTCGGTGAAGATGGGCATCGGGCCGGTCATCGAGAACGGCTTCTACTACGACTTCGACCTGCCGCGGAGCCTCACCCCCGACGACCTCGAGTCCCTCGAGGCCCGCATGCGCGACATCATCGCGGCCGACCTGCCGCTCAGGAAGTACGCCCTGCCGAGGGACGAGGCGCTCGCGCGCTACGAGGGCCTCGGCGACCCCTACAAGGTCGAGCTGATCCGCGACCTCCCTGAAGGCGAGACGATCACCTTCTACGAGCAGGGCGGGGCGGAGGGGTTCACCGACCTGTGCCGCGGCCCCCACGTCCCCACCACCGGCGCCGTCACCCCGCACTTCAAGCTGATGAGCGTCGCGGGCGCCTACTGGAGGGGTGACGAGAGCCGCCCCATGCTCCAGCGCGTCTACGGCGTCGCCTTCGCCACCAAGGAGGAGCTCGAGCGCCACCTCTGGCAGCTCGAGGAGGCGAAGAAGCGCGACCACCGCAAGCTGGGCGCCGAGCTGGACATCTTCGTCCTCGACGAGGAGGTGGGCCCCGGCCTGCCGCTGTGGCTGCCGCGCGGCACGGTGATGATCGACGAGATCGAGCGACTCGCGAAGGAGTTCGAGGACGCCGCCGGCTACCAGCGCGTCCGCAGCCCCCACCTCACGAAGGAGCAGCTCTTCGTCCGGTCCGGGCACCTGCCGTACTACGCCGACTCCATGTACCCGCCGATGGAGTTCGGGGACGGCGAGCGGTACTACGTTCGGCCGATGAACTGCCCGTTCCACCACAAGATCTTCGCCGCGCGTCCGCGCAGCTACCGCGACCTGCCCGTGCGCCTGTCCGAGTACGGCACCGTCTACCGCTACGAGGACTCTGGCGCGCTGATGGGCCTGATGCGGGTGCGGATGATGCAGATGAACGACGCCCACATCTACTGCACCGAGGAGCAGTTCGAGGCCGAGTTCCTGGCCGTGATCGAGCTCTACCTCAAGTACTTCGAGCTCTTCGGGGTCGAGGAGTTCGAGATGCGGCTCTCGAAGCACGCCGCCGAGGGGCTCGGCAAGAAGTACGTCGACGCCCCCGAGCTGTGGGCCAAGACCGAGGGCATGATTCGGGACGTGCTGGTGAAGGCCGGGGTGCCGTTCTTCGAGGCGGAGGACGAGGCCGCGTTCTACGGGCCGAAGATCGACGTGCAGATCAGGAGCGCGATCGGCCGCGAGTTCAGCCTCGCCACCAACCAGGTCGACTTCGCGGTGCCAGAGCGCTTCGACCTGGAGTACGTCGACGAGCACAACGAGCGCCGCACGCCGCTGTGCATCCACCGCGCCCCGCTCTCGACGCACGAGCGGCTCATCGGCTTCCTCATCGAGCACTTCGCGGGCGACTTCCCGGTGTGGCTGGCGCCGGAGCAGGTGCGGATCGTGCCCATCGCCGACCGGCACGTCGGCTACGCCCGCGACCTGCAGCGTCGGCTGGGCGCCGCCGGGCTGCGCAGCGAGGTCGACGAGAGCAACGAGCGCATGAACGCCAAGATCCGCGACGCCGAGCTGTACAAGGTGCCTTACATCGCCATCGTCGGCGACCAGGAGGAGCAGGCGGGCACGGTCTCGTTCCGGAGCCGGCAGGAGCCGGAGCGCAAGGGCGTGCCCGCGGAGGCGTTCATCGGGCACCTGCAGGACGCGCACCGGCGCAGGCTGCTGAAGGTCGAGCCGCTCGCCAACTGAGCCGGCGCGAGAGCGGAAGCCGCCGGCCGCGTGCGTGCGGCCGGCGGCTTCCCCTTAGGCGAGGCCGAGGGGGCTAGGCCGCCGCCAGGATCGTCACCTTCTCCATCACGTCGGGCTGCGTGCCGCCGCGGCCGGGCTCGACCCGCGTGATGCGGTCGAGGACGTCCTCACCCTCGATGACGCGCCCGAACACCGTGTGCCTGCCGTCGAGCCAGGGCGTGGGGATGAACGTGATGAAGAACTGCGAGCCGTTCGTGCCGGGCCCGGCGT
>JBIQIQ010000190.1:0-3472 GCA_044507975.1 Deinococcaceae bacterium
GACAAGCACTACCTCGTGCCCTTCGGCGAGCGGTGGCCCTTCTCCGAGTCGCTGCCATGGCTCTACGAGGGTCTCTTCGGGCTCTTCGGGCTCCCTCCCCTGGCGAGCACCGCCTCGGGAACCCCCCCGCAGCCGCTGCCGACGCCTCTCGGCGACGTCGCTGCGTTCGTCTGCTACGAGTCGGTGTTCCCGCAGGTGCAGCGCTCCCAGGTCGCGGCCGGCGCCAGGGTCCTGGTGCTCGGCACCAACGACGCCTGGTTCGCCCGTGGGGCGGGGGCCGAGCAGCACTTCGACATGGGCCGGATGCGCGCGATCGAGACGCGGCGCTGGCTGCTGCGCGCCGGCAACGACGGCGTGACGGCGTCCGTCGACCCGCTTGGCAGGGTGGCCGCCCGCCTCGAGAGGGGCGTGGCAGGCACGCTCTCCGCCGCGTTCGCCATGGAGGATGTCCTGACGCCCTGGGTGCGCCACGGGCGCTGGACCCCGCTCGTGCTCGCGGCGTACCTGGTCGCGGTGGGAGCGGCGCTCCAGCCCCTGCGCCCGCGGGAGAGGGCCAGGGCGGCCGACAGGCTCCTCCGCAGACGCTAGGATGGCCGCGCCATGAACGTGCTCATCGTCGGCGGCGGCGAGATCGGTGCGCTCATCGCCGCGGAGCTGCACGACGAGCACGGCGTCACGGTGCTCGACGTCGACCCGGGGCAGGAGGCGGCGTTCGAGGCCCTCGACGTCCGCTTCATGCGCGGCTCCGGCACCGACCCGGAGGACCTGGCGGCCGCAGGGGTGGAGCGCGCCGACGCCTTCATCGCCTGCACGGCGAACGACGACGTCAACGTGCTGTCTTGTCTCGCCGCCAAGGGCATGGGAGCCAAGCTGTCGCTGGCGTTCGTGACGAGGCAGCGCTACGTCGATGCGTTCAAGGACAAGGGCGCTTTCCAGAACGTCGGCCTGCTCGTCGACCGCGTGCTGTGGCCACAGCGGATCCTCGCCCACCAGATCGCCGACATCGTGCGCGTGCCGCGGGCCGTCGACAGCGCGACGTTCTGGCGCGGACGCGTGACGATGCTCGAGTACCTGCTCGAGCCGGGCGACCCGTTCCTGGACACACCGCTCATGGAGCTCGAGCTGCCGGAGGGGGTGCTCTTGGTCGGGCGCATCCGCGGCGACGCCTTCGACATCCCCACGGGTGCGACGGTGCTGGCGGTCGGGGACCGCGTGGTCTTCCTCGGCGGCACGCAGCAGATGAAGGACGTGCGGCGCCGGTTCGCTCCCCGGCGGCGCTCCCTGAACGTCGCGGTCGTCGGCGGCGGGAACGTCGGGTTCATGGTCGCCGAGGCGCTCGCCTACGACCGAGCCAACATCACGATCATCGAGCAGGACGAGGAGCGCTGCGAGAAGCTGGCGCAGTGGCTGCCGCACGCCCTGGTGCTCAGAGGCGACGGCACCGACATCGAGCTGCTCCAACAGGAGCGCGTGGAGGACGCCGACGTGATGGTCGCCGTCACCGACGACGACGGCAGCAACCTCCTGGTCTCGCTGCTCGCCAAGCAGCTGGGCATCCCCAAGGTCGTCACACGGGTCGGCAGGGCGCGCAACCGCAGGCTCTTCAGCCGCGTCGGCATCGACGCGCCCTTGACGCCCCGCGCGGCTGCGGTCCAGGAGGTACTGAACTGGCTCAAGGTGGACCGCGTCGAGCACATCGCCAGCATCGAGGACCACGCCGAGGTGATGGAGGTCGTCTACCCGGAGGACGGAGGGGGCGGGCCGGTCATGACGCTCGGCTCCCCGAGCGAGATCCTGATCGGGGCGATAGACCGCGACACGAACGTGCTCATCCCGCGAGGCGGCACCGTCGTGAGGCCCGGTGACCACCTGCTGGTCGTGACCCTCGCCGACAACGTCGAGCAGGTCGAGGGGTGGCTCGAGTCGCAGCGACGGATCGACGAGGCGTGACGTGCCCGGCCTGAGGTCGGCCGGGCAGCGCCGTGGGCCGGACGCCTGGTCCACCGCGCCGACGGCCGGCCGCGGGCGGTTCGCTCCCTATGTGCTCGGGACGGTGCTCCTGGCGCTCGCCGGCGTCGCCGCGGCCTTCGCGGCGTACGCCGCGCTCGTGGACGAGCCGGTCGGCGGCTTCCTCGTCTCGCTGGCCGTCGCCGCTCCCGTCGGAGCCCTGCTGCGCCGGCTCGGCAGCTCCCAGGCCGAGCCGGGGCGGCGCGAGGCGATCGCCACCGTGCTGCTCACCTGGCTCGCCGCGCCGCTCGTCGGGACGGTGCCGTACCTGACGACCCTGGGCATGCCCTTCACGCAGGCGGTGTTCGAGGCGGTCAGCGGCTTCACCTCCACGGGCGCGACCGTCCTCACCACCTTCGAGACGCTGCCGCGCTCGCTGCTGCTGTGGCGAGCCGTGACGCAGTGGATGGGGGGCATCGGCATCATCGTCATGTTCGTCGCCGTTTTCCCCCAGCTCTCCATCGCGGGACGCCAGATGTTCTTCACAGAGCTGCCCGGCGTTTCGGACGAGCGCCTCACGCCGCGGCTGCGCTCGACGGCCGCGGCCGTCCTCGCCATCTACGCGGCCCTGACCGTGCTGTGCGCGTTGGCGTACGGGGTCCGCGGCATGCCGGCCTCCGAGGCACTCGGCCACGCCCTCACGACGGTGTCGGCCGGGGGGTTCGCGATGCACGGGTCGGGCCTGGCCCACTACCAGGACCCGGGCGTGGAGTGGATCGCGGTGGTCTTCATGCTCGTGGCCGGCGTGAGCATGCCCCTGATGTGGAGGGCCATCAACGGACGGCCCGGCCTGCTGCTGCGCAACGCCGAGGTGCGGGCCTACCTGGGGGTCGCGCTCGCCGCCTCCGCGGTCCTCGCCGTGCTGCTGTGGGACGAGAGCGGGAGGCTCGCCGTCCGCCAGGCCGTGTTCCACGCCGTCAGCGTCGTCACGACCACCGGCTACAGCACCAGCGACTACGGCGGGTGGGCGGAGCCGGCTCAGGCTGTGCTGCTCGTCCTGATGCTCGTCGGCGGCAGCACCGGCTCGGCCAGCGGCGGGGTCAAGGTGCTGAGGTGGCTGATCATCTCCAAGAACACCGTGCGCGAGGTCAGGCGGGTGCTCCACCCGCGCGCCGTGCTGCCCGTGCGGGTCGGCAACGCCATCGTCCGGGAGGACGTCCTGCGCGCTGTGGCGGCGTTCATAACCCTCTACGTGGGGTCGTTCGCCGCAGCGACGGTCGCCCTGGTGATGCTCGGGACGCCGTTCGTCGAGGCGCTCACCGCCGCGATCGCCTGCATCGGCAACGTCGGCCCCGGGCTCGGGAGCGTGGGGCCGTTCGGCTCGTACGCCGACCTGCACCCCGCCGCCCACCTGATCCTCTCGTTCGTGATGTTCGCCGGTCGCCTGGAGGTCGTGACGGTGTTCGTCGTGCTCACCCCCGGCTGGTGGCGGCTGCCGCGCACCAGCCCCCTGGCGTGGTGGCGC
>JBIQIQ010000191.1:0-3450 GCA_044507975.1 Deinococcaceae bacterium
TCACGCCCCACCCGTTCCACGCTTCCGTGGCCGAGGCTGCCTTGGCGGCCGGGGCGCACGTGCTGGTCGAGAAGCCCGTCGCCGTGACGACCTCGGAGGCCGACCGCATGATCGCGGCCGCCGAGCGCGCCGGCAGGCTCCTCGCCGTGTCGTTCCAGCACCGCTTCTCGCCGATGACCGAGCGCCTACGGTCGTGGGTGGAGAGCGGGGAGCTGGGCGAGGTGGTGAGGGTCGAGGTGACCGAGCCGTGGCTGCGGACGGCGGCCTACTTCCGTGCCGCGGCCTGGCGCGCGACCTGGCGCGGCGAGGGAGGCGGCGTCCTCCTCAACCAGGCGCCGCACGCCCTCGACCTGCTGGTGCACCTGCTGGGCCTGCCGGCGCGCGTCACGGGCCTGACACGCACGGTCCGCCACGGGATCGAGTGCGAGGACACCGCGCACGCGCTGCTCGAATGGGAGGGGGGTGCCGTCGGCTACTTCGCCAGCGCCACGACCGAGCCCGAGACGGGCAGGCGCCTCGAGCTGGTCTGCGACAACGCCAAGGTCACGGTGGCGGGAGACTCGTTGCACCGCACCGACATCGCGCCGGGCCTGCGCGAGCACGCGCTCAGCGACCCGGAGCCGTTCGGCCGGCCGCGCTTCGCCACACGTGAGCCGGAGGTCCTGGCCTCGGGGGCGACGCACGCTCCCGTCTACGCCGACCTGGTGGCGGCCATCCGGCAGGGCGGGGCGCCGCGCTGCGACGGCGCCTCGGGGCGCATGTCGCTCGAGCTGGCGAACGCGATCGCGCTCTCCTCATGGACCGGGAAGGCCGTGGAGCTGCCGCTCGACCGCGCGGCCTACGACGCCGCGCTCGAGGAGCGCAGGTCGGCGAGCCTGACGGGCGCGCGCTCGGCCACCGAGGCGTAGATGGCCTCGATCAGCTCGACCGACCTGATGCCCTCCCGCCCGTCGACCGCCGGTGGCCGGCCCTCGTCCAGGGCGGCGAAGAGGTCCTCGTACTGCCGTCTGTGGTTCTCGAACGAGATCGCCATCGGGTCGGCGGCGCCGCCCGTGGCCTGACCGCCGTACTCGGAGAGCACCTGGGCGCGCTCGGCGTCGCCGCCTTCCCGCGTGCGCCATTCGACCAGCACGTCGTCCTCGACGATCGCTACGCCGCTATCGCCGTGCACGTGCAGGGCCTTGGGCAGCCCCGGCCAGAGCGAGGTGGCGGCCGAGACCTGGCCGAGGGCGCCGCTCTCGTAGCGCAGCGCCGCCACGAGCGTGTCCTCCACCTCGAGGCGGTCGTGAGCGAGCGTGCCCGCGTAGGCGAAGACCTCGGCGACCGGGCCCATGACCCACAGCAGCAGGTCCACCTGGTGGATCGCCTGGTTCATGAGCGCGCCGCCGCCGTCCAGCCTCTTCGTGCCGCGCCACGCCGCGCTGTCGTAGTAGGCCTGGTCCCTGAACCACTTGACGTAGGCGTCGCCCTGGACGAGGGGGCCGAGGCGCCCCTCGTCGACCGCGCGCTTGACGAACGCGTTGGCGTCCCCGAAGCGGCTCATGAAGATCGTCGCGAGCGCGACCCCCGCCGCGTCGGCCGCCTCGACCAGCGCGCGCGACCGCGCCACCGTGACCTCGAGGGGCTTCTCGACCACGACGTGCTTGCCGGCCTCGATGGCCATGAGCGCGGGCTCGAGGTGCGCGCCCGACGGCGTGCAGACCGCCACGACGTCGACGTCGGGGTCGGCGACTGCGAGCGCGACCGACTCGTACGCCGGCAGCCCGTGCCGCTCCCCGAGGGCCCGGGCCTTGTCCGGCGTGCGGCTTGCCACGCCCGTCACCCGGGCGTTGGGGAGCCTCGTGACCGCGTCGATGTGAGCCGCGGCGATGTTGCCGGCCCCGACGACCGCGACGCCGTACTCCCTGCCGGCCATCAGAGGCCGGCCTCGGCCAGCACCGCGCGTGCCGCTTCGACGCACTCCTCCGCGGCGGCGACGGGGTCCACGCCCTCGGGCGCGTAGTGCGGCTCGAGCACGAGGCTGCCGCGGTAGCCGTCGCGCGCCAGCGCCTGGAACTGTCCGACGTAGTCGATGCGGCCCTGGCCGAGCGGCACGAACGAGCCGAAGGTCGCTCGTTCGGCTCCGAGGTCCTTCAGGTGGACGTGGACCAGCCGGTCCACCGGCACCGCCTCGTAGTCGTCGGGGTACGGGGTCTCCTGACCCGCCGCCAGCGCGTTCCCGGGGTCCCAGAGGGCTCCCACGTGCGGCGCCAGGGACGGGTCCATCACCTCGTCCAAGCGCGCGAAGAAGCGGCCCAGCTCGGCGCCGGTGCCCACCACGCAGGCGTGCTCGTTCTCGACGGCCAGCACGGCGTCGTGACGCGCCGCGACCTCAGCCGCCCGCGCCATGTGCCGGGCGACCTGGCCCAAGACCTCGTCCGTCGCCGGCACGCGCAGGAAGGTGAACACCCGCACCATGCGCGTGCCGAGGCGACGCGCCAGCTCGCACGCCCGCTCGAGCAGGCGCAGCTGGTCCTCGACCGTGACGGCCCCGGCGACCGTGAAGTCCACCGCGCCCGCCTCGCCCCTCTCGTCGAGTGGCGACTTGAACACCGGCGAGGCGATCGCCGAGACCCTCAGCCCCAGCTTCGCGACGGTCTCGGCCGCTCGCGCGGCCTCGTCATCGTCGAGTAAGACGACGTTCTTGCCGTCGACGTTGCGCACCTCCACGAGCGGCAGGCCCCAGCGGGCCGCGTGCTCGCAAGCGACCGTGAAGTCCTGATGCACCTCGTCTGTGATGATGCCTATTTCCACGTACCCGATCACCTCCGGACGTCGGGCACCGTATCACCGGGGGTGATGGCGGCGTCGTTCGGGCGCGGTGGCGGCGTGGGCCGGGCGAGGTGTCGGCCTGACTAGGCCTGATCTCCGCCGGCGTCCTCGCCCACGCCGAAGACCGGGCGCGTCACGAAGCGCTCGCCGAAGCCCGCGATGTGCGGGCGGGCGGACTCGATCGCCCGGCGCACGCCCTCGAGCTTCAGCGACGCCTGGTGGCTCTCCTCGTCGACCCACACCTCGGTGACCCAGAGCGCGTTCTCGTCGTTGGGGTCCTCCGCCACGACGTAGCTGAGGCAGCCTGGCATGTCGCCGGTCCCGCCGCGCAGCGCCTCGAGGACCGCCTCGCGCTTGCCTGGGGCGGTCAGCATCTTGCCGATGAGTCCGTACATGCGGAGATGGTACCGGTGTCGCCTCCCCATCGGCCTGGCTCGCGTCTGGCCCCATCGGCCTACAGCAGTGCGTCCTCCACCCACAAGACGACCCTGGCTAGGTCGGCCGCGTCGATCCACTCCGCCACGGAGTGGATCTCGTGCATCCCGACGCCCACGTTCACGGTCGGCACGCCTTTCTGGTTGAGCACGTTCGTGTCGGACCCGCCGATCGAGCGCACCAGCCGCGGCGCGATGCCGTGCC
>JBIQIQ010000020.1:0-6414 GCA_044507975.1 Deinococcaceae bacterium
TGGTCGCCGCGGCCCAGCGCGATCTCGCCCTGGCGGAAGAGCTCGTTGGCCTGCGTGGTGGCCTGGGGGGTCTCGGAGAGGGCGACGATCGCTGCGCGCGTGCTGGCGAGGTCGCCCACCAGCGCCCTCCTCGGCGCGCGCACCGCGGAGTCGTACGCGAAGATGCCGGCGGCCACGAGCACCACGAGGCCGGCCAGCACCGCTGCCACGCGGCCGCGCCAGACCCAGAGCCTCGCCCAGCGGCGGGCGCCGGGGGATCCCTTGGGCGTGTAGACGAAGCGGTTCTCCTTGAGGGCATCGACGCCCTCGCGCAGGATGCGGTCGGGGACCTCGATGCCTTGGGCGGCGTAGATCTGCCGCAGGCGCTCCACCATGTCCTCGTCGCGGGCCCCGGCGGCGAGCTCCCGGGCGATCAGGTGCTCGCGGTGCCGGAGCGTGTCGACGACGTCCATGGCGAGCATGGCGTCGTCGAGCTGCACCGGCTCGGAGACGACTGCCTCCGGGGCGTCCACTTCCGGCTGCGGGAGCCCGTCTCCCGCAGCGGCCCTGGCGGCGCTCTCGTCTGCGACGTTGCTGGCGTCGTCGCGTCTGTCGGTCATCTACCCCGCTAACCCGCCTGTCCGGTCTGGGCGGCGACCCTGCCTGTGTCGCGCGCCAGCTTGGCGAGGCGACGCTTGCCGTCCTCGACCGCGTCGCGGATCTCGGCGGCGTTCTTGGTGGACTCTTCGCGCATCTCGGCGATGATGTCCTTGCTCTTCTCCTGGTAGTCGATGACGGAGTCGACGAGCTTCTTGACGGCGTCGGCGCGGATCGTGGGGCCGTAGCCCGCCCGGAGCGCCTCCTCCTGGATCTTGCCGCCGATCTCGGAGAGGGTCTCGAGCGACTGGCTCACGCCCTCCTTCATCGTGTCGAGCGTGCGGGTGGCCTCGTGCAGCCCGAACATGCCGGTGAACGAGGCGGAGAGGGCCGTCAGGACCGTCTCGTTGGTACCGAAGAAGCTGACGGCCTGCGCGCGCACGCGCTCCTTGGCCGTCGTGGTCTGCATCAGGCGCGCCATGACGACCTCGGACGTGTTGTAGCTGATCGTCAGGTTGTCAGAGAGGTCCTTGGCGATCTGGTAGCGGGCGTCGGAGTTCTGGAGCGCGCGGACGCCTTCGTCACGCGCGAGCTCGAGCCGAGCGCGCTCGGCCATGTCCTCGCCGGCGTAGGCCTCGACCTCCTGGTTGCGGTCGGCGACGAGCTGCCTGGCGGACTCGACCTCGGCCTCGGCCTTCTTGAGGACCTCGAACGCCAGCACCTCCGACTGCTTCAGCGCGCCGCGGAAGTCCTGGTACGACTCGAGGATCGTGCGCTCACGCCGGATCTGGTCCTGCGCCGACGCCGTGACGTCGAGGTAGGTCTGCTTGATCTTGTCGAAGCGGTCGGAGATGTCGCCGCGGGTGAACTTCATCCACATGTTGGACAGGCGCTCGAACGTCGAGATCTTGCCGTCCTCGATCTGGTCGACGAGCCCCTTGGCGTCGTCGCGGATCGAGTTGAACGAGTTCGCGATCTGCTCGTAGCGGGTGCCGACCTCCATGGCCGCGACCTGCTGCCGCACGACCTCGTTGAAGAGCGAGGCCTGCGAGAGCGTGCGGGTGATGGCGACGACCCTCTCCTCGTCGATGTCGCTGATCTGCTGCAGCAGTCCGACGATGGGCGCGTCCTGCGTCTGCGCTCCGTCGGGGATGAGGCCGAGGTCGCGCAGCGCGCCCATCGCCTTGTCGAGGTAGCGCATGGGAGAGAGCCCGCCTCCGGTGCCCTCCTCGGCTGGCGTCGTTCCCGTCGTGGTCGTGGCGTCAGTTCTGTCGGTCATCTCGTACTCTCCTCGTCCTGGTGCTGCGACGCTCGCTTCGATGATAGGGCCGGCCGTCTGAGCAGCGCATCAGACGAAAGTCGGTGACGCGCGCTACGGCCGCCTCAACCGGCTCCGCTGAAGCCGTCGAGGACGTGGTAGATGCCCTTGAGGGCGCCCGGCCAGCGGTCGTGGGCCAGCGGCAGGCCGGCGAAGCGCTCCGGCGGCCCCTCGCTGACGGCCTCGTCGACTGGCACGCCGGCCGCGTAGCGGTTCTTCACGGCCTCGTAAAGGTCCTCGAGGATCCCCTTCTGCCAGGCCAGTGTGCGAGCGTCACCCACCGGGCCGTGGCCCGGCACGACGTGCTGCGGCGCGAGCTGCTGCAGCCGGTCGAGGGCCGCGAGCCAGCGCTCGACGTCCTCCCGCACCAGCGGGAACAGCCCGTTGAAGACGACGTCTCCAGCGACGGCCACCCCCTCGCTCTCGAGCCAGGCGAAGCTGTCGGCCTCGGAGTGGGCGGGCCCTACGTACCTCGCCTTCACCACCAGGCCGCCGAGGTCGGTCTGCCAGCTCTCGTCGAACGGCTCGTCGACGGGCGTGAGCCCGGCTTCCGCGACGCTGCGATGCGCGACGATGCGCGCGCCCTCGAACGCGCCGTTGCCGCCGACGTGGTCGCGGTCGCCGTGGGTGTTCAGCACGTAAGCGACGGGCCTGCCGCCGAGGTCGACGGCGGCGGCCAGCACCGGGGCCACCAGATCGGGCGACACCATCGTGTCGATCACCATGGTCGCTGCGGCGCCGAGCACGACCGTGCTGTTCGACAGGGCGCGCTCGCCCTGCACCGGCCCGAGCCCGACGTGGACGCGGTCGGTGACGCGCTGGATGAGTACGGGCCGGTCTTCGGCCAGGGGAGCGGAGGTCACGCTGCGCAGGTTAGCGCCTGCGAGTGAGAGCCCGCGTCACTCTGACGCCGGGCCGGGCACCGGTCAGCGCTTGCGTTTGGACCAGCCGAGGAAAGCGACGCCGACGCCGATCATCACGAGCGGCAGTAGCCAGCGGGCGAGCCCGCCCCAGGGGTCGTTGGCGGCGAGCGTGATGAACGCCCACGCCAGCGCCGGCCACAGCGCCCACCGGCCCCCTCCCCGGTCACGCGGCAGCAAGTACACGGCGGTGAAGGTCGCCGTCATGCCGAGGAGGAACACGACCGCTCCGTCCCATCGCGGGAAGAGGGCGCTCACGGATGCGGTCGCCGCGACGCTGGCGAGCACCCCGCTGGCGATCAGAGCCCAGGTGCCGCCGCGGCGCCCCGCCCGGTAGACGGCGTAGAAGGCGACCGCGATGGCCCACAAGATGGCCGGACCTGTCAGCCGGCCGGGCGCGAACGCGATCAGCCCCAGGGCGAGCAGCACGGCCCCGACGAGCTGGTTGCGCCTCACGTGCGCACCTCGGGAGAGGGCAGGGGCACCTCAACGCGCACCCGCGTGCCCTCGCCGGGCGCGCTGTCGACGCTGATGCGGCCGCCGAGCGCCGCGGCGCGCTCGTGCATGGACGTCAGCCCGAGGTGCCCGGGCCTGGCTGCCTGCGTGTCGAAGCCGACCCCGTCGTCGCTGACCGTGACGACGACCAGTCCGTCCCGGGAGGCGAGGCTGGCCGTGACGACCCTCGCCCGCGCGTGCTTGGCCACGTTGTGGAGGGCCTCCTGCACCACGCGCAGCAGCTCCTGCTTGGCCGAGAAGGGCAGGTCGGGCTCGTCGCCGAGGTCGGCCTCGGTGCGCACGCCGTGTCTCAGCTCCAGCCCGTCGAGCTGGCGCCGCAGCGCCCCGACGAGACCGACCTCGGCGAGCGCCTCGGGCCTGAGCTCGAAGATCAGGGCGCGCATCTCGGCGAGGCCGCCCTCGGCGAGCTCGATGGCCGAGTCGAGCGCGGCCGTCGCCCCGGCCTCGTCGCCGGCCTCGAGCCTGCGCCTGGCGGTGTGCGCCGAGAGCACGACCGCGTAGATCGCTTGGCTGACGGAGTCGTGGAGCTCGCGGGCGAGGCTGCGGCGCTCCTCGTCGGCCGCCTGACCCTTGGCGCGCTCGTAGAGGCGGGCGTTCTCGATCGCGACGGCGGCCTGAGCCGCGAGCCCGGCGGCCAGGTCGAGGTGCTCCTCGTCCCAGCCCTGGCCCGGCAGAGCGTACGCGTGCAGCACCCCGACCACCTCGTCGCGGGCGCGCAGCGGCAAGGCGAGGGCGTCGCCGTCAACGACCGCGGCGCGCGCCATGCCGGAGGCGGCAGGGCGGAAGGCGTCGGCCTCCGCCACCGCGAGCCGGCTCTCCGGCACCTGGCCCAGCGCGGCGACAGTGCGCAGCCTGCCGCTGGGCTCGATCTCGATCACCTCGCCCGCCACGGCGGAACCCGTGTCCACGAGGCGGTGCAGCACGGCCTCGAGCTGGGGCTCGAGGTCGATGGTGACGGCGACCTCGTTCGAGAGCTCGAGGAGGGCGCGCAGCTCGGCCGTGCGCGCCGCGACCCGCGCCTCGAGGCGGTCCTGAGCGGCGGACAGAGCGTCGGCCATCGCGTCGAACGACCCGGCCAGCACGCCGATCTCCGAGGCGCTGCCGAGGTTGGCCCGAGCGCCGCGGTCGCCGGCGGCGAACGCGCGCGTCGCCTGGGTGAGGCGGGCCAGGGGGTCGGCGAACAGCGAGCGCGAGAACGCCGTGGCGGCGAGCAACGTTACGGCGACGACCACGGCGAGGTTGACGAGCGTGCTGCGCAGCACGGCCCCGACCTCGCGGGGGTCGAGCGCGCCGTCGGAGGCGAGGGCGCCCAGACCCTCGAGGCCGGGCTCGAGGTCGGCGCCGGTGCGCAGGCGCACGACCGCGGCCAGCGCGCGCCACAGCAGCACCCCCATCGCGACCGTGAGCACGGCGATGACCCCGAGCAGCAGCATCGTCAGACGGGTCGAGAGCCGCTGGTGCCAGGGGACGGCGAGCCCCTTGCTCAGTTCCTCGAGCTGCGCCTCAACCCTCACGCTCCACCAGCCCCTCGCGCAGCGCGTGCAGCGCAGCCTGGGTCCTGCTGCGGAGCCCGAGCTTGGCGAGGAGGCTCGAGACGTGCGACTTGACGGTGGCCTCCGCCACGTCGAGGCGCCGGGCGATGGCCTTGTTGGTCATGCCCTTGGCGACGAGCGTCAGTACCTCGGACTCCCTGTCCGTGAGCGGCTCGCGCAGCTTGGGGCCGCGCACCTCGCGCACGAGGCGCGCCTGCGCCCGCGGGTCGAGCCGCACCTCGCCCCGCGCCGCCGCTCTCACGGCCTCGAAGAGATCGTCCGGGCGGGACTCCTTGAGCATGTACCCGGCGGCGCCGGCCTCGATCACGTCGACGACCATGCGGTCCTCGAGCACCGACGTGAGCGCGACGACCTCGACCTCCGGGAAGCGCGAGCGCAGCTCCCGCGTGGCCTCGACGCCGTCGAGCACGGGCATGAGCAGGTCCATGACGACGACGTCCGGACGCAGCTCCTCCACCAGGTCGAGCGCCTCGCGGCCGTTGCCGGCCTCGCCGACCACCTCGAGGTCGCCTTCCAGCCCGAAGGCGAGCCTCAGGCCCTTCCTCACCACCGTGTGATCGTCTACGAGCAGGACTCGAACTCTGGGCATGACGTCTCCGCTCCCAGGCTACCGCCGCGGCCCGGACCGGAGCGTCAGACTTTGGGAGGAGACGCGCGTGCTCCCTCCGGGCGGCCTGCGGCCAGCCTTCCTCCTCTACGAACGGCCGGGGCGCCGGCACTACGCTCGAGGCAGAAGGAGGAGTGAGACGTGAACTTCACGAAGGACAAGAACTCTACGGCAGCGCTGGTACTGATCGCGGCGGGGGTGCTCGCCCTGTTGGGGACCCTGGGGGTGTTCAGGCTTGTCGGTGACGTCCTCGGGACGTTGCTGTTCGGCGGCCTGGCCTACCTCGCCTACACCGAGGGGAAGAGGCGCGGAGACTCGACCTGGCGGCTCGCGGCCTTCCCGCTCGCCGGCCTGGCGATCGCCACCATCGCGCCGGCCCGGCTGGGCGGCGGGGCGTTCCTGGCGTCGCTCGGCCTGGCTTTCGCCGTCTACTGGCAGGAAGACAAGTCGCGCTGGTGGGCGCTCATACCCGCCGGCACGCTCGCGTCGCTGGCGATGGTGACGTTCTTCGAGTCGTCCGTAGGAGCCTCCGTCGGCTGGCTGTTCCTGCTCGGCATGGCCCTGACGTTCTTCGCCCTGACGCGCCTCGAGGTCGACCCGCAGCCTTGGGCGACGTGGCCGGCCGCCGCGCTGGGCGTCGCGGCGTTCCTGGCGATGACGAGGGGTGGGAGCTGGCTGCTCCCCGTGCTGCTGATCGGCGCCGGCGCTTTCCTGCTGCTCCGGCGGGAAGGGTTGTTCGGCATCAGCGTCAAGGTCGAGCGGCGGGACGCTCCTGCAGCGGCCGCGCCGCCGGCGGAGCCTGTCGCCCCGCCGTCGGCGACGCTCGTCGACCAGCACGACCACGACGAGGAGAGGCCCGAGGACGGCGGCGCGTCCGCCGGCCCTGGCCAGGCCTGAGCGTTCCCCGGCGCCCGCTACTCGAGC
>JBIQIQ010000020.1:6514-23217 GCA_044507975.1 Deinococcaceae bacterium
CGCCCGCTACTCGAGCAACGTGCGGGCGTCGGGGTCGAGCACGTAGAAGCTCTCTTCCTCCGTGAGGCGCTTGCGCCACGCCTTCGTCTGCTCGTCGGGATCGGGGGCTCCGGGCTTCGGTTCGAGCGTCTCCGTGTCCCAGACCTTGTCCCACTGGGAGAAGAGCACCGCCGTCTGGCTGTGGTGAGCCTTGAGCGCGGCGATCTTGCGCCGGTAGACCGCGCGGATGTCGCTCACGACGTGGGGGTCGCCGAGGTCGCCGCCCTCCTCGTGCCAGCGCGGGTTGTTGTTCCCGCCCACGGCCACGCCGAGGAGGCGCGGGCGCTCACCGGCCGAGATGCCCCTGACCGCCAGCACGGTGGCGTGGCCGAGAGCGTCGTGGTCGGGATGCACCCCGTAGCCCGGGTAGAACGTGACGACCGTGCTGGGGCGCAGGCGCAGCGCGACGTCGCGGATGCTGCGCGCGAGCTCCTGCGGGTCCTCG
This sequence comes from Deinococcaceae bacterium, assembly GCA_044507975.1. Classification (GTDB taxonomy): domain Bacteria; phylum Deinococcota; class Deinococci; order Deinococcales; family Trueperaceae; genus DASRWD01. Next base: position 6,999 of record JBIQIQ010000020.1, read on the forward strand.
AACTCGACGCACTTGTCGCGGAGGCCCAGGAACTCGACCTCGATACCCAGGACCTCGGCTGCGGCGGCCATCTCCGCGGTGCGGATGTCGCGCAGCGACTCGCGGCTGGCCATGGGCGGGTTGCCCATGCGCCTGCCCATGTCGCCGTAGGTGCCGCACAGGTAGGTCGCGGGCACGCCGGTGTCGGCGCAGCGGGCCAGCGTGCCGCCGGTGGAGAAGGTCTCGTCGTCGGGGTGCGGGAGCACCACCAGCAGCCCGCGCTCGCTGCTCGGTTCGAAGGGCAGCATCATGCCTCCCGGAACGGCGTGCGCGACACCTGCAGGGCCACCGTCAACTGGCCCTCCGGGTCGTAGCCGGCGATGAGGAGCTCGTCGCGCTCGTTGACCTCGAAGTGGGTGAGCCCGTCGGCGTAGACCCAGCCGCTCTCGAGCTTGAGCCCGACGCGGTAGGGGCCGCCGCCGTGGATCGACCCGCGGGCGTAGTGGACGCGGGCGTTCCGCACGAAGGCGATCACGGGCGGCCGCTTCTCGGGGCCCATCAAGGTGTATGAGCCGGTCGTGGTCTCGAGGTGCAGGTAGACATCGGTACGAGCGCGACGGTCTATCTCGTCCTGCACGGCCTGGGCATCGATGACTCGCAATGCACCCTCCGCTGTCCGCGCCCTGGCGGACGACCGAGTGTAACGCTATCCACCGCGCGCCCTTGGCCCGACCGGCCTCCGGCACGCGGCGGTAACATCGCGCCATGAACGAGTTGGAGGCCGTCCGGGACGAGCTGGAGCGCGCCGGGATCGACGCGTGGCTGATCTACGACTTCCGGGGCTCGAACGCCGTGGCCCGCCCTCTGCTGCGAGCGCTGCTGGGCGAGCGCCTCGGCTCGCGGCGCGTATTCCTCCTCGTCCCGAGGACCGGCACGCCCGTGCTGCTGGCCCACGCGATCGAGGCGGGCACCCTGTCGGGCGCCCGCGGGGTCGAGACGCGCGTGTACACCGGCACCGAGCACCTCGACGCCGAGCTCGGGCGGGCGCTGGCCAGCCTGCGCAGTGTCGCGATGGAGTACTCGCCGCGGGGCGACAACCCCTACGTCGGCACCGTCGACGCGGGCACGGTCGAGCGCGTCCGGTCCCTGGGCGTCCAGGTCGTCAGCTCCGGTGACCTCGCCCAGGTGCTGCAGCTGTGGGACGAGGAGCGGCTCGAGGCGCACCTGCGCGCTGCCGAGGTCGTCCTCCGCGCCAAGGACGCCGCGTTCGGCTTCCTGGGCGAGGCGCTGGCGCTCGGCCGCACCGTCACCGAGAGCGAGGCGCAGAGCGTGATCACCCAGGTCTTCGAGGAGGCCGGGTGCGTCTACGACCACGCTCCCAACGTCAGCTTCGGGTCGCACGCCGGCGACCCCCATCACGCCCCGACGGCCGGCGCAGGGGACCGGGACCTCAGGAGCGGCGACGTGGTGCTGATCGACCTGTGGTGCCGGCTGCCCGAGCCCGGGGCGCCGTACGCCGACGTGACGTGGATGGGTCACGCCGGCCCGCCGTCCGAGCGGGTGGCTCGCGCGTTCGAGGCGGTGACGGAGGCCCGCGACGCCGCTTTCAAGCGCGTGGCGGACGTCTACGCCGAGGGGCGCTGGCCGACGGGGGCCGAGGTCGACCGCGCCGCGCGCGACGTGCTCGAGGCCGCCGGCTACGGCGAGGCGTTCGTGCACCGCACCGGTCACAGCCTCGGAGCGGACGGCCCGCACGGGCTGGCCGCCCACCTCGACGGCTTCGAGACGCTCGACCAGCGCCTGCTGCGGCCGGGCCTCGGGTTCACGATCGAGCCGGGCGTCTACTTCCCCGACTTCGGGGTCCGCAGCGAGATCAACGTCTACGTGGACGAGGACGGGCCCCGGGCCACGACGGACCTCCAAGGCGGCCTCGAGGTGCTCCCGTAGCCACTCTCGCGAGGAGGCGGGGGGTCTCGCGAGAGCGCGGTGTGCCGCTCGTCGTCGTCGGCGACTACGCCTGGGACGTCCTGATCCAGGCGAACACCGAGCTTCTCGCCGGCGGGGACATCTACGGCGAGGTGCAGCTCGCGCCGGGAGGGAGCGCGGCCAACGCGGCGGTCTGGGCGCGGCGCTGCGGGCTGCCGACCCGCTTCATCGGCAAGGTCGGCAACGACCGCTTCGGGCGCCTGGCTCAGGAGGAGCTGGTCGACGAGGAAGTCTCGGCGGTGTGGCTGCACTCCGACACGCACCACACCGGGTCGGTCGCCGTGTGGATCGACCACGAGGGCCAGCGCTCGATGGTCTCCGGCAAGGGCGCCGACCACTACCTCCTGCCTTCGGAGGTGCCCGCCCAGCTGCTGAGCCGGGCCGGCCACGTACACCTGTCGGCCTGGTCGTTCTTCGGCGATCCCCCGCGCTCCGCCGCTCGGCGCGCCGCCCAGGTCGCCAAGGAGAGCGGCGCCACGCTGTCGTTCGACCCCGGCTCGTTCCAGATGATCCGCGAGATGGGCGTGGAGGCGTTCGTGGGCGCGACCTCCGACCTCGGCATCGACCTCCTGTTCCCGAACGCCGAGGAGGGCGAGGTGCTCACGGGGGAGACCGACCCGGAGCGCGTGTGCGCGCGCCTCGCCGCGCTGTACCCCGGCGCGGCCGTGGCGCTGAAGCTCGACGCGGCCGGCGCCTACTTCTCGGACGGGGAGGTGGGGGTGGCGCTGGACCCCGCCGCGGGCCGGCTGGTGGACGCCACCGGCGCGGGCGACGCGTTCGCCGGCGCCTTCCTCGCCGCGTGGCTGCGGGGCGTGCCTGCGGAGCGGGCGGCGGCCCTGGCGAACCGCGTCTCCGCCTGGGTGATCGAGAGGGTGGGCGCGCGCCCGGCGCTCGACCCTGCCATCGCTCCGGCGCTGGCGGCCGTCGACGAAGCGGTGCGGGAGGCCGGTTGGGAGGAGGCCGGGGACTGACCGTGACGACCGCTCCTCAGGTGCTCGTCGTGCTCTGCCACCCGGACCCCGGCAGCCTGGGCGCTGCGCTGGCGCGCGCCGCCGAGGCCGGCGCCACCGCGGCGGGAGCGGACTGCCGGCTGCACGACCTCTACCGCGACGGCTTCGACCCGCGGCTGGCGCCCTCCGAGGTGGGCTCTGCCGGTTTCGCCGACCGCCTCGCCGAGCGCTACGCCCGCGAGCTGCTCGCGGCCGACGCCGTCGTCGTCGTGCACCCCGTCTGGTTCTTCGGGGCGCCGGCCGCGCTCAAGGGTTGGGTGGAGCGGGTCGTGCGCGAGGGCGTCGCGTTCGACGTGGGCGAGGGCGGCGCCGTCACGGGCCGGCTGATGGCCAGGGAGGCGCTGGTCGTGACGACCGGCAACGCCTCGGCGCGCACCGAGGAGGCGTTGGGCGACCACGTGACGCGCTTCTGGCGCGACGTCGTCTTCGCTCCGGCCGGCGTGGGCGCGACGACGCGCCTGGCCCTCGCGCCCGTGAGGGGCAGCGCGCTGTCCGAGAGAGAGGCGTGGCTCGCCGAGGTCCAAGGTCTGGCTGGCGCCCTCGTGGCTCGGCTGCGGGCGTATGGTGTCTCGCACCGTGCCCAGCCGCGACAGCCTGACCAGCCGACCTGAGGGCGCGCCTCGCGGCGACGGCACACCACCGGAGACGGGCTCATCGCATGCCGGGGACGCGGCCGCCCTGCAGACGCGCCGCGGCCTGGTCCTCGCCTTCCTGATGACGACGATGGCCCTGGGCTCGATCGAGGGCACGATCGTCGCAACGGCGATGCCGAGCATCGTGGCAACGCTCGGGGGCTTCGAGCTCTACTCCTGGGTGTTCGCCTCGTACCTGCTCACGCAGGCGATGTTCACCCCGTTATCGGGCGGGATCGCCGACAAGGTCGGGCGCAAGCCGGTGCTGATGGTCAGCGTCGGCCTCTTCCTGGCGGCCTCGGTGGCGTGCGGGCTGGCCGGCGACATGCGCGAGCTGATCGTCTTCCGCTTCCTGCAGGGCATCGGGGCGGCGGGCATCAGCACGATGGTCGTGACGCTGGCGGGCGACCTGTACACGGTCCGCGAGCGCGGCAGGATCCAGGCCTACCTGGCGAGCGTGTGGGGCGTCTCCTCGGTCCTCGGGCCGCTGCTCGGCGGCCTGATCGTCGCCAACTTCGACTGGGCCTGGGTCTTCTGGTTCAACGTGCCGTTCGGCGTCGTCACGCTCTTCGGCATCGGCCGCTTCCTGCGCGAGCGCGTGAGGCACACGGGGGCCAGGGTGGACCTGGCGGGGTCGGCGATGCTGCTCGTCGCGGTGTCGGGCCTCATGGTCCTGCTCAACATGGGCGGGCGCCTCGCGGGGCCCGCGAGGTGGGGTCTGGGCGCCGCGGTGCTCGCGGCGCTCTTGCTGCTGGGGCGCCACCTCTGGACGCGCCAGAACGGCGTCCTCCCCGTCGACCTCTGGCGTGACCGGCTGGTCTTGCTCGCGAACCTCAGCGCGTTCGTCGCCGGCGTCGTCATGATCGGGGTGATCACCTACGCGCCGCCGTACGTCCAGGGCGTGATGGGCTACGCGCCGCTCGTCGCGGGCTTCGCGCTCTCCACCATGTCTCTGGGTTGGCCGATCGCAGCCTCGGTCTGCGGTCGACTGCTGATCCCGCTCGGACCCGCCAACACCGCGCGCATCGGGGGCGCGGCCGCCGCGGTCGGCGGCCTGCTCTACCTGTTCCTCGCCCCCGAGCTCGGACCGGCGTGGGTGGCGGCGGCGTCGTTCGCGATCGGTGTCGGGTTGGGGTTCATCAACACCTCCTCGATCGTCACGATCCAGGCCACCGTGACCTGGGACAGGCGCGGGAGCGCCACGGCCGCGAACCTGCTCATGCGCCTGATGGGCAACTCGGTCGGCGCCGCCCTCCTGGGAGGTGTGCTCAACGCCTCCGTCGTCGCCGGCATCGCCCGGGCGGGCGCGAGCGACGTCATCGACCTCGGCTCGGTGGAGCGCCTGCTCGAGCCGGCCGGCCCCGCCTCGGCGGGTCCCGAGCTCGCGCCCGCCGTCTCCGAGCTTCTACGGCAGCTCCTGGCGGGCGGCATCGAGCGCGTGTTCGTGGTGACCTGCGCTGCGGCGCTCCTGCTGTTCGTGCTCACGCTGCTCTGGCCGCGGTCGCGGCGGCTGGCCTAGAGGCGATGCCGGGGCGCCGTGGCCGCTACCCCCAGAGCCTGTCGATGCCTGCCAGCAGGGCGAGGTGCGCCGGGTAGAAGAGCCACGGCAGACGCCCGCTGCGCGGCAGCCCGAGGCGCAGGCGCGCGACCGCGAAGGGCAGGGGGACCGCGGCCAGGGCCGCCGGCCAGATGGCCCAGGGGTAGTTCTGCCACGCGACGACGGCGACGGCCGCTACCGCCGCGAGCGCTTCGCGCGAGCCGAGGGCCCACCACAGCGCGACGACCAGGGCCACCCCGGGCGGCCCGTACTCGACGAACGCCGACAGGACGACCACCGCCGCGAGGCCGCCAGGGAGCAGCAGGGGGGAGCGGGCTTCGAGGGCGGCGCGCCGCGTGAGCAACGCGAGGCCCGCCGCCCCGAGGAAGAGGGTCCCGAGGATGTTGACGACGAACCGGTCGAACGCGAGGTAGTGGGGGAGCAGCGACACCGCGCACCAGAACAGGAGCGGGGCGAGGTAGCGGCGCGGATCCACGCCGCGGCGCGCGACGTTGTAGGCCAGCAGGAACGCGAACAGCGGCCACGCGACCCGGCCGACCGCCCGCAGTGGCAGGGCGTCGGCGGTGGGGAGCAGCACGGCGCCGACGTGGTCGACGACCATCGTGACGATGGCCACCCACCGCAGGACCTCCTGCTGGCCGGACGTCAGTGTCAGGGCCGGCCCCTGGGCTGCATGCACCCGAGCATAGCGAGCAGCGCTCGCCGCCTTGGTCCCCGGGCGGTCGGCCGCTCTCGGTGGCCTCGGTTAGAGTCGCGAGGCATGGGCGTCGGAGGTAGGTAGTTGGTCGTCGCAGTCAAGACGCTGGCCTGGGTCGCGGTGGCTGTGCTCGTCGGCGCCGCTGTCCGCCGCTACTGGCTGGCCCCCGGGAAGCGCGGCGGGTACGCGGCCTTGGCCGTCGCCGCGTCGTCGGTGCCGGTGCTCGGCGCCGTCGAGCTGTGGGCGACGCTCTCCCAGTTGCGCCCCCCCGACCTCGAGCTGTGGTGGCGCTACGCCAGCACGACCGCCCACGGCCACGCCGTCGGCTGGAGGTCGGTGGCGGCGGTCGCGCTCGGCGGTGTCGTGGCGGTGGGGCCGCGCGCCCTGTGGCCGTTGGCCGCTGCGCTGGCCCTCTGGCTGTGCTACGGCTTCAGCCGGCTCAGCCACGGGGCCGCCATGGGTGGCGTGAGCGTGCTCGTCGTCGACCTCGTGCACCTGGCAGGCGCGGCGGTCTGGGCCGGGGCGGTCTGGCACGTCGCCTTCGGCGGACCGCGCGACAGGGGAGGGGCGAGCAGCCAGGAGCCGGTCGAGCGCCTCTCCCGGCTGGCTACGTGGGTCGTGGCCGCGATCGCCGCCACCGGCGTAGTCAGCGGGCTCGTGCACGTCTCCGAGCCGGCGCGGTTCTTCGGCTCGGGCTACGCGCTGGCGCTGGGCGTGAAGCTCGCGCTGGTCGCGCTGACGCTGGGGCTGGCAGCCGCGAACCGCTGGGTCCTGCTGCCGCGGGCCAGGCGCGGTGCCGCCGGCATCGAGGCGGCGCTCTACGTGGAGAGCGCGCTGCTGTTGGCGGTGCTCGCCGCTACGGGCTGGCTGACCACGTCGCCCGTGCCGCACGGAGAGCTCGGAGACGTGAACGTTCTCGAGAACGCGCGGCGCGTCATCGAGCACCTCGCCCCCTGAAAGCAGGCGTGGCCACCGGGTGACCACGACGTGACCACAAGTGAGATGGTCACATCGCGCGCCTGAGCACCGCGAGCATCTCGTCCTGGCTCATGTCGCTCGAGTCGATCGCGTCGCGCAGCAGGTCGGCCAGCGCGACGAGCGCGGGGTTGCCTTCCTGGTCCTGAGCGGGCACGAAGTAGCCGACGAGATGGCCGTGCCGCTCGATGCGCAGGCCCTCCCCCGCGGCGAGCAGCTTGGTGGCGTTGTCCCGGAACTCACGGACCCCTACGTTCCTCACGAGCACCTCCGTGCGTGGGTGGTGGTGACCACTTCGTGGTCAGCCAGTGGCCAGGATAGCACCGCCGGGCCGGCCTTATACTCCGGCCGTCATGGCCCTGTCAGAGATCGAGCTGCGCGTCCTCGGATCGCTCATCGAGAAGGAGCGCACGACGCCCGAGAGCTACCCCCTCTCGACCCAGGCCCTCGTCACCGCCTGCAACCAGCGGACCTCCCGCGACCCGGTGACCGACTACCACCTGCAGGACGTGCTCGCCGCCGTCGGCAGGCTGCGGGACCGAGGATTGGCAGCGACCGTCCAGTCGGTGAGTGACCGCGTGCCGAAGCACAGCCACGAGGCGGCCGCTGCGCTCGACCTCGACGACCGCGAGGCGGCCGTGCTCGCCGTGCTGATGTTGCGGGGCGCTCAGACCCCGGGGGAGCTGCGGACGCGGACCGACCGGTACGTCCGGTTCGACAGCGTCGGGGAGGTCGAGGCGGTGCTGGAAGGGCTCGCGCAACGGAGGCCTCCGCTGGCAACACGGTTGGGGCGCGGTCCGGGGCAGAGCCAGGACCGATGGTCGCACGCCCTGGGCGAGGACCCTGACAGGCTCGCCCCGCGGGTGCGCAGGCCTGCCGAGCCCAGCGGCAGTCCGGCGCCCGGAGGCGGGGCCGAGGAGCGCCTTTCCGCCCTGGAGGCGAGGGTGAGCGAACTCGAGGCTCGGCTCGCCGAGCTCGAGAGCTAGTGGTCGCGCCCGAGGGCGCCGCCTCCGCTAGCAGCGTCACGCGCGTCCCGAGCGCCCGACGGGCCCGCAGCGGCTGGCGTCCGTGCCGCCGGGCTACGGGCGCACGGGCGAAGACCGTCACAATGGCGTCTAGGACTGGAGGTCCCATGACGGACGTTCTGAGGCTCAGCGAGGAGGAGTGGCGCCGGCGTCTCACGCCGGAGCAGTACCGCGTGCTCCGGGAGCATGGCACCGAGGCGCCGCACGTCGGCTGCTACGTAGGCACGAAGGAGCCGGGCACGTACGTGTGCGCCGCCTGCGGCAACCCGTTGTTCGAGTCGGGCGTCAAGTTCGAGTCGGGCACCGGCTGGCCGTCGTTCACGCGGCCGGTGGGCGACGGGGCGGTCAGGGAGTACGTCGACAGGTCGCACGGGATGACGAGGACCGAGGTGCGGTGCGCCCGTTGCGACAGCCACCTCGGCCACGTGTTCCCCGATGGGCCGCCGCCCGCCGGCCTACGCTACTGCATGAACTCGGTTTCGATGATCCATGTGCCGCTCGGCCAGCCGATCGAGATGGTCGAGTCTTGAGCTCGAGCGTGCGCGGCCTCGCGCTCGCCGCGGCGCGGAAGCTGCCCGCCGGCGGCTACGCTCGGAGGACCCTCCCCAGCACCTTGGCCGAGCTCGAGGCGATACGCCGCGAGTGCCGCGCGCTCGTCAACCGCTCCGCCGGGATCTCCGGGCTCGCCGCGGTCGTGCCGGTGCCCGGTGCCGACATCGGCGTCGACGTGACGCTGTTCATGCAGCTCCTGCCGGCCATCAACCAGCGGTTCGGCCTCACCCCGTACCAGGTCGAGGACCTGGATGCCCGCACGAAGGAGCTGGTGTTCCTCGGCGTGACGAGCGTGGGCAGCCAGGCGGTCGCCCGTCTCGTGACCAAGGACGTCGTGGTGGGGCTGCTCCAACGCATCGGGGTGCGGGTGGCTGCCAAGTCGGCTGCCAAGTGGGTGCCGGTCGTCGGCTCCGCCGCCGCCGCGGGCATCAGTTACGGCGCGATGCGCCTCGTGGGGAACCGGCACGTCGAGGACTGCTACCGCGTGGCGCGGTCGGTGATCGAGCAGCGCTCGCCTCTGATAGACGTCGTCGCGGCGGCTCCGGCGCTCCCCGGCGCCGACCCCTCCGTGAACTGACGCCTACGCGACCTCTTGCCGAGCCGCGCAGCCCAGAGCGGTTCAAGCTTGTTTACCCGAGGTTAGCTCCACGAGATAAACTGCGCTAAGATCGCTTGAACGTGGACCCGCGCACCAACCCGTACGCGCCTGGCGCCGGCACCCCACCGCCGGAGCTCGCCGGCCGGGACGACGTGCTCGAGCGCGCCAGCATCGCACTCGCCCGCGCGGCACAGGGCCTGAGCTCGCGCGGGCTTCTCCTCGTGGGGCTGCGCGGGGCGGGGAAGACGGTGCTCCTCAACAAGATCGCCCTCGAGGCCGAGGCCGAGGGGTACGAGACCTGCGTGATCGAGTCGCCCGAGGGTCGCTCGCTGCCGGCCGTGCTGGCCCCGGCGCTGAGAGTGCCTCTGCTGCGGCTGGAGCGTCGCAAGGACGCCCGCGCCAAAGCGAAGGACGTCGCGGCGCGCGCCTTGCGCGTGCTCGGCAGCTTCGTCCAGGGCATGCGGTTGAAGTATGAGGACGTCGAGTTCCGCATCGACCTCGGATTCGAGCCGGGCGTGGCCGACGTGGGCGACATCGAGGTCGACCTCGCCGCCCTGCTGCAGGCCGTGGGGGAGGCGGCCAAGGCCCATGAGACCTCGGTGGCGCTGTTCATCGACGAGATGCAGTACTTGGACGCCACGCAGCTCGGCGCCCTGATCGCGGCGCTCCACCGCTGCGCGCAGCTGCGGCTGCCGGTGGTTCTGTACGGCGCCGGGCTGCCACAGCTCGCCGGGCAGCTGGGCAAGGCGCGCTCGTACGCCGAGCGCATGTTCGAGATCGTCGAGGTCGGCTCGCTCGACGAGGCCTCCGCCCGGCTCGCGCTGACGGCTCCAGCGGCGCGGCGCGACGTCGAGTTCACCGACAACGCGCTGGCGGCGATCTACCGCCGCACGCAGGGCTACCCGTACTTCCTGCAGATGTGGGGCAAGCACGCCTGGGACGTAGCCGAGCGCTCTCCCATCGGGGAGGGGGACGCCTACGAGGCCACGCGCCTCGCCCTCGCCGAGCTCGACGCCGGGTTCTTCCGCGTACGCCTCGACCGCGTCGCCCCGGCGGAGCGTCGCTACCTCCGCGCGATGGCCGAGCTGGGCCAAGGCCCGCACGCCTCGGGCGCGATCGCGGACGTGCTGAAGAGGTCGGTGCGCACGGTGGCGCCGACGCGAGCGAGCCTCATCGAGAAGGGGATGATCTACAGCCCCGCGCACGGGCAGACGGCCTTCACGGTGCCGCACTTCGACGCGTTCCTCAGGCGCGTGATGCCCCTGGAGCTCGAGTGAGGCGTCTCAGGCGAGCAGGGCCCTGACCTCGTCGTCGGACGTCTGGGAGAAGTCGCGGTACCACTCGCCGACGCTGCGCAGCTCGCGCGGGGTATGGGGACACACGACCGCGTCGGCGACCGTGGCGATCCGCGCCAACGAGTCGGGAGCGCCGACCGGCACGGCCACTATCACCTCGCGCGCGCCGGCGGCCCGGCTCGCCTGCGCGGCCGCGAGCACCGTGGCGCCCGTCGCTACGCCGTCATCTACGAGCAGGGCGACGGCACCGCGCAGGTCCAGCGGCTGCCGGTCGCCGCGGTAGGCGCGCACGCGCCTCTCGACCTCGCGCGACTCGCGTGCCAGGGCGGCCTCCACAGCGCTCGGCGGCAGTCCCAGCTGAGCGACGATGGCGTCGTTCAGGACCACGCCGCCGCCACTGGCCACCGCGCCCATCGCGAGCTCCTCGTGCCCCGGCACGCCGAGCTTGCGCACGACCAGCACGTCGAGCGGCGCTCCCAGCGCCCGCGCCACCTCGGAGGCCACCGGCACGCCGCCCCGGGGCAGGCCGAGCACGATGAGCCCGGGGCGCCCCGCCAGGTGCCGCAGTCGCTCGGCCAGCACCCGGCCGGCGGAGCTCCGGTCGTCGAAGAGCGCCACGCCCCTACGGTAGCGGCTGACCGCCCTGACGCGCTCGGGTGACGCCTAGTCGATGAGGTGCCCGAGCTTCTCCGCCTTCGCCTCGAGGTAGCGCCGGTTGTGGGCGTTCAGGCCGACGTGCAGCGGCACGCGCTCGACGACCTCGAGGCCGAAGCCGTCGAGGCCGGCGATCTTCCGCGGGTTGTTCGTCAGAAGCCGCAGCCGGCGCACGCCCAGGTCGACGAGGACCTGCGCTCCGACGCCGTAGTCCCGCAGGTCGGGCGCGAAGCCGAGCTGCTCGTTGGCCTCGACGGTATCGGCGCCCGCGTCCTGGAGGGCGTAGGCCTTGAGCTTGTTGAGCAGGCCGATCCCCCTGCCCTCCTGCCGCAGGTAGACCAGGACGCCGCGACCCTCACGAGCGATGGCCTCCATGGCCGCGTCCCTCTGCGACCCGCAGTCGCAGCGCAGAGAGTGCAGGGCGTCCCCGGTCAGGCACTCGGAGTGCATCCGCACGAGGACGGGATCGCCCGAGGCGACGTCGCCCATCGTCAGCGCGACGTGCTCGTCCCCGCGCACCCCGTCGACGAACCCGTGGACCGTGAACTCGCCGAAGCGCGTCGGCAGCGCGGCCGAGGCGACGCGCGTCACGAAGCCCTCTCGCCGCAGGCGGTACGCGATCAGGTCGGCGATGGCCCCGACCTTGAGGCCGTGCTCGGCGGCGAAGTCGAGGATCGCTGGGAGGCGCATCATCGTGCCGTCGTCGTGCATGAGCTCCGACAGCGCCGCCGCCGGCCTCAGGCCGGCGAGGCGCGCGAGGTCCACCGCGGCCTCCGTATGGCCGGCCCGCCGGAGCACCCCGCCGTCGCGGGCGCGCAGCGGGAAGACGTGGCCCGGTCGGGAGAGGTCTTCTGCCTTGGCGTCCTCCCGCGTCGCGGCCAGGATGGTCGTGGCCCGGTCCTGCGCGGAGATGCCCGTCGTGACGCCCTCGCGCGCCTCGATCGTCACCGTGAAGGCCGTCTCCCGCCTGGCGGTGTTGTGCTGCACCATCGGCGGCAGGTCGAGCCGGTCGGCCATCTCGTTCGTCATCGCCAGGCAGACGACGCCGCCCGTGTGCCGGATCATGAACGCCAGCTTCTCCGGCGTGACCGCCTCCGCGGGGAGCACGAGGTCACCCTCGTTCTCGCGGTCCTCGTCGTCGACGAGGATCACCGGCCGGCCCCTCTCCAGTTCCGCGACGAGCTCCGGCACGCTGGCGAGGCCGCGGCCCTCGCGCGCCGGCTGGCCGTCCGTCGGGTGCCGGGCCTCAGCGGGCATGGGCAGCCTCCCTCAGGGCGAGCAGACGCTCGACGTGCTTGGCGAGTACGTCGGTCTCGAGGTTCACGTCGTCTCCGACCCGCAGGTCGGCGAGCGTCGTCACCGCGAGCGTATGAGGCACGAGGGAGACGCTGAAGTCCGTGGCCGGCCAGTCGGCGCGCGAGCCGCCCGGGCCGCCGACGTCGACGACGGTGAGGCTGACGCCGTCGATCGCGACGCTGCCCTTGGGCACGACGTGACCCGCCAGGCGAGCGGGGGCGCGGAAGCGCACGACGTAGGCTCCGGGAGCGTCTCCGATCTCGACTACCTCGGCCACGCCGTCGACGTGCCCGGTGACGACGTGGCCGCCGAACACCCCGCCGGCGCGCATCGCCTGCTCGAGGTTCACGTCCGTGCCCGGCCGCCAGCGCGGCGCGGTGCGCTCCTGCGTCTCCCTGACGAGGTCGGCCTCGAAAGTGCCGCTGGAGCCGGTCGCCCGGTCGACCACCGTGAGGCAGCAGCCGGAGACCGACACGGAGTCGCCCACCTCCAAGCTGGTGACGAACGGCAGGCTGGCCGCGAGCGTCACTCGCAGCGTCCCCTGCGGCAGGTCGCGCGCCTGCGCGACCGAACCTACTTCCTGCACTATGCCGGTGAACACCTAATCGACCTCCGGGTAGGCGACGCGACCCTGCACGAGCAGGTCGTCGCCGATGCGCTCGACGCTCATGTCGGCCACGCCGACCGCTTGGGACAGCAGCTGGACCCCTGCACCTCCCAGCGGACCGGGCGCAGGTCCGCCGAGGAGCTTCGGGGCGATGAACAGAGCCACGCGGTCGACCACGCGGCGGGCCAGGAACTCCCAGGCCAGCGTGCCGCCGCCTTCGAGCAGCAGGCTGCGCACCTGCCTGGCGTGCAGGTCCTTCAGGGCGAGCGCCACGTCCGGCCTGCCGGCCGGCCCGGGGAGGAGGACGACCTCGGCCCCCCGCTCCCTGAGCCGCTCCGCGCGGTCGGCCGGCGCCCCCTCGGCCGCGTAGAGCACCACCCGCGCCGGGACCCCTTCCGGGTCGGGCTCGAAGAGCCGCGCTCCGAGCGGGGTGCGCAGGCGGCTGTCGAAGACGACCCTGAGCGGGGTGCGCCCGCCGGGCAGCCGTGTGGTGAGGGAGGGGTCGTCCTGGATCAGTGTGCCGACCCCGACCGCTATCGCGTCGAGCTCGTCGCGCCAGGCGTGCACCCGCTCGCGGGCGGCCTCGGCCGTGATCCAGCGCGACTCGCCCGTGACCGTGGCCGTCTTGCCGTCGAGGGTGCTGGCGGACTTGTAGAGCACGAACGGCCGCCCGCGCTCGTGCGAGGTGAGGTAGGCCTCGTTGAGGGACTCCGCCCGGGCCGACAGGGTGCCGACGCTCACGCTCACCCCCGCCTCCTCCAGGCGGGCCACCCCCCGTCCCGCGACGCGCGGGTCGGGGTCGAGATGGGCCACGACGACCTCCGCGACGCCGGCGGCGATCAGGGCCTCGGTGCACGGCGGGGTGCGGCCGTGGTGGTCGCAGGGCTCGAGTGTGACGTAGACCGTGGCGCCGCGCGCCGCCTCGCCAGCCGCCGCGAGCGCGGCGGCCTCGGCGTGCGGGCCGCCCGCGAACGGATGCCAGCCCTCGCCCACGACCTCGCCGCCCTGGACGACCACGCAGCCGACCATCGGGTTGGGAGAGGTGCGGCCGCGGCCGCGGCCGGCCAGCTCGATCGCCCTGCGCATGTGGCGGGCGCGCTCGGCGCTCTGCGCCCGACCGCTGGCCGCGCGCCCGCTCCGTTCGATTCGACGTGATGACATGCTCTGCCGGGGCGCGCCATGCGCCCCGTTCCCTCCTTCTCTCATCCGGACTGTCACCGTCGGTGCCGGGATCTCACCGGCTCGGGCCCTGTGCGGGCTTCGCGGACTCGGAGCGCGCCGCAGCTGCGCGCGCCCATCACCGCCGGTAGGGAATCGCACCCTGCCCTGAAGGAAGGCCCTCCGGCGCGAGCCGGGAGGGACCTACGGCCATGTTGACACCTCGAGGACGGGCGGTAGGTGGGGCGGCCGACCTCGGGCCGCTCCTGCCGTGCCCCCCGGCGCCTAGGCCCCTCTACCGACCGCTACCCGCGCCCCCGCCGGGGCTGGTTAGCATGCCCCCCATGACCCCGAACCTAGAGGCCCGCTTGAACGCCTACGCCGACCTGCTGCTCGGCGTGGGCGTCAACCTGCAGCCGGGCCAGAAGCTGATACTGCGCACCACCACGGAGGCCGTGCCCCTCACGCGGCTCCTGGTCGCCAAGGCGTACGCGCTCGGCAGCCCGTACGTCGAGGTGATCTGGTCCGACGAAGGCGTGACCCGCGCCCGCTTCGCCGGCGCTCCCGATGAGAGCTTCGCCATCGTTCCGGAGCACACCGCCCAAGCGATGATCGAGCTCGCCCGGCAGGGGGCGGCCTCGCTGGCCATCACCGCCGACGACCCCGACAACCTCGCCGGCACCGATCCCAAGCGCATGGCCACCTACCTCAAGCATTGGCGCCCTCTGCTCAAGCCGTACTACGAGATGTCCATGAGCGACGCCATGGCCTGGTCGATCGGCGCCGCCGCGTCCCCAGCGTGGGCCAAGCGCGTCTTCCCGGGGCTGCCAGAGGCCGAGGCCGTCGAGAGGCTGTGGGCGGCCATCTTCTCAGCCGTGCGCCTGGACGAGCCCGACCCGGTCGCCGCCTGGAGCGCGCACACGGGAGCGCTGGCGGGCGTCAAGGCGCGCCTCAACGCGCGCCGCTACGCCGCCCTCCGCTTCCGCGCGCCGGGCACCGACCTGCGCGTCGGCCTGGCCGACGGCCACCGCTGGGACGGCGGCTCGTCGTGCACGCCGCAGGGCGCGGCGTTCGTCGCCAACATGCCGACCGAGGAGGTGTTCACGGCCCCCCACCGGGCCCGCGTCGACGGGGTGGTGCGCGCCACCAAGCCCCTGGCCTACAACGGCACGCTCATCGACGACTTCGAGCTGACCTTCGAAGGCGGCGAGGTGGTGAAGGCAGTGGCCGGGCAGGGCCAGGCCGCGCTCGACCACGTGCTCGCCACCGACGAGGGCGCTCGCCGCCTCGGCGAGGTGGCGCTGGTGCCGGCCTCGAGCCCCGTGGCGCGCATGGGCCTGCTCTTCTACGAGACCCTGTTCGACGAGAACGCCGCCTGCCACATCGCGCTCGGGCAGGGCTACGCGATGACGCTGGAGGGCGGCCAGAAGCTCTCGCCCGAGGAGAAGCGCGCCGCCGGCCTGAACGAGTCCCTCACGCACGTCGACTTCATGATCGGCTCGGACCGGACCGACGTCGACGGCGAGCTCGCCAGCGGCGAGGTCGAGCCCGTGATGCGCGCCGGCGAGTGGGTGGACTGAGCGCGAGCGAGGGGACGGTGAGCGGCCGGCAGGGGAGCGCGGGCGCTCTCGAGGTCCTGCGGACGGTCTTCGGCTACGACGGGTTCCGGGGCCACCAGGAGGCCATCATCGGGACCGTCCTCCGAGGCGACGACGCCCTGGTGCTCATGCCGACGGGCGGAGGCAAGTCGCTCTGCTACCAGGTGCCCGCCCTGCTGCTACCTGGCATGGCCGTCGTCGTGTCGCCGCTCATCGCGCTGATGCAGGACCAGGTCGCGGCGCTCGAGCTGCTGGGCGTGCGCGCGGCGTACCTCAACAGCAGCTTGGGGCCCGAGGAGGCGCGCGCCGTGCAGCGCGCCGCGGTCGAGGGTCGGCTCGATCTGCTCTACGTCGCGCCGGAGCGGCTGCTCACCGAGCGCTTCCTCGCCATGCTCGACGACCTGCACGCCGGCGGCCGGCTGAGCCTGTTCGCGATCGACGAGGCGCACTGCGTCTCCCAGTGGGGCCACGACTTCCGGCCCGAGTACATCCAGCTCGGCATGCTGGCCGAGCGGTACCCGGGCGTGCGCCGCATCGCGCTCACCGCCACCGCCGACGACCGCACCCGCCGCGAGATCGTGGAGAAGCTGAGGCTGGAG
>JBIQIQ010000020.1:23317-24415 GCA_044507975.1 Deinococcaceae bacterium
ATGGGCATCGACAAGCCAGACGTGCGGTTCGTCGCGCACCTCGACCTGCCCAAGAGCCTCGAGGGCTACTACCAGGAGACGGGTCGCGCCGGGCGCGACGGCGAGAGCGCCGAGGCGTTCCTGACCTACGGCCTCCAGGACGTCGTCCAGGTCACCCGCATGCTGGCGGAGGGCGGCGGCGACGCGCGCCACAAGCGCGCCGAGCGGCAGCGGCTGGAGGCGTTGCTGGCGTACTGCGAGACGTCCGGCTGCCGCCGCCAGGCGCTGCTCGCCTACTTCGGCGAGGAGCTCAGCGCGCCGTGCGGGAACTGCGACACCTGCCTCGAGCCGGTCGAGACGTTCGATGGCACCGTGCCGGCACAGAAGCTGCTGTCGACGGTGGTGCGCACCGGCCAGCGCTTCGGGGCGGGCCACGTGATCGACGTGCTGCTCGGCAAGGACACCGAGCGGGTGCGGAGCTTCGGGCACGATCGCCTCTCGACGTACGGCATCGGCACCGAGCTCGACGCCGCCGCCTGGCGGTCGGTCGTGAGGCAGCTCCTGGCCAACGGTCAGCTCGTCCCCGACCCCGACGGGTTCGGCGGCATGCGGCTGGGCCCCGGCGCCGGCGACGTACTGCGCGGTGACGCCGTGGTCGTGCTGCGGCGCGACCGGCTGCGCCCCCGGGCCTCCGCCGCCCGGCGCGGGCGCGGCGCCCTCGGCTCCGGCGCGGAGCTGCCCCTCTCCTCGGCGGAGGAGAGCCTCTTCCAGGCGCTGCGGGCGCTGCGCACCGAGATCGCCAGGGAGCAGGGCGTGCCGCCCTACGTGGTGTTCCACGACAGGACGCTGCGGGAGATGGCCGCCCTCCGGCCCACCGACCTGTCCGGGCTGGCCCACGTCTCGGGTGTGGGCGCAGCCAAGCTCGAGCGCTACGGGGAGCGCTTCCTCGCGGTGCTGCTGGCGGAGGGCTCCTAGGCCGGCGGCGGTGCTAATGTGCAACCGGGAGGTTGCATATGGAGCAGTCGACGAGCCCTGCCGCTGGAGAGCGCATAGTGAGGACTGTGGTGCTGAGGGCCCCTGTCGCGAGGGTCTGGCGCGCGATCACCGACCACGAGGAGT
>JBIQIQ010000192.1:0-3440 GCA_044507975.1 Deinococcaceae bacterium
AGGTCAGTAGAACCGCAGCTTGTTGAACTCCAGCTCGACCTCGCCGTCGTCCTCGACCTCGAGCTCGAGGTGGACGCCGTCCCTGACGTACTCGGCTTCCATCTCGTCGTCGTCGCCGTCGTCGACCTCGGTCTGCTTCCAGCCCAGGTCCTGCAGGTGGCCGTCGTAGTAGGCGAAGATCGCCTCGACGCTGCTCGAGGGGTGGTCGAAGTTGAAGTCCCACTCGACGTCCACGACCGTCGCGCCGTCGTAGATCGGCAGGTCGAAGCCCGCGAACGACGTGAGCGAGAAGCCGGCCGGGAACGGCGGTGTGAAGTCGTCGATGTCGATGTCGACCTCCACGCGGCCGTCGTCGAGCTCGACCTCGATGTCGATCTCCAGGCCCGTGACGGTGTTCTCGTACTCGGCCTCCACCTCGTCGTCATCGCGTTCGATGTCCGTCCGGGTGAAGCCCAGCGCCTTCAGCTCGGCGTCGTAGAAGTCGTACACCGCCTGGACGTCGCGGGTGGCGTACTCGATCTCGACGTCCCACTCGACGTCGTCGATGGCGACGCCGGGCATGAAGGTGAACGTGAAGTCGTCGTCCATCGCCAGGACCTCGGTAGCCGCCGGCTTGGCCGTCAACGGGTCGCCGGGGCCGTCGGGCCCCAGGTTCCCGGCGTCGACCGCGCCGCACGCGGCCAGGAGCATGACGATGGGGATGGCGAACAACGCTAAGACCTTCCTCACTGCGTTCCTCACTTCCTTATCTGCGCGCGGGCCGAGCCCGCGGCCTCAAGAGCTCGCGACAGGCACGCCTGTCGCCCTTGGAGCGGCCTCCCAGTACGCCTCGCCGAGCGCCGAGCCCGGCCGGGTCGCCGGCCTGCTAGTCACTATACTTTCGTAAGTTACTTGAATCACGTCAGCGGGGGCACTAGACTACGGCGATGCCCGAGCTAGACGTCGCGCTGTGCCCCTACTTCCAGAAGGCGGCCAACATCATCGGCAAGCGCTGGTCCGGTGCGGTGCTGCGCATGCTCCTCGACGGGGCCACGCACTTCAACGAGATCGCGCGCGCCATCCCCGGCATCAGCGATCGCATGCTCTCGGAGCGCCTCAAGGACTTCGAGGCCAAGGGCCTCGTTAGGCGCGAGGTCTCGCCCACGACGCCGGTGCGGGTCGAGTACCGCCTCACGGCCATGGGCGAGGCGCTCCGGCCGATCATGGACGACCTCGGCGCTTGGGCCAGGGCGTGGGTCGAGGACGAGGAGCAGCCGACCGCCACCGCGACGCCGGACTGAGCCCGCCGCCATGCCGCTAGCATGAGGTCTCCGGCCTGGGGCGGCTGAGCCAGGCGGGGCGGGAGGACCGATGCGCGACGCAGGCGTACGTGCGTTCCCTGTGGCGGGACCCTCGCTGGGATGTCTGAGGTCGCTCGCCGCCGCGGCGCTAGCCCTGGCATCCCTCGGCGCCGCCCACGTCCGAGCGCAGGGCGTTCCTGCCTGCGGAGGTCCTCTGGTCCACACCTCGGCAGGCCCAGTTTGCGGCCTCGAGGGTCCGGCCTACGAGGGGGCGGTCGAGACCGTCCACTCCTTCCTCGGCATCCCCTACGCCGAGTCGACCGCCGGCGAGAACCGCTGGCGGCCCCCGGTCCCCAAGGCCGGCTGGACGGAGCCCCTGCTCGCCGCCGAGTACGGCGCTCCCTGCCCGCAAGGCGCCGACGAGCTCCTGCCGCAGCGCGGCGCGATGAGCGAGGACTGCCTCACCGTCAACGTCTGGACGCCCGCGGCCGACGACGGCGGGCGCCCCGTGATCGTCTACCTGTACGGCGGCGCGTTCGTCACGGGCAGCACCGCGGCCGAGCTCTACGACGGGGGGCCGCTCCTCTACGACGGAGGCCGCCTCGCGGTCAGCCAGGACGTGGTGGTCGTGACGCTCAACTACCGCGTCGGGGCGCTCGGGTTCCTCGCCGGGGTCGGTGGTCTCGAGGGCAACTACGGCCTGCGCGACCAGCAGCTGGCGCTGCGCTGGGTGCAGGAGAACGCCGCGGCCTTCGGCGGCGACCCGCGGCGCATCACGCTCGCGGGGCAGAGCGCCGGCGCCATGTCGGTCGCGGCCCACCTGACCGCCGTGCCCTCGAGCCGCGGGCTGTTCGGCGCCGTCATCGTCATGAGCAACCCGGCGGGTCTGCCGTACAAGGAGATGGACGAGGCGGCCCGGCTCGGCGCGGCGTTCGGAGCGGCGGCCGGCTGCCCGCGGCGCGGCGACCAGGTCGCCTGCCTGCGCGCCCTGCCTTTCGAGGACATCGTCGACACGCAGACCACGCGCCTGGTCGTGACCTCCGTCCTGCGCTCGGGAGCCGACGGGCTGCTGCTCTGGTCGCCCACGATCGATGGCGAGTTCCTCGTCGGCGTCCCGATCGGCGAGGCCTTCGCCAGCGGCTACGACGTGCCGGCGATGATCGGCACCACGACGGGCGAGGGGGTGATCTTCGGCTACGGGGGCGGCTCCCGCATGGGCTTCATGGAGATGTCCATAGCGGCCCAGGTGATGCTCGGCAGGCGAGCCGGCGACCTCGTCATGAGGCACTACTCGCCCGGCTTCGGGCGCGACCATCGCCCGGCCTGGATGGACATGTTCACCGAGGTCGTGTTCACGTGCCCCAGCCTCGGGCTGGCGCTGGCGGGGCGGGCGCCGACCTACGTCTACGAGTTCGAGCACCTCTCCTCGCTCGGGCTCTACCAGGCGTCGGCGTGCAGGGAGCAGGCCTGCCACTCCGAGGACGTGCCGTACGTGTTCGGTACGGCGGCGGGTGACAAGCCCTTCACTCCGGCAGAGCGCCAGCTATCCGACCTCGTCCAGCGCCTCTGGGGAGCTTTCGCGCACGCGCCGAACACCCTCTTCTGGACGGACCTCGGCGACGGGCTGAGGTGGCCTCGCTACGAGCCGGAGGGGCGCCAGGTCCTGGCCATCGGGCTCGAACCGAGCGTGCGCGAGGCCGACCTGAGCGGCTGCGACGTCGCGGCGGAGGTCGGCCAGATCCGGGGCATCATCGACCGGCTGCCGGAGCTCCGCTGATCTCGAGCCGCTGTACTCCCCTCCCCCTGCTCCGGTTCACACATCAACCTTTCATGTAATACTCCCCGGAACCCACACGCCGGCCCAGACTCTGCGCTGCGGAGCGCCGGGTCGTGTGCACAGCAACGGTCTCGCTCGTCCAACCGCGTTGGCAGCCGGAGCTCCGGTCGTGCCGCCGTTGCTGCTTCAGGGAGGAACCATGGCAGCACGCAGACACCTGAACGCCCTCCTCGCCGCGCTCGTCGCGTTCGGCCTCGTGGCCGGGGCGCTGGCGCAGGAGCCCCGCTACGGCGGCAGCATCACGGTCGCCGTCACCGACGACCCGCCGAACCTCGACCCGCACATCACCAACGCGGCCTCGGCCCGCAACGTGCTGCACAACG
>JBIQIQ010000193.1:0-3434 GCA_044507975.1 Deinococcaceae bacterium
TGCTCGACCGGGTCGATGTTGAGGATGACCGCGGTGACCTCGTCGCCCTTGTTGAAGTGCTCGGCGATGTTCTCGATGTGGTCGTGCGAGAGCTCGGAGATGTGCACCAGGCCCTCGATGCCCTCTTCGATCTCCATGAAGACGCCGAAGTCGGTGATCCCGGTGATGGGGCCGGTGACCTCGGTGCCCGGCGGGTACCGGTCGGGCAGGCTGCTCCACGGGTCGGGCTGGGTCTGGCGCAGGCCGAGCGAGATGCGCTGCTGCTGCGTGTCGATCTTGAGGATCATCGCCTCGACGTCGTCACCCTCGTCGACGATCTCCTTGGGGTGCCGGACGCGCTTGGTCCAGCTCATCTCGGAGACGTGGATGAGGCCCTCGAGGCCGGGCTCGATCTCGACGAACGCGCCGAACGGCGTGAGGTTCGTGACCTTGCCCGCCACGCGCTGGCCGATGGCGTAGTTGGCCAGCACGTTCTCCCACGGGTTGGCCGCGAGCTTCTTCATGGAGAGGTTGATGCGCTCGCGCTCGAGGTCCATGTCGAGGACCTCGACCCTCACCTTGTCGCCGAGCTTGACGACGTCGCGGGGGTGGTTGAACCGGCCGTGGGTGAGCTCGGAGCGGTGCACCAGGCCGTCGATGCCGCCGAGGTTCACGAAGACGCCGAAATCGGTGATCTCGACGACCTCGCCCTCGAGCTTGGCGCCCGGCTCGAGGCGCTTGAGCGTCTCCTCCTTGAGGTGGGCGATCTCCTCCTCGAGGATGGCGCGCCGCGAGATGATGACGCGGTTGCGGCGACGGTTGAGCTCGATGATGCGCACCTTGATGCGCCGGCCCTCGAAGGGGGAGAGGTCGTTGACGCGCCTCACGTCGACCTGGCTGGCCGGCAGGAACGCCCGCACGCCCAGGTTGGCGACGAGGCCGCCGCGCACCTTCTCGACGATCTCGACCTCGACCGGCTTCTCCTTCTCGAAGATCTCCTGGAGGAGGTTCCAGGCGCGCTCCTGGTCGGCGCGCTTCTTCGAGAGGACGATGGTGTTGTTGGCGATGTCGGACCGGACGACGTAGACCTGGATCTCGTCGCCTGGCTTGAAGTACTTGGAGGCCTGCTCCTGGTTCGTCTCGAACTCGAAGAGCTGGTTGTAGGGGAGGATGCCCTCGATCTTGGCGCCGACGTCGACGACCATGCCGTCCTGCTGCAGCATGATGATCTCACCGGTGGTGATCATGCCGCGGTGGACGGGCTTGCGAGCGAGCTGCTCGTCGGACGCCGCGAGGACGTCCTCCATCGTGATCTCGGCGTTGTCGTCTTCCTCGACGACCGCGACCGCAGGCGAGCTGCTGGCGGCGCTCTGCGAGGCAGCGGCCGAGGCCTCGGGGCTGTTGGCCTCCTGGACCATGGCGTCGAGCGCGGCCTGGGCCGACGCGTCGTCGGTGACCACGCCGGCGCGCGGGGCCTGCGGGGCTTCGTCGGCCTCGCTGCCCGCGTCGGCCTCGACGGGCTGGGCGCCCGCCTGCTCGACGTTCGGCTGGTCGGTGCTGGTTCCAGCGCCGGTGGCCTGGGTCTCTTCGTTCTGTACGGCCTGGCCGTCTACCGGCTGGCCGGCACCGCTCTCATGGCCAAGTTCTGCGTCCTGAGTGGGAGCCCGTTCGTCGTTGGAGACTTCGTTGACCAGCTGCGTGCCGTCACCCTGATCGGCGGTCGCGGCTGGAGCCTGGCTGGCGCTCTGCTCGTTGGCCTGGTCGGTGCCCGGGGCAGGGCTCCCCGCGGCGGGGCGTAGGTTTTCATCCATGAATTGGGGTTCCTCCTGAGGACTGATTGACTCGCAAGTGGTCATTACATCACACGAAGGCGGGTCAAGGCAAGGTTAGGCGTGACCGATTAGCTGCTCGTGAAGGGGATTCTCGGCCCCTGGAGCCCACGTCGAGAGAGGGGGCCGCGGCGGCCAGTGAATCGCCTCTCCCGAGGCCCCGGTCGCGCGTGCCTGACGCGCCCAAAGGTCGGACCCCGCGTGGGAGGCGCGGGGTCCTTCGGAAGAGGATGGGGAGAGGCACTGTTGACCTCTGTCCCACGATGGAAGGATCCTCAGGACCCTTCGCTGCACATGATGTGCCTTCCGCGTGAGCGAGGGCTGACAGCACCGTTAGAGAAAGTGCCGGTGGTCACGATGCGTTCTCGACCGGCGGCGGTCCTGATGGACCGGTCTATCTGCCGTGAGTCGGAGTACTGCCGACGTTCATGTTATCAAATCAAGGATGGGTCTCGCGCCTCGTGGAGCGCCGCCTCGCCGCTGCACGAGCGTTCGGCACGGAGACCCCAGGAAAGCCGGCCGTCGGTCAGCGATGGAGGTCCCTCGAACAGCCGAGGCCGCCGTCTCCCCACGGCGGCCTACGGCGAAACCTCGGTTCCCAACCTCTCCTGTTGACCAATCGTAACCAGACGCTCGGGGGTGCCGTCTAGGTGGAGGCCGGCTTCGGGGCACCGGAGTCGCTCCGGTGCGCCCGCAGCTCCTCGTCCAGCTGCCTGGCCCACTCGTTCTTCGAGCCTGGCAGGAACCTGCCCATCCCGGGCACCTGTCGGCCGGAGCGGACCTCGGCCACGTCCCAGATGACGTTGATCTCCGAGGTGAGCCGGTACATCTTCGACTCGGAGTCGTACTCGATGGCCAGGCCGTCGACATGCTCGCGGAGCTGGTGCCGGAACTGGTGGAAGTACGACTTGGCGGAGGAGACCTTCTCGTTGGGGAAGACCTCGTCGATCACCTGCTGCAAGGTGACGGCCTTGCGCTCGAGCAGGTAGGCGAGGACCTCTACGCCGCGCTTGAGCGGGATGTGCACCGGCTGGTCGTCGAGCACGACGCGCTCCTCGCCGAGCGTGTGCACCTCGATGGTGGCGGTGCGCGTGCCGGCGATGCGAGGGTGCGTCTGCTCGGCGATGCCCCTGAGCTCGGGCAGGAGCGCGAACTCGCGCGCGAGGAACGACGGGTTCTGCAGAGTGATCGAGAGCGTCTGCAGGTCGTCGAGCAGCGGAGCGAAGTCGCGGCCCTTGAGGCGGTAGAGGTCGGCCAGGTGCAGCTTGACGGCCGCTTGCTCCTGTAGGAGCCCCATCTCGCCGAAGGCGTGGATCAGGCCCTCGAGCTCCTCGGCTGCGTGGGCCCGCGTGTAGATCCCCTGCCAGAGCATCAGCAGCACCTCGCGGAAGCGGAAGCTCAGGCGGTCGGCTTTGTCGGAGATCAGTTCTTGGGCGCGGGTGATGTGTTCGGTGGCTGCTGCGAACTCGCCTCGAGAGCCGAGGATGGTTACTAGGGCGAGGCGGGCAACAAACTCCTCGTAGTTGAATCCTAGCCGTCGGGCAACTTCAACAACCTCTTTGAAGTGCTCTGCGCTCTCGCGCAGACTTCCTATAGAAAGGGCAATCTCGCCCAAGAGATACACCC
>JBIQIQ010000194.1:0-3433 GCA_044507975.1 Deinococcaceae bacterium
AGCTCACCTCACTCGCATCCTGGGGTCGTACGCCTCGGTGAGGCCATCGCCCAGGAGGTTGAAACCAAGGACGGCCAAGGAGATGCCGAGGCCGGGGAACACGCTCATCCACCAGGCGCGGCGGATGTAGTCCTGCGCGGAGTTGAGCATCGCCCCCCACGACGGCTGGTTCGGGTCGCCCAGGCCGAAGAAGCCCAAGGACGCCTCGAGCAGGATCGCCTGCGCGACGTCGAGCGACGTCACGACCAGCACCGGCGCCATGACGTTGGGGAGGATCTCGGCGAAGATCAGCTTCAGGTCGCGCATGCCGAGGGCGCGGCCGGCGTCGACGTACTGCATCGTCTTGTGGCTCAGGTACTGGCTGCGCACCAGCCTCGCGGTCTGCGGCCAGGAGAGCAGGCCGATGACCAGGATCAGGTTGACGAGGCCGGAGCCGAAGAAGGCGACGACGATCAGCGCGAGCACGAAGCGCGGGATCACCTGGAAGAACTCGGTGACGCGCATGAGCAGCTCGTCGGCCCTGCCGCCGACGTACCCGGCGAACGCCCCGACGATCACGCCGATAACCGTGGCCGTGAGGGCCGCCGCCACGCCGACGATCAGCGAGACGCGCGCGCCCCAGATCAGGTTGGAGAGCACGTCGCGCCCGAGGTGGTCGGTGCCGAGCGGATGGGCCCCGCCCGAGAAGGGCGCTTGGAAGGCGTTCCGCGAGGTCGTGAACGGGTCGTGGGGCGCCAGCAGCGGGGCCGCGACGGCCGTGATCACGAGGAGCGCGACGACGGCCAGCCCCACCAGACCTCCGCGGTGGCGCCGGAAACGCCGCCAGGCAGCGCGCGCGCTGCCGGAGCCGGCGGAGCGCCGAGCGGGGAGCCTGACCGCGCTGTCCGCCATCAGTACCTCACCCGCGGGTCGAGGACCGAGTAGAGGACGTCGGTGATCAGGTTGACGACGATGACCGTGACGGAGACGAGCAGGAGTATGCCGAGCAGGACGGGGTAGTCGCGCGTGAAGATCGAGTCGTACATCAGGCGGCCGATGCCCGGCCAGCCGAAGACCGTCTCGACCAACGCCGACCCGGCCACGATGAAGCCGAAGTTGTAGCCGATGACCGTCACCACTGGCAGGGCGGCGGCCCGCAGCGCGTGGCGCCACAGGATCGTCCGCTCCGAGAGGCCGCGAGCGCGGGCAGCGACGATGTACTGGGTGTTCATGACCTCGAGCAGGCTCGCCCGCGTCAGGCGCGTCGTGATCGCCATGTACCTGAACGACAGCGCCGCCATCGGCAGGATCATGTGACGGGCGTGGTCGAGCAGCGCCGCGAACCCCTCGTAGTTCTCGCGCACGCTGCGGAAGCCGCCGGCCGGCAGCCACTGCAGCCACACGGCGAACACGAGGATCAGGAGCTGGCCGAGCCAGAACTCCGGCACCGCGTAGCCGGTGAGGGCGAAGCCCGTGGCGGCGGCGTCGGTCGCGGAGTGGGGACGCCGCGCGGCCAGCACGCCCAGCGCGAGGCCCACTCCCGACGCGACGACGACCGTCGTGAGCATGAGCACCAGGGTGCGACCCAGGCGCTCGACCAACAGCGTCGAGACCGGCTGCCGGTTGGCGAACGAGTAGCCGAGGTCGCCCCTCAGCACGCTGCCCGCGTAGCGCACGAGGCGCTCGGGCACGGGCCGGTCGAGGCCGTACTGCTGCCGGACCCGCTCGACGTAGTCCGCGGGAGCGGGGTAATCGCCTATCAGGGCCGTGACCGGGTCACCGGGGGCGAGGGTCATGAGGAGGAAGTTGACGACGATCACGCCGAGCACCAGCGGCACGGCGTTGAGCAGGCGACCGGCCACGTAGGCCCAGACGCCCTTTCCTGCACCTTCTGCGCTGCTCACGCGCCGCCTTCCGGGGTCCCGAATCGCTCTCGCCGCGCCGGGCCCTGACGCCCGGCGCGGCGAGTGGTGTCAGCTCCGCTGGCTCAGGGGGCGAACCAGAGGAACTCGAGGCCGTCGCGCTGGTCGAGCAGCGCGCGCATGCCGCGCAGGTCGGCGACCGCGGCCTCGGTGTTGAGCTCGTCGAACATCACGAGCACGGGCAGGTCGCGAGCGAGGATCGCCATCGCCTGGTCGTAGAGAGCGGCGCGGGCATCCTGGTCGGGCAGCTCGGCCGCCTCCGCCAGCAGCTCGTCGACCTCGGCGCTCGAGTAGCCCGTGGCGTTCACGAACGGCGTGCCCGGCTCGGCCGAGAGGTAGATGCGGTGGTAGCCGATGGCCGGGTCACCGCCCGAGGTGAACGACTGCATGGAGAGGTCGTAATCGCGCCCGTAGACGCGCTCGACCATCACGGCGCGCTCGGCCGGCTCGAGCTGCAGGGTGATGCCCACCTGCCTGAGCTGGTCGCGCATGATCTCGCCCGTCGCCGCGAAGGCGCTGCGCGCCGAGTCGTAGACGAAGCGCAGCGTGAGGCTCTCGACGCCGGCCTCGGCGAGGAGCTCGCGGGCGCGTTCGGGGTCGTACGGGTAGAGCGTGCGGTAGTCGGTGTCCTCGGAGTAGGCGTAGTTGAAGCCGCCCCCGAAAGGACCCGAGCCGGCCTGCCCGAGGCCACCCTGCGCCTGCTCGACGACCTGCTCGATGTCGATGGCGTGCATGAGGGCCTGACGGACGCGGGGGTCCGAGAGGCCCTCGGAGTCGGTGTTCACGAAGATGAAGTAGAGGGCGGGGATCGTGATGCCCTGCCAGGTCTGGACGTCGGGGTTGGCGTCGAGGCGGGGAAGGTCGGACGGGGGCAGGTAGAAGCCCCAGGAGAGGTCGGCCTCGCCCACCTCGATGGCGGTCGAGCGCGCCACGTCCTGCGGGATGATGCGGAACACGATGCGGTCGAGCAGCGCGGGCTCGAGGAAGTAGTCGTCGTAGCGGGCGACCTCGACGCGCTCGCCGCGCACCCAGTTCGTGAAGCGGAACGGGCCCGAGCCGACGGGCTCGAAGTTGACCGGGTTCGTGAGCGGGTCGGTGCCCGCGTAGAGGTGCTGGGGCAGGACGGGGGCGTCGAACACGGTCAGCAGGCTGATCAGCGGGGCGTACGGCTCGGTGAGCCGGAGTACGACCGTGGCGTCGTCGGGCGTCTCGATCGCGCTGATCCGCTGGTAGACGTTGAGGAAGCGGCCATGGTTGGGGCCCATGACCTCGTTCATGCTGAAGGCCACGTCGGCGCTGGTGACCGGCGTGCCGTCGTGGAAGGTGGCCGGGCGCAGCGTGAAGGTGTAGACCGTGCCGTCGTCCGAGACCGTCCAGGACTCCGCCAGGTCACCCTCGGGCCGCCCGTCGGCGTCGAGCCGCACGAGGCCGCTGTAGACGTTGGCGCCCACCGCTCCCACCGGGTAGCTGGTGCTGATGCCCGGGTTGAGGTGCTCGGGGTCGGCGCCCAGCACCACGATGGCCGTGCCGCC
>JBIQIQ010000195.1:0-3423 GCA_044507975.1 Deinococcaceae bacterium
GGGACTTGAACCCGCACGGCTAGGCCACTGGATCCTAAGTCCAGCGCGTCTACCAATTCCGCCATCCTCGCATGGCGGCTCGGGCGGGACCTTCGCCCCGCCCGCGCCCTAGTGCCTGGGGTGGATGATGGGACTTGAACCCACGGCCCCCGGAACCACAATCCGGTGCTCTAACCGGCTGAGCTACATCCACCGTGCCGGCAAGGAGAGATTGTAACAGACCGCAGGCGACTCCGTGCGTTCCGGGCAGCAGCGTGGCCGTGCTCCGGCGCGGGACGCGACGCCGTGAGCGTTCTCATGGCGGCTCATCCTGAGCTCTAGCGCGCCCTGCACACTCCAGGTATCAGGGGAGGTGCACGAGCATGGGCAAGTTGGTCGTCGTCTACGGCACTGAAAGCGAGCTCGAGGAGGGCCTGTCCAAGCTGCAAGCCGCCGGGTTGGGAGACGCGACGCGCGTGGTGCAGCGCCCTCCCGCCGGCAACGAAGAGGCCGACGTCGAGGCGGGGGAGGAGTTGGCCGAGGGGGGCGCCGTGCCCGTCGTGGTGCCGGCCTCGGCGACGCTCGGCACCGGAGTGCCCCTCGGCACGCCAGCTCCGGTCGCCCCTCACGCGTTCCCGGCCGGACCCGCCGGCACGGGGGTCGGGGCTGTCGGCTGGACGGGGAAGGAGATCGAGGACCTCACGGACGCGCATGGCGACGAGGCGCGGCACCTTCACGACGTCGTGGCGGGTGGCGGCTCGCTGCTGGTCGTCGACGGTGACGAGGACCTCGTCGACGCGGCCGAGGCCGCCCTCGCGGGTCACACCGGCCAGGGGGCAGTCAGGCGTTGAGCCGCAGGTCGGCCGCGCGCGGCGCCCGGGCCCTGAGGACCGCGTAGGCGGCGACCAAGGCTGTCGCCGCCAGCAGCGCCAGGCCGACGGAGTAGTCGCCGGTGGCCACCCGAACGAAGCCGACGGCCAGCGGGGCGACGGTCTGCACGACGGCAATCAGGGTGCTCATCGTGCCGTTGATCGCCCCGTAGTTGGCGCTGCCGAAGCGCTCGGCGACCAGGGCGGCCCGCCCGAGGGTGCTGGCGCCGTTCGCGGCCCCGAAGAGGACGGCGAACGCGAAGAGGCCCAGCGTGGACAGCGGCAGCATGAGCAGGACGAGGGCCGCGGCCCTCACCGCGAACGTCACCGCCGTCAGCGTGGCGAGGTCGAGGCCGCGGGCCGCGGGCGTGAACAGGAGGCGGCCGCCAAGCTGCATCAGCCCGACGAGGCCGACGACCGTCGCCACCAGGCCCGGGGCGTGGCCGCGCTCGAGCAGCAGCGGCACGGCGTGCGCGGCCATGGCGACCGTCGCGATGCGGTCGAACGTGAACGCCGTTGCTATCCACCAGAACGGACCGCTCCTGAGCGCCTCGCCGACGCCCACGCTCGGTTCTCGGAGGTGCCCGTCCGCCTCGTCCACCGGCGCGCCGTCGGGGCCGGTGCCGAGGCGCCGCGGGTTGTCCCTCAGCACGAGCGCGTGGAGCGGCGCCATCGTGGCGAGCATGATCAGCGCGAGCACCCGTAGCGCGGCGCGCCACCCCACGCCCTCCACCAGCGCTGTCGCGAGGGGCACGAAGATGGTGCTGGCGAGGCCCGCCACGAGCGTGACGATGAGCATGGCCTTGAGCCGGTTTCGGCGGAACCACACCGCCAGCACGGTGAAGGCCACGTCGTAGAGCACGGCCGACATCACTAAGCCGATGCCGGCCTGCACTGCGTAGAGGCCGGCCAGGCCCTCCACGTACGACCAGGCGACGACCAGGATCACGCCGGCGAGGGAGGCGAGCGTCATCAACGCCCTGGCGCCCCGCTTGTCGACCCAGCGGCCTACCGGGATCGCGGTCAGACCGGAGAGCAGCAGGGCGAGCGAGTAGGCGCCGGAGGTCTGGGCCCGGCTCAGCCCGAGCTCGGCCTCCATGGGCAGCGTGAAGACCTGGAACGTGTAGAAGAGGACGCCGAAGCCGACCGTCTGCGTGACGGCCAGGGCCCAGGCGATGCGCCAGCCATGGAAGACACCTGGAGGCGCGCCCGGCATGCTGCGGCCCACTCTCGCACGCCGCGGGGCGGAGCGTCGAGAGCGGGCCGGGTAGCGGGTCCGTGGGCTATGGGTTCAGCGCTGAGAGCTGCGTGGCGTGGTCGACCAACGCCAGGCGCACGTGATAGTGCGGCTCGGCCATGCCGGGGTGACCGCCGTTGAACGTGACGTCGACGTGGTCCACGGTGAGGCCGAGCTCAGCCAGAAGGCCCGCCGCGAGGTCGTCCCAGTCGGTCGCGGCCTGCATCTGGCTGAGCGGCACCATGAAGAGCACCTCGACGAGGGTTCCGTCCTGTCCGTAGGCCAGCCAGGGTCCTACCGGGGCGGCGGCCGGGTCGATGTAGAGGGCGCCGGCGCCGGGGATGAAGTCGGGCAGGGGCAGGAGGGTCGCGGCGTTGACGTACGGTTCCGGTGGGGGCTGGGTCGTCAGGTCCTGGGCCAGCGTCGCCGTGACGAAGGCAGCGGCAGCGAGGAACAGGGCTGCTCTGCGCGCCGTGGCGCGCGTCCGCGGGGTATGCCTCATGATCGGCTCCTTCCGGCGCGGGGCCCGCGCAGGCCTCGGCCGCTGTGCTAGTCGGCGATCGCTTGAGGGGGACGCTAGCACCAACTAGGCAATAATGCAACAACTTTATGTCATTATTGTTGCTGAGATATGCTCGCGTCGGAGGCCAGCATGCTCGGGACCGGCGACACCCGCGAAGGGGTGATGCTGCAGCTACTGATCAACCGCGAGTCGGGCCTGACGCTGGACGAGTTGGCGGCCCGCGTCGGCGTGACGCGCAACGCGATCCGGCAGCACGTGACGGCCCTGGAGCGCGACGGGTTGGTTCGCGCCGTGGCGCTGCGGCGCACGGGCAGGCGACCGTCCCGCGCCTACGGCCTGACCGCGCTCGGCGGGGAGCGGTTCCCGAGGCAGTACGACCGCCTCGCCCTCAGCCTACTCCGGGCGATCGGCTCGAGCCTGGGCGGTGACGCG
This sequence comes from Deinococcaceae bacterium, assembly GCA_044507975.1. Classification (GTDB taxonomy): domain Bacteria; phylum Deinococcota; class Deinococci; order Deinococcales; family Trueperaceae; genus DASRWD01. Next base: position 3,041 of record JBIQIQ010000195.1, read on the forward strand.
ACCGAGTCCGTGCTGGACGCCATGGTCGAGGACCTGGCCAGCGCCTGGCTGCCCGAGCTCGAGCGCCTCGACCCGGGGTCGCGGACGCAGAGGGTCGTGGGGCTGATGAACGAGCTCGGCTACCACGCCGCGCCGGCCGCGAACGGCGACGTGCGCGCCGTCAACTGCGTGTTCCACAACGTGGCCAGCCGCGACCGGGCCGTGTGCCGCTTCGACGAGCGTCTGCTCTCCCGCCTGTTGGGTAGAGAGGTGCGGCTCAGCGCCTGCATGGCGCTCGGGGACGGCGCGTGCGTCTTCGGCGACCTTCGCGCCGAGGGCTCTGCGGCCCTTCCTTGACGGACGGTCGCCCTCCGGACGGGCTACGCGGTTGGTGCACCAGGAAG
>JBIQIQ010000196.1:0-3420 GCA_044507975.1 Deinococcaceae bacterium
AGACGACCCGCGTCACCGGCCCGCGCTTCGAGCCGGCCAGCGAGCTGCGCGTCAAGCTCGAGGGCGCCGGCAAGGTCGGGGAGCGCTACATGGGCTTCGCCGGCGTGAGGGACCCGTACACGATCGCGCGCATCGACGAGGTCATCGGCTGGGCGAGGCAGCAGGTGCAGGAGCGCTTCGGCACGCCCCAGGAGGGCGGTTACGAGCTGCACTACCAGGTCTACGGCCGCGACGGGGTCATGGGCGAGCTCGAGCCGCTGAGGGACTCGCCGGCGCACGAGCTGGGCATCCTCGTGTTCGGGGTCGCGCCGACCGCGAAGATGGCCGAGGAGGTCGCCCTCACCGGCACCCGCCAGATGTTCTACGCGCGCCTGCCCGACGTCAAGGGCACCGCCGGCGGCGTGGCGTTCCCGCTGGACGAGGTCGTCAAGGTCAGCCCCGCCTATCGCTGGACCCTCAACCACACGATCAGGGTGGACGACCCCCTGGAGCTCTTCGAGCTCCACACGACCGAGGTGGGCCAGCCGTCCGCCAGGGTCCCCGAGGTGGCCCGGTGACCGGCGCGGCCGAGGGAGGTGCCACGCTCAGGCTCTCCGCCCTCGCCAAGACGATCCGCAGCAAGAACGCCGGCGTGGACCGCATCACGTTCGACGTCATCTTCAACAGCGCCGATAACTACGAGCTCGTCAAGCGCTCTGGCGTCCTCAGCCGCAGCTCCGTGGCCAAGCTCTACGGCATCGAAGAAGCGCGCATCACCGACTTCGTGACCTTCGACCCGGCCAACGCCATCAAGTTCACGATCCTCCGCAAGCGCCCCAGCGGCAGCCCGGGCGACAGCGACATCTTCGGCGCGCAGCAGTACGCGCCGTTGCTCGACATCGAGGTACCCGTGCAGCCGAGCGACCGAGCCCGCTGACCCACCGTTCCGCGCAGTTGACACCTCGGTAGGCCCCGCCGTAGTGTTGCAACAACATTTGTCAACCTGACTACTCGGCAACGGAAGTTGCTGGTCCGCCCGGGGCTCGCGCAGACGACGGTGCTGCCACCAAGGGAGTACGAAGTGGAAGAGATGCGGATCCTGTCGGCCACGGGGGCGCTCGGCGCCACCCCCTTCGACGTCGAGTCGTTCCACCTGGGTCTCGAGCGCGACCCGCACATGGTCGGGGCCGACGCCGGCAGCAACGACGTCGGCCCCTACGGCTTGGGCGCCGACAGGTGCTACTTCCCCCGGGAGTGGGTGAAGCACGACCTCAGGCAGCTGCTGATCGCCGCCCGCGACCGCAAGATCCCCATGGCCGTCGGCACCGCGGGCCACATGGGCACCGACAACGGCGTCGAGTACCACGCCGAGCTCATCCGGGAGATCGCCAGGGAGGAGGGCCTCGAGCCCTTCCGCATGGCGAAGATCTACACCGAGCTCGACAAGGAGACCCTGAGGCGGAAGCTGGCCGACGGCAAGGTCGAGTCGCTCGACGACAGCCCGGAGCTGACCGACGCGGCCATCGACGCGACCGACCACGTCGTCGCCGTGATCGGCGTCGAGCCCTACGTGAACGCGTACGAGCAAGGCGCCGACGTGATCATCGCCGGGCGGTCCTGCGACGACGCGATCTTCGCCTCCTACCCGATCTTCAAGGGCTTCGACAAGGCCCTGGCCATCCACCTCGGCAAGGTGCTCGAGTGCGCCTCCGTGGCCGGCACCCCGTACATGGCGCGCCACACGATGATGGGCACGATCCGCCGCGATTCTGTCCTGTTCGAGCCCATGAGCCCCAAGCAGATCTGCACCCCCGTCTCGGTGGCGGCCCACTCGATGTACGAGGAGTCGCACCCGCACTACCACCGCATCCCGGGTGGGCTGGTCCACCTCTCCGACTGCACCTTCTGCCAGTACGACGCCAGGAGCGTCGAGGTCAGAGGCGCGAGGCTCGAGGAGGTCCCGTACCGACTGAAGCTCGAGGGCGCCGGCTTCGTCGGCTACCGCTTCGTCGGGATCGTCGGCGTCCGCGACCCCCTCACGATCGCCAACCTGGAGCCCTTCCTCGACTACGCTCGCGCCCGGGTGCGCAAGAACAGGCCCGACCTCGAGGACGGCGTCGACTACCAGGTGCACGTCCACGCCTACGGGGCCGGCACGATCATGGGCGAGCGGGAGCCCGCGCGGCAGGAGCTCCCCACCGAGGTCGGCATAGTCGTCGAGGCGACGGCGCGGGACGAGGAGACCGCCCGCACCGTCTGTCGGATGTTCCGCAAGACCTTGATGGTGGCGGAGTACCCCGGCCAGAAGGCGACGACCGGCAAGGCGGCGGTGATGGCCGACGAGGAGCTCAAGGGCATGGACTCCTACCAGTGGACCGTCTACCACACGATGGAGGTCGAGTCGGGGCTCGACCACAGCCGCTTGGAGCTCGAGACCGTCGGAGGAGCCGCCTGATGGCCCGACTCGTCGACATCGCCACGGCCATACGCAGCAAGAACGCCGGGCTCTTCCGCGTGACTTGCGACGTGATGTTCGACGACGCCGCGACCTACCGCGCCGTGCGCGACTCCGGCGTCATCACCCCCGCGCTGGTGGCGGAGATCTACCGAGTGCCTGTCGATCACGTCGTGTCGGTGGTCGCTCACGACCCCGGTCAGGGGATCAAGATCACCCTCAAGCGACAGCGGGTAAGCGGGAACCCGGGCGACCCGGACATCCTGGGCTGCCAGCAGCACGCGCCCCTCTACGCCATCGAGATACCCACGTGAGAGCCGCGGGAGCTCCGGACGCTTATCAAGACCCGCGGTTCCCGGCGCGTGGTCCGTTCCCGAGCATCCAGGTGCGCGGCTCGCACCACGACATGGGCCTGCAGCACGGCGAGTCTCTGCGCGACCGGGTCGAGGTCAGCGTCGCGATCTACCGGGACCTCTTCGCGAAGGCCGGCCTGGAGTGGGAACAGGCTCTCCACCTCGCCTCCGAGATCGCGGCCGCCATGGAGGCCTACGACGACGGCCTGATGAACGAGCTCCGCGGCATCGCCACCGGATCCGGCCAGGACCTCCCCGCCATCGTCGCGATCAACTCGCGCTCCGAGATCCTCACGCTGGCCGGACGCCTGAAGCGCGCCGCCCCCCAGCACGAGTGCACCTCCGCGGCCTGCCTGCCGGAGGCGACGGCTGACGGTCACACTCTCCTCGGGCGCAACTGGGACCAGAACCTGAGGCTGCTCGACAACGCGGTCGTCGTGAGCGCCCGTCCCAGCGACGACCCGCGCTTCGTGATGCTGACCGAGGCCGGCATCCTCATCCGCGACGGCGTCAACGAGTACGGCATCGGCGTGACGGGCAACTCCCTCAGTTGCGACCAGGACGGCGACGACGCTCTCGGCATGCCGGTCGGCTTCGTCAGGCGGCGCGCGCTGAGGCACGCGAGCCTGGCCA
>JBIQIQ010000021.1:0-24199 GCA_044507975.1 Deinococcaceae bacterium
AGCCCCGCGCCGCAGACCACGGGCGTGCGGGTGGCGGCGCTGGCGATGCGCACGACGTCTCGCAGGTAGTAGCGCCTCCGCCCCACCTTCACGTAGAGGTCGGCACCCCCCATGCCGATGGCGTCGACCTGTCCGTCGAGCTCGGCCACGAGCGCGCGCGCCGCTCTCAGGTCCCCGTCGACGCCGCGGCGGACCAACCGGACCCGCCGGCCCAGCAGCTCCACCTGCTCGTCGGCGTCGCGGCGCGACGAGCCCAGCGAGACGCTGACGACGGTCTTGTCCGGCGCACCGGCCACGTCCAGGAGGTTACCGCGCCGCCGGCTCGCCTCGGGGCCCGGCGGCCGCCCCTCCTGCGGCGTTCAGGCGAGCGCTTTGGCGTACCAGTCGAGCAGCGGCTTCGCGTCGATCGCGAACGAGAACCCCAGCCGCTCCCAGAACCGCCGGGCGCGCGGGTTGTCGCCGTAGATGCTCGCCAGCATGCGGCGCGAGCGACCTGCCAGCCTGCGCTCCAGGTCCTGGGCGCAGGCCGCTCCGATGCCACGGCTCTGGACGGAGGGGAGGACCAGGAGCAGGTTGACGGTAGCGTCGCCTTCCTCGGGGTAGTCGATCTTGTAGTCGAGGTAGCCGACGACGTGGAGACCGCTGGCCGGGTCGACCACCTGGGGCTCCGGCGCCGCGCCGTGCCCGGGTGCCAGCAGCACCAGCTCGGTGTGGCGGCGGGGGTCGGCGGCGGCGGTGGCGAGGTCGGTGGAGACCTCGTCCATCGTAGGGACGGGGATCGAGATGATGTCGAAGTAGGCCGGCGTGGCCTGGTAGATGCGGTGCACCAGCGGCGCGTCTGCGGGCTGTGCTGCCCTGGTGGTGACGGCGCGGGTGGGGTTGTCGTCGGGCGGCGAGGCTAACAGCACGTCAGGTCATCTCCTGCGCTGCGTTCGGCTAGCGGTTGGACGGGGAACCGGTCGGGGGGCCCCGCGGGGGTAGACGTACCCCGATGATACCAGCGGTCGATGAGCGGCTCAGTGCGGTAAGGCGCACCGCCCGTGAGCACTCCTTGCCGAGGAGAGCAGCGGTGCCGTAGGGTTACACATGCTGGCGCTGGCTCCGGCCTGCGGCTCGGCTGCTGCCTACCGTGTCGCACGCGACCGCCTGGCTCCCGACCGCGGCCCGAGGCGCCTTCTCCTGGAGGGACCCTTGTCCGAGGTAGCGCCACCCGAAGCGCAGAGCGCCATGAGCCGGAGGGCCGACGACGCGTTCGCCAAGGCCTTCGCCTTCCGCCGGGCCGACGAGGCGGCTGCGGTCGGGATGCACCCCTACTTCAAGCCGATCGCTTCGCAACACGGCGGCACCGTGACGGTGAGCGGCCAGGACATGGTCATCACCGGCTCGAACGACTACCTCGGCCTCACTCAGGACCCGCGTCTCAAGGAGGCGGCCCGCGCCTCGCTCGACGACTTCGGCACGTCGTGCACCGGGTCGCGCTTCCTGACCGGCACGCTCACGCTCCACGAGGAGCTCGAGCAGCGCCTGGCCGATTACCTCGGCAAGGAGTCCGCGCTCACCTTCAGCGCCGGTTACCTCGGCTGCCTGTCCGTCATCTCCGCGCTGGCCGGCCGGCACGACATCCTCTACTACGACCGCGAGAACCACGCCTCGCTCTACGACGCCGCCAAGCTCTCCTTCGCCACCCTGCGCAAGTTCGAGCACAACGACGTCGACGGCCTCGTCCGCCTGCTCGAGCAGGACGAAGGCAAGCCGGGCGGTAGGATCATCGTCACCGACGGCGTCTTCTCCATGAGCGGCCACATCGCCAGGCTGCCGGAGCTCGTCGAGGTGAAGCGGCGCTACGGCGCCCGGCTCATCGTCGACGACGCTCACGCCACCGGCGTCCTCGGCCCGGACGGCAGAGGCACCGGCGACCACTTCGGGCTCACGGACGAGATAGACGTGGTCATCGGCACGTTCTCGAAGTCGCTGGCCAGCGTCGGCGGGTTCATGGCGGCCGACCGCGCCGTCGTGCAGTTCGTCAAGCACGCCGCGCGGCCCTTCATCTTCACTGCGGCGCTGCCCGCCATGCAGATGGCCGCGGCCCTCGAGGCGCTCGAGATCATGCAGGCCGAGCCGGAGCTGCGCACGCAGCTGTGGGAGAACGTCCGCGTGCTCAAGGACGGCATGGACGCCCTCGGCTTCGACACGCTCGGCTCCGAGACGCCGATCGTGCCCGTGCTCGTCGGCCCGGACGAGCTGGCGATGGCCTTCTGGAAGGGCCTGTGGGAGGAGGGCGTGTTCACCACCCCCGCGCTCCCCCCGGGCGTGCCCAACGGTCAGGCGATCATTCGGACCAGCGTCAACGCCAACCACACGCGCGAGCAGCTCGACAGGCTCCTCGCGGCGTTCGCCGTGGTCGGCAGGCGCCTCGGCGTCATCTGACTCCCTGACGTGGGCGACGTAGAGGTCGAGGCGGCCACCAGCCCCGCGGCGGTCAAGGAGTTCGTCGGGTACCCGTACCGGAAGTACCGGGGCGACCCGGTCTGGGTGGCGCCGCTCCGGGTCTCCCAGTTCGAGCTGCTGGACGAGTCGAAGAACCCCCTCTGGCAGCACGCGCGGCGGACCCTCTACGTGGCGCGGCGCGGCGGCGCGGTGGTGGGCCGCGTCGCCTACATCGAGGACGACGAGCACATGCGCATCCACGACGAGCGCATCGCCTTCTTCGGCTTCTTCGAGGCCGACGACGAGTCCGTGGCGGCCGCGCTCCTCGAGGCCGTCGAGTCGCAGGCGGCGGCGGCGGGCCTCGCTGCCGTGCGCGGGCCGATCAACGGCACGATGAACGACGGGGCTGGCTTCCAGGTCGACGCCTTCGGCGAGCGTCCGTACGTCCTGATGCCCCAGAACCCGCCCGAGTACCCGCGCTGGGTGGAGGCCTGCGGCTACGGCAAGGTCAAGGACCTCTACACCTTCTACTTCGACAACCGGGTCCCCATCCCAGAGCGCGTCGCGCGGATCGCCGAGCGCACCGCCGCCCGCAACCAGGTCACGATCCGGCCCGCCGACCTCCAGCGCTTCGACAGCGAGGTGGAGCTCCTGAAGAAGGTGCACACCGCCGCCTGGGAGCACAACTGGGGCAACGTGCCCCTCTCGGAGGCCGAGGTCGAGCAGCTCGCCAAGGACCTGAAGATGATCATCGACCCCGAGCTCGTCCTGTTCCTCGAGCACAAGGGAGAGACGGTCGGCCTCGCCGTCGCCGTGCCCGACCTGAACCAGGTGCTCGCGCGCTTCGACGGACGGCTCCTGCCGTTCGGCATCTTCCACCTCCTGCGGCGCAAGAGGATCATCGACCGCGCCAGGCTCGTGATGCTCGGCGTGCTGCCCGAGCACCGCCACAAGGGCTTCGACCTGCTCCTCATCCACGAGGTGGTGAGCCGGGCGAAGCGGCGCGGCATCGTCGAGGGCGAGTGCGGCTGGACCCTCGAGGACAACCACGCGATCAACCGCGGTATCGAGGCCGCCGGCGGGGTGCGGAACAAGACCTACCGGATCTTCCAGAAGGAGCTATGAGCCTGGTAGCGGCGCTGAAGGCGCTGCTCGGCGACCTCGCGGCCCTCTTCTCCGGCGCCGGCGTGCGCACGTGGTTCCTGCTCGCCGGCGGCACCGTGCTGCAGGTCGCGTTCTGGTACCTCGGCACGCCGGGCCCGGCGCTCCTGGGCTTCACCCCGAACTCTCTCGGGGCGGCCGCGGTCGGTATCACCTGGACGGTCGTCGCGCTGCTCGTCGTCCCCTCGCTGTTGTACACGACCACCGGGGGCACCCTCAGGGACATGCGGCTGTCCCGCGGCGACGCGCGGACCGGCTGGAGGCTCGTCGCGGCCTGCTCGCTCGTCGCGGTCCCGGTCATCGCGCTGGCTGCCGCCGGCGACGACACCCTCGCGACGGCCTACCCGTGGGCGGGGCTCGAGGCGGGGGGCTCCCTCCGGACCCTGCTGGTCTGGGCGGCCCTCTACGCGCTCTACTACCTGGCCTTCGAGGCGTTCTACCGCGGCTTCCTGCTGCGCGTGCTGGAGTCCGCCTACGGCACGACCTCGGCGATCTGGCTGCAAGCCTTCGCCGCCACCCTGGTCCACCTCGGCAAGCCTCTGCCCGAGACCCTCGCCGCCCTGCCCGCCAGCCTCGTCTTCGGCGCCATCGCGGTCCGCACGCGCTCGGTGGTCTACCCCGCCGTCCTGCACCTGGTCATCGGCCTGACGCTCGACGTGACGATCCTCGCGCGCGCTGGCGCCCTGCTGCGGTGAAGGTCCTCGTCACCGGGGCACATGGCTTCCTCGGCAGCCACATCGCCGAGGGCCTGGTCGAAGCTGGCGCGGCGGTACGGGCCCTCGTGTCCCCCTGGGGCGAGCTCGACAACCTCGCGCCGCTCCTGCGGGAAGACCAGGTCGAGGTCGTGCGCGCCGACGTGAGCAAGCCGGGAGACCTCGCGTGGGCGGTGGAGGGGGCCGACGCCGTCGTGCACGCCGCCGCCCGCGTGGCCGACTGGGGGCCGTGGGACGCTTTCTACCGGACGAACGTCCTCGGGACCCAGAGGCTCCTCGACGCGGCGGCGCAGGTCGGCGCGCGCCGCTTCCTGCTGGTCTCCAGCGTCGCAGTCCACACCTACCGGGGCTTCCGGGACGCCGACCCACGCACCCTGCCTCGCGACAACGTCGGCAACCCGTACGCCTACTCGAAGATCCTCGCCGAGAACCTCGTCATGTCGCGCCCCGACCTCGAGGGGGTCGTCGTGCGCCCGGGCCTGTGGCCGTTCAGCGCTCGCGACGCGACGTTCCAACGGGTCGAGCGCGCCGTGGCGCGCGGCGTGATGCCCCTGGTGAAGCGCGGCGAGAGCGTTCTCAACACGACCTACGCCCCCAACTTCGCCGACGGGGTGGCCTTGGCCGTCAGCTCGCCGGTAGCGGCGGGGCGGGTCTACCTCTTCGCCGACGAGGGCGCGCCGACCTGGCGCGAGTTCTTCGCGGAGCTCGCCCGACTGATCGGCAGCTCGCCGCCCCGGCTCAACGTCGCGCGCAGGCCCGCCCGCGCTCTCGCCACGGGCGTCGAGGCGACGTGGCGCGCGCTGTTCCCGTCGACGGAGCCGCCTACCACTCGTTACCGCGCCGACCTCATGGCGCACGACGTCCACTTCTCCGTGCACCACGCCGCGGAGGAGCTCGGCTTCTCGCCGCGCTTCGACTGGCGCGAGGGGCTGCGGCTGTCCGTGGAGGCGCTGAACGCCGGGAGGACGTAGTGTCGCGCGGCCGTGAGGTCCTGTTCGCCACGATCGCGGCCGGCGGCGGCCACGTCGCCACGGCGCGCGCGATGGCCGAGGCCGTCGAGGAGGCATCGGGCGGCGAGCTGACCGGGCGCGTCGCGGACGTGATGGCCGAGCACTCCCCGCGCCTGGACGCCCACCACAAGGCGGGCTGGCGGTCGCTGCTCGCGCGGCCCCGGCTCGTGCGCTGGTCCCAGGCGGCGATGGACGCGGCGCCCGCGGTCAGCCGGGCGCTGCAAGGCGCCGTGCTACGGGGCTTCACGCGGCGCGTGACGGCGGCGCTCGAGGCGGACCCCCCCGCACTGGTCGTCGTGAACCACGGCTGGCTGGCGACCTCGCTCACCGAGGCGCGCCGCCGCCACGGCCTCGGCTGCCGGGTCGTCGTGCTGGCGACCGAGCCGTTCGACGCCAGCGCCCTGTGGTCGGCGCCGCGGGCCGAGACGGTGCTGGCACCCAGCGCGGCCGCCGCTGCCGACCTGGTCGCGCTCGGCGTTCCCGCAACGGCGGTACACGTGGCCGGCTACCCGGTGGCACGCCGCTTCACCGCGCCTCCGAGCCGCGAGGCCGCGCGCGCCGAGCTCGGCGTGGGCCCCGGTCCCGTCGTCCTTCTGAGCCTGGGAGCGGAAGGTGTGGCCGGCGAGGACGCCGCCGGGGCCGCGCTGGGGCTGGCTCGAGGCGGGGCAAACGTCCTCTGCGTCACGGGGCGCAACGACCGCCTCGCGGCGCGTCTGTCGGAGGCGGCGCGCGGCGTCGGTCTCGCCGAGCGGATCACCGTCCTCGGTTTCGTCGAGCGCATGGAGGTCGCCCTGGCCGCGAGCGACCTGATGGTCGGCAAGGCGGGGCCGGCGAGCACGATGGAGGCGCTGGCCGTCGGCAGGCCCGTTCTCACCGCCACCTACGCCGGCCTGAACGAGAGAGCGGTCATCAGGTTCCTCGAGACGCGCGGCCTCGGCGCACACGCCGGCTCGTTCGCCGCCCTGCCGGCCGCCGTGGACCGGTGGCTCTCCGAGCCCGGCCGGCAGGCGGCGGCCGCTGCGGCAGCTGCCGCGCTAGACTTCGGCGCCATGACGACCGGGGTCGGACGCTTCCTGGCGCGCGCAGCGCTGACCGGCAGCGTCGAGCCGAGCCTCCTCGCCCCCGGGGCGTTCGCGGCCGTGACGCCGGACAGCCTCGTCGGCCGGCCGGGAGCGGCCGCGCGATGAAGCGGCTGATCGCGCTGTTCGCGCTCTCTCTCCTGCTCGGCCTGGGCGGCCTCTACCTCGCCACCCGCGAGTCGATCTTCTCGCCCGAGACCTACCGCATCGCCGACCCGGAGCCCGGCCTGCTGGTCGTGGCCGTGGTCAGCCTCCTCTCGGTGTGGGGGGCTCCCGTGGCGAAGCTCCAGGCCCTGCTGAGGGCGCAGGGTCACCGGCTCGGCGCGTGGGACGCCTTCACCGCTCACGTCGGACAGGTCTTCGGCACCGCCATGACGCCGAGCGGCACGGGCGGCGCGCCGGGGCTCGTGCTGGCGCTCGAGCGCTCCGGCGTACCCTTGGGGACCAGCGTCGGCATCGCCGTGCAGCTCTTCGTGCTCGACCTGGCGGCCCTGGGCGTGCTGATCCCCATCGGTCTGACCTACATCATCGCCATCAGCCCACTGAGCCTGCCGCCCGCCGTCACCGCCCTCGCGATCGGTGCCGCCGCCCTGGCCCTGGCGGGGGCCGTCGTGCTGGCGCGCTTCCCCGGCGCGCTCTACCGGCTCATCCGGCGCGCGTCGGCCTGGCGCGTCCTGCGTCGCTTCCGGGAGCGACTGACGCGCATCGGCCGGGAGTACTACGTGGCCGCGGTGTCCTTCCGCGACCTGAGGCCGTGGACCTTCGCTTACCTGCATGCGGCCAACCTCGTCGCGTGGCTCGCGAACTTCACCCTCCTGTGGGCGTTGCTCGCCCTCTACGGCGCCGACGCGAGGCTGCTCGACGTGCTGTCGGTGCTGTCGATCATCTCGCTGGTCGGCTTCTTCGTGCCGACCCCAGGCGCCTCAGGCTTCACGGAGCTGATGGTGGGGCTCGTGGCGGACTCGCGCGCGGCCGCGTCCATAGCGGCGCCCGTGGCGCAGTGGCGAGCCGGCACGTTCTACGTGGCGTACCTGCTCGGCCCGCTGTGCGCCTGGCTGCTGCTCGCGCGGCGCCCCCCGCGGTGGCTCAAGCGGCGCGCAGGCTCCGACGGAGGAGGACCAGCGACACCCTGAGGCTCGGTGACCAGGTCAGGTGCCGGCGCCCTCGTTGCGCGGCAGCGGCCGCGTCGGCGCGACGGCCCTGGCGGGCTCGCGGTCGCCGGGACGGGCGCGACCGGCGTCCTGCGAGGGGCCGCCGGCGCCGACCGCCCGGCCCGCTGGACGCGCGGCGACGAGCCCGGCGTAGAGCTCCTCGAGGCGCTCGGCGCTGGCGGACACGTCGTGGGAGCGGGCGTAGGCTCTGGCGGCTCGCCGGGCGGCAGCCAGAGCCGCCGGGTCCTCGAGGAGGGCAGCGATCGCGGCCGCCTGGCGCGACGGGTCGCCCGGCGGCACGACCGCCCCACCCCCCGCCTCCTCGACCAGCGAAGGCACGGCGCTGCTGGCGTAGCCCCAGGCGAAGACGGCCGCTCCCGAGGCCATCGCCTCGAGCGTGGCGATGCTCTGCAGCTCGGCCGGGGAAGGCATCAGGAACGCCTCCGTCTCGGAGAGCAGGGCGAGCTTCTCGGCCTCGCTCACGAAGCCGCGGACCTCGACGCGGTCCGTCAGGCCCCTCCTCGCCACCGCCTGGCGCATCTCCCCCTCGAGCGGTCCGGTGCCGGCGACGGTCAGGCGGTAGCGCTCCGGCAGCTCGTGCATCAGGGGCAGGAGGTCGAGGGGCCTCTTCTCCGGCGAGAGCCGGCCGACGAACGCCAGGCGCCGGGTACCACCGGGCGGCACCCGGGGCTCGAGCCCGGCCCAGGCCGAGAGGTCTATGCCGTTCGACACGGCGACGGGCTCGCGCTCCGTGAACTGGGTGACGAGCCGCGCGGCGTAGGGCGTAGGCGTGACCAGCAGGTCGGCGAGGCCGAAGAGGTAGCGGTACCAGGCCTTGAGGAAGCCCGCCACGACGGGGCCGACCAGGGGGGCGTGGAGCGTTGAGGTCTCGAGCTGCGTGTGCACGCCCATGACGACGGGGACGCCGCGGCGGCGCGCGAGGTGGGCGACGACGCCGGTCAGCGCCGCCGGCGTGTTGGCGTGCACGACGTCGGCCCACCGCACTTGAGGCCGGATGCGGGCGATCAGCGGGTGGGCGAAGCGCGTCTGCGCCGCCCCCAGGCGCCACGAGGGCAGCCTGACGACCTGCACGCCGGCGGGGGGCTGGGTGGGGCGCGGCTCGTCGCCTGCGAGCACCCGAACCGGGTGACCGCGCGCCCGCAGGGCCGCGACGTGGCCCTCGGTCGACCGCGCCTGGCCACCGAAGCCCGGGTAGATGTCGTCGGCTACGAAAAGGATGTTCAAGGTGTCTCCGCGCCTCCGCCGGTCCGCCGCTGGGAACGGGGCCGCCCCCGGCGTACTGCCGGCGCGTCGAACGTATCACGCCATCGTTAGCGCCCCGCGAGAGCCGGGCGAGCGCGGGGTACGGCCGTAGACTGGCGCCGTGAGCACGCTCGCGAAGCTGGCCCTGCGCAACCTCGTCAGGCATCCGTGGCGCTCCGTCGCCACGGTTCTGGGCATCGGCCTGGGCATCGCCGCGGTCCTAACCACGCTGTCGGTGGGCGACAACGTCGAGGCGAACCTCAGGAGCACCCTCCAGGCCGCTGCCGGCAAGGCCGACCTGGTCGTGACGCCCGGGGCCTCCGGCCGACTGGTCTTCCCCGCCGACCCCGTGCTCTCGGAGGCGCGGGCGTTCCCCGGGGTCGGGGCGGCCTACCCAGTCCTCAACACTCGCGCCGAGCCGCTGCGCGAGATCGAGGAGTTCCAGCGCTCGCCGATACCCGGCGTGGACAGCGGCTTCCAGGTGCAGGGCCGGCTCACCGAGGCGGTCGACGACCTGCCGGCCGAGCTCAGCGCCGGCCGCCTCCCGGAGGCGGGCTCGCGCGGCATCGCCGTCGCTGACGGCTTCGCCGAGCTACGGGGGATCGCGGTCGGCGACGTGGTGGCGTTCGCGTTCGCAGCGGGATCGGCCGACCTGACGGTTACGGGCCTCCTCGACGACGGCGTCGGGGTGGCCAGCACGAACGGGGGCCGGGTCGGCATCATGCACCTGAGCGACGTCGAGGAGCTGACGAACCTGGGCGGCAGGGTCTCGCTCGTCGAGCTCCACGTGACCGAGGCGTCCGAGGTCGACGCCGTCCGGGCGGGCCTCCAGGAACGGCTCGGCGACGAGCTGGCCGTCACCCTGCCCGCCGTCACCGGCGACTTCGCCGCGGGCTTCACCCAGACCCTGCAGTCGGGCCTCTCCGTGCTGGCCGCCACCCTGCTCGCGCTGGGTGCGTTCCTCGCCTACAACACCTTCATGGCCTCGATGGTCGAGCGCGTCCGGGAGCACGCCCTGCTCCGCACCGTGGCCCTCACGCGCGGCGCCGTCGTGCGCCTGGCCCTCTACGAGGCCCTGGCCCTGTCCGCCGCCGGCATCGTGACAGGCGTACTCCTGGGGCTGCTGCTCTCCTACGTCGTAACCGCCCTGAACGCCGCCACGCTGGGGTTCGAGTTCCGCACGCTGGTGCTGCCCGTGAGGAGCGTCCTCCTCGCGAGCCTCCTCGGGGTGCTCGCCTCCCTCGTCGCCGGCGTGCTGCCGGCCCTGAGCGCCGGCCGCACGGCGCCCATGGCGGCGGTCCAGAGCCAGGAGCCCGCGCCCGCCCGCCGTCAGGTCGTCCTGGGGGTGGCGCTGATGCTCGCCGGGGCGGCGCTCGCCCTCTACCCGTTCGGGCCCCTGGCGGCCCTGATCGCGGTGTGCTGCGCCCTGGCCGTGTTCTTCGCGGGCGTGTCGCTGGCCTCCCCCGGCCTGCTCGGTCCCGTCCTCCGCCTCCTGCGGCCCGTCATGCTGCGCGCGTTCGGCGCCCCCGGCCGGCTGGCGGCGAGCTTCGCCGAGCGCAACGCCGCCCGCAACGGCGTAGCCATCGGCACAGTCGTCGTCGGCACCGGCCTCGTCATCGGCGTCGGCTCGATGGTCGCGAGCATCAACCACGCGATCGCCTCTTGGATGGACACGACCGTGGTCGGAGACCTCTACCTGACGACCCCACTGAGCTTCCCGGCCGACTTCGCGGCCCGTGCCCAGGAGGTGGAGGGCGTGAACGCCGCGAGCGGGGTCGGCATCAGGCTGGTGAGGTTCGTCAGCGACGAGCAGCCGCGCGGCCGCTCGATCGCCATCGTGCTGGCCGAGCCGGAGCGCTTCGACCCGGGCAGCGGCTTCGGCAGCCTGCAGTACATCCCCGGCCACGGCGACCCCGAGAGCGGCCACGCCGCGCTGGCGCGTGGCGACGCCGTGCTGGTCTCGAACACCATGCTCGACCGCCACGGCTTCGGCGTGGGCGACAGCATCTCCCTGCGCACGACGCGCGGCTTCGAGGAGTTCCCCGTGGCGGGCGTGATCGTCGACTTCACGGGGGGCGGCGAATCGGTGCTGGCCAGCCTCGACCGCATGCCCGACTTCGGAGGGGGCACGCCGGACCTGTTCATCCTCACGGTCGATCCGGGCCAGGACCCTGCGGCGGTGCGCGAGCGCCTGCTGGCGGCGTTCCCCGACCTCCACCTCGACGCGACGCTCAACGTCGACTACCGGCGCAACGTCCTCGAGATCACCGACCAGGCGTTCGCCACGACCCGCGTCCTCCTCGTGATAGCCGTACTGGTCGCCGTGCTGGGCGTCGCCAACACCCTGGGCATGAACCTCGCGAGCCGCGGCCACGAGATCGCCGTGCTGCGCACGATCGGCCTGACGAGAGGTGGCCTGCGGCGCCTCGTCGTCGCCGAGGGCGTCGTGATCACGGTCATCGGAGCCGCCCTCGGCACCGCCTTCGGCCTGCTGCTCGCCCGCATCGTGACGACCGGCGCCGGTGCGGTCACCGGCTTCCGCCTCGACCCGGTCGTGCCCGCTTCGGTCGCCGTGCTGGCGCTGGTAGCGGCGCCGCTCGTCGGGCTGGTAGCGTCGCTCCTGCCCGCGCGGCGCGCGGCCCAGCTGTCCCCCGCTCGGGCGCTGGCATCGTGGAGCCAACATGTCTGAGACCCTCGCAGAGGCGCCGCGGCCCGGCGACCCACCCTCCGGTAGGTTCGCCCTGGCCGCCACCGACCTCCACAAGACCTACCAGCTCGGCGAGGAACGCATCCGAGCCCTGCAGGGAGTGACGCTGCTCGTTCCCCGCGGGGAGTTCGTCGCCGTGATGGGCCCCTCCGGCAGCGGCAAGTCGACGCTCCTCCACCTGATCGGCCTGCTCGACGTGCCGGACTCCGGCACCGTGGCGATCGAGGGTCGAAGCGTCGCTGGCCTATCGGACGACGAGCTGACGGCCCTGCGCCGCGACCGGCTCGGGTTCTTGTTCCAGTCCTTCGAGCTGATCCCCAACCTCTCCGCCGAGGAGAACGTCCTCCTGCCCGCCGAGGTCGCCGGCAGGCGCGCCGAGGCCGAGCAGCGCCTCGCGTCGCTGGCCGGCAAGCTGGGCATACAGGACCGCCTCTCCCACAGGCCGCGCCAGCTCTCCGGAGGCCAGCGGCAGCGCGTCGCCCTGGCTAGAGCGCTGGTGAACGACCCGGCCGTCGTGCTGGCCGACGAGCCGACCGGCAACCTCGACAGCAGGACCAGCGCGGAGGTCCTCGCCCTGCTGCGCGACGGCGTGGACCGTCAGGGTTGGACCGTCGTTATGGTCACCCACGACCCGGTCGCGGCGCAGACGGCGGACCGCGTGGTGTTCCTGCGCGACGGCCGCGTGGCGGGTGAGACGGCCGGGCCCCAGGCCAGGTCCGACATCGAGCGCTTCTTGAGCGTCTGACCCGTAAGGTGTTCGCTTCGCTGGCCCGTACCGTCACGCGCTACCCGCGCTGGGTGCTGGCGGCCTGGTTCGTCGTGACCGTCGCGGCGACCCCGTTCGCGGCGCGGGTCGGCGAGGTCCTTACAGCGGAACCGGTACCGCCGGCCTCCGGCGTGGCCCGGCAGGTCGCGGAGCTGATCGCCGAGGAGTTCCCGGTGCCCCAGGGAGACGTCCTCGTGGCGGCGCTGCATCCGGCCCCCGGTGCCTCGCTAGACGACCTGCCGGCCGCCGTGGCGAGGGCGGCCGGGGCCCTGGCCTCCCTGCCGGGAGTCGCGTACGTGCAGGACCGTACCGCCGCCTCCGTCCTCGGGCTCGGTGGCGACAGCGCGGACGCCGAGCTGCTCCTGATCGGCCTCGAGCCGATGCCGCAGGAGGACGCCCGCGCCACCGTCGACGCCGTGAGGACCACGCTCGCGGCCGAGGAGGGCGCCGCCTTCGAGCTGGCCGGCGGCGTAGCCACCCTGATGGAGGTCGAGGAGGTGAGCCAGCGGGACGCCCTGCGGGCCGAGCTCTACGGCCTCCCCATCTCGCTGCTGATCCTCGTGTTGGCGTTCGGCGCGCTCGTGGCGGCGGGGCTGCCGCTGATCTCGGCCGTCACGACGATCGTCGTGTCCTCCGCCCTCCTGTTCGCCCTGGGCCAGGCGTTCGAGTTCGCGGCGTTCACGCGGACCGTGGTGACGATGCTCGGCCTGGCGACGGGCATCGACTACGCGCTGCTGATGGTCAACCGCTTCCGGGAGGAGCTGGCGGCCGGCCTCGGGGGCCGCGAGGCCGCCGAGCTCACGACGCGGGAGGCCGGCAAGGCCGTCGCGTTCTCGGGACTGACCGTCGTCGTGGCGCTGCTCTCGCTGCTCGTGCCGCCCGTCGGGTTCATCCGCTCGATCGGGATCGCGACGACCGTGGTGCTGCTCGTCGCCGTGCTCGTTGCCATCACGGCGGTGCCGGCCACGCTGGCGCTGCTCGGCCACAGCGTGAACCGCCTGCGGTTGACCAGGCGGGAGCCGGGCTCGCGCAGCCGCCGTTTCTGGCGGCGCCGGGCCGAGCAGGTGCTGAAGCGGCCGGTGTTCTGGGCGGTGTTCGGCACCAGCGTGCTGGTGGCGCTGGCGGTGCCCGCCCTGCGTCTGCAGGTAGGCGAGCCCGGCGCGCGCGGCCTCTCCCCTGAGACCCAGGCGCGGCGCGTGATGACGGCCCTCGACGACCAGGGCCTGGCCGGCCTGCTGACCCCTTTCGACGTCGTGCTCGACCTCGGGGACCAGGGCTTCTTCCACCCGGCGAGCGTGAGGGCGGTGTCGCTGCTCGAGCGCGAGCTGTCCTCGCTGGAGGGCGTGAGCGCCGTGCTGTCGCCCTTCGCGCTGGACAGCGTGCCCAGGCTCTTCCTGTACCAGTACTACGCGTCCGCGGAGCTGGCCCGTCAGAGCGAGGTCGCCCCGCTGGCCGAGTCGACGGTGAGCGACTCCGGCGCGCTCGTGCTGGTGCGCGTTCTGCCGACCGGAGCGCTCACGCCGGCCTCGGGCGGGCGGCTGCTCGACGCCGTGCGGGGGGCCGTCACGGCCTCCGGTCTGTCGGCGCAAGTCGGCGGCGAGTACGTCAAGCACCTCGAGTCCGCCGACGCGATCTACGGGCGCTTCCCCTTGGCCCTCGCCGTAGTCGCGCTCGGGACGACCCTGCTGCTGGGGCTCGCGTTCCGCTCGCTCCTGATACCGCTCAAGGCGGTCCTGCTCAACGCGCTGACCGTAGCGGCCGCCTTCGGAGTGCTCGTCCTCTCCGTGCAGGACGGGGCCTTCGCGCGCCTCGTCGGAGCCGAGACGCTGGGGTTCGTCGACGCGTCGGCGCCGCTGTTCATCTTCGCGATGGTCTTCGGCCTGTCGATGGACTACGAGGTGTTCCTGGTGTCGCGCATCCGCGAGGGCCACGAGCGGGGCCTATCGGACCGCGACGCGGTGGTCCAGGCCCTGTCGACGACGGGCGGCGTGATCACGAGCGCGGCGGCGGTGATGGTGACACTCTTCGCGCTGCTGATGTTCAGCCACGTCGAGCTGATCAAGGCCCTCGGCCTCGGGCTGACGGTCGCCATCGTCCTCGACGCCACCTTGGTGCGGCTCGTGCTCGTCCCCTCGCTGATGCTCCTGGCGGGCCGCTGGAACTGGTGGCTGCCCGGCCGGCGCGCCCCCTAGCGAACGACGGCTTCGAGCAAGGTCGTCGGCCTGAGGTCGAGGCCGGCGATGCCGGCGGCCTCCAACGCCCAGCCGCCTCGCAACGTGATCGCCAGCCCGGAACCTGCGGTCGCCGCGCGGACCTGCTCGGCGAGGGCCGGCCCCAGGGTCAGCGGGTCGAAGCGGAACGTCAGCCGCGCCGTCGCGCTGCCGCTGGCCGGCACGGGCACCGGCGCCAGGCTCGCGATCGCGGCGTCCTGGCCGCCCACCTGGAGCACGACCTGCGGCGACGAGAGCACGTAGCCGAGCTGGCCGGGGTTCGTGACGTTGAGCTCGAGCTCGACGGCCACGCTGCTGAGGCCCTCGACGCGCAGGCTCGCCGACGAAAGCGCCACGCTCGGCGCCACCAGCGCCAGGCCCGCGTCGAGCCTCCCCTCGACGAGCGTGAAGCGGGGGAAGCGCTGGGTCGTGCCGAGCACGTCGACCGCGACGGCCGACTCGACCCGGTAGCGCAGCTGACCGCCGCCCAGCACGCTGGACATGGCTTCCAGCAGCGTCGGCGCGGCCGCGAGCGGGACCGTCACGTCGACGACGAGCCGGGACGAGCCGTTCGCCGGCAGCTCCAGCCCCCCGCGGAAGCTCACGGTCGCCGCCCGCACGTCCTGGAGGAAGAGGTCGCCGTCGAGAGCGGCCAACCGCAGGGCGAAGGGGTTGGGGTTCGAGGCGTTGAGCGCCAGGCGGAACGAGGCCGAGCCGTCCCCGACGCCGGGTGGGTCGATGCGCACGAAGCCGGACGAGCGGGCGTCGAGCGTGAAGGTAGGCGCCGAGAGCATCGTCGCTCCGGGAGCGCATGCCGCCAGGGTGACGGCGGCGATGGTCGCGAGGACGGCGAGCCGAACCTTGAATGAGTACACCGGTACCTCCGCAGGTGGCCCAGAGGGCCTGAGAGGAGCGTAAGCCGGTCCCCGCCCGGCGGTGGTCGGATGGTTCGCATGGCCGCGGGCCGCCGCGGGCGCCGGGCGCGTACTATCGCCGCATGGCAGAAGCGAACGTGACGGCACGGGACGAGGGGCCCGTCCGGGTCCTGACGTTGTCGCGGCCCGAGGTCAGGAACGCGCTCTCGCGCGCGCTGCGCTCCGACCTGCGGGCCGCGCTCGAGGCATCCGCCGACGACGCCGCCGTGCGCGCGGTCGTCGTCACCGGCGCGGGCGACGCGTTCTGCGCCGGGCTCGACCTGAGGGAGCTCGAGGCGACGGTCACGCTGACCCCCGCCGAGCACCGCGCGGACACCGCCGACCTCGCCGAGCTGCTCGCGCTCATCGTGCGGCTGCCGAAGCCGGTGATCGCCGCCGTGAACGGACCGGCGGTCGCCGGCGGCGCCGGCATCGTCACGGCCTGCGACGTCGCCCTGGCCGCCCCGGGAGCCCGGATCGGCTACACGGAGGCACGCATCGGGTTCGTGCCCGCCCTCGTCTCAGTGCTCCTGCTGCGGCAAGTGGGCGAGAAGCACGCGCGCGAACTCCTCCTCGGCGCGCACCTGATCGACGCCGAGCACGCGGCCGCGATAGGGCTGGTCAACCGCGTCGTGGAGGGTGGCGAGGTCGTGGCTGCGGCGGTCGAGCTGGGCGGGCGCCTGGCGCGCAACGCTCCCGGGTCGCTGGCGGCCACGAAGGACCTGCTCGCGCGATTGGCCGGCCTGGGGCTGGACTCCGGTCTCGAGGCCGCGACCGAGGTGAACGTCGCGAGCCGCACCGGACCGGAGATCGCGGAGGGCGTGCGCGCGTTCCTCGAGAAGCGGGACCCGGCGTGGCGGGCTTGACCGTGCCGTAACGCGGCCATAACATGCACACGATGTGCAACATGCACACGAACGAGACGGCGCGACGGGTGCTGCTCCTGTGCGGGGGCCGTTCCGAGGAGCACGACGTCTCCCTGGCGTCGGCGCGCTCCGTGCTGGAGGCGGTGAGCGGCTCGGACCGGCTCACGGTCGTGCCCCTCGTCATCGGCCGCGACGGGTCGGCCTTGGGGTTGGAGGCCTCCGCCTCGGCGTTGGGGCTGCCAGGAGCGCAGTCCGACCGGGAGGTCGCTCCGCCGGTCGGGGTCGTCTGGTCTCCGGCCGAACCGGGTGCTCCCGACCGGGCAAGCGGCCCGGGCGAAGCTGACGCTCCCAACGGCGCGGCGACCGGCGCACTGGCCGGGCGCCTGGCCGACGCCGGGGCGGCGTTCGACGTCGTGTTCCCCCTGCTGCACGGCCCTTACGGGGAGGACGGCAGCGTGCAGGGGCTCCTCAAGGTGATGGGCCTCCCGTTCGTCGGGAGCGACGTGCTCGGCAGCGCGGCGTCGATGGACAAGCTGGCGATGAAGGCTCTGCTCGCCGCGGCCGGCCTGCCGCAGGTCGAGCACCGCGGCGTGACGCGCCACGCGTTCGCCACCGACCCCGACGCCGCCCTGGCGGGCGTGCGCGAGCTCGGGCTGCCCGCGTTCGTCAAGCCGGCGAACCTGGGATCCTCGATCGGCGTGTCGCGCGTCGACGACGAGGCGGGCCTGAGGACCGCGGTGGCGGAGGCCCTGGCGTACGACCGGCGGGCGATCGTCGAGGCGGCCGCGGAAGGCGCGCGCGAGCTCGAGGTCGCGGTACTTGGCAACGACGCCCCGGTCGCGAGCGGCGTCGGTGAGGTCCGCGTCCGGGGCGGCATGGGCGCGTTCTACGACTACCGCGCGAAGTACACCGACGGCCACGCCGACCTGATCGTCCCCGCCGACGTCCCGGAGGACGTCGCGCGCGCCGCGCGCTCCATGGCGCTGCGCGCGTTCGCGGCCGTGGACGCCGCCGGTCTCGCGCGCGTCGACTTCTTCTACCTGCCGGACGGACGCCTGCTCGTCAACGAGATCAACACGATCCCCGGCTTCACGAGCCACAGCATGTACCCGCGCCTCTGGCAGGCCTCGGGCCTGTCGTACACGGAGCTGATCGAGCGGCTGGTCGAGCTGGCCCTCGAGCGCCGCTGGCCGTAGCCTCCGGGAGGGACCGGCAGGCCGCTGAACGCGCCGCCGGAGCGCCTCGCGGGTATGATGCCCCGCGTGACCGGAGGTGCGACGCCGACCGCGGAGCTGACCTAGAGCTCGAGCGCCTGCTCGACATGCCGGACGACGACCTGGTCGTCGGTCCGCGCGGCAGCGCCACGGGCCCAGGCGGCGAGCCGCTGGCCGACCTGGGCTCGGGCCGCGTCCTGATCCTCAACGCCAGCTTCGAGCCCCTGCACGTCTGCTCCGTCAAGCGCGCCGTCTCCCTGCTGATGCACGAGGTCGTCGAGCGCGTCGAGGAGTCCGGCAAGGTGCTCCGCTCCCCCAACGCCGTCTTCCCCGTCCCCAGCGTCATCCGGCTCAAGCGCTTCGTGCGCACGCCGTTCCGCCAGCGCGTGGCCTTCAACCGCAAGAACGTCTTCCGCCGGGACGACCACACCTGCCAGTACTGCGGCCAACACACCCACGACCTCACGCTCGACCACGTGATGCCGCGCAGCCGCGGAGGACCGACCTCCTGGGAGAACGTCGTCGCCTGCTGCAAGCCCTGCAACGCCCGCAAGCGCGACCGCACGCCCGAGGAAGCGCGCATGCACCTGCGGCGCGCGCCCCACGCACCGCGGTTCATGTTCACGAGCGCCTACGGGGTGATGCCGGACATCGACCCGGTGTGGGAGAAGTACCTGCCCAAGCCGCGCAAGAACTGACCAGGCGAGCCCGCCGACCTCAGGTCGGCCGCTTCGCGAGGACGGGGGAGCGCCCGACGACCTCGAAGCCGATCAGGCGCAGGATGTGGCCGAGCCTGCCGTCGCGGCGGGACACCTCGGCCTCGACGGTCCCTACGGGACTGATGGCGGAGAGGTCCTGCAGGGTCGAGATCACCAGCCTGCGGAGCATCGCGGAGTCCGAGCGGTGCGCCTGGGCGACGCCGACCGCGTCGAGGGTGTAGCGCCCGTCCACGCGCCGGGCACCCAGGCCGCAGAACGCGTAGCCGACCGGGTCCTGGTCCAGCGTCTCGCGCGCCAGGAACCACATGTCCGGCTGGAACCGTCCGCGCTTGCGCTTGAGGTAGGCCCAGCCGGCGTCGGTGACGTCGCGGTCCTCGGCCGCGGCGTAGAAGGCGCGGAAGCGCCTGTCGGCGCCCGGCGTCCACGCCTCGAGGAGCAGCGGGCTGCCGATGGGAGGCACCTGGGAGAGGTCGAAGCGCATCGCGGTGACCTCGTCGGGCGAGAACCCGAGCGGCGCCAGGTGCTCGGCGAGCTCCGCGGCGCGGGCTCGCGGCACCGCGTCGAGCTTCACGACGGCGGAGTCGTGGTCGTGCCGCGCGAGCACGTGCGCCACCAGCTCGGTGAGGGCCTCCGGGTCCGAGTCGTGCCAGGGGCTCGAGAGCTGGATCGTGCGCGCGTCGTCGTCGGGGTCCGGAGCGGCCACGTGGGCGCCGGCCGACGGGGCCAGGCCGGGCCGCGCCACGACCAAGCAGCCCTGCGCATCGGCGCGCGCGTCCCGGAACCGGGTGGAGAGGAGCAGCGCGAGCCTCTGCGGGTCGGAGTGACCGAGGAAGGCGAGCGAGCGCCCGACGAACCACGGCAGCTCGTCGGCTCCTAGGCTGCGGATCACGGTCGCCCACTCTACCCCGCCCCTCGGCATGCGGCCGGCGCGCCGGGTAGCCTGCGAGCGTGAGCAAGCCGCGCATCATCGGTGGGACCGCCAAGGGCCGCGCTCTCGAGACGCCCGCGCGCGGCACCCGCCCCAGCCCCTCGCGGCTCCGGGAGGCGCTCTTCGACATCGTGGCGTTCGAGCCGCGCGGCCGCTTCCTCGACCTCTACTCGGGGTCCGGCGCGGTCGGGCTCGAGGCCGCCAGCCGAGGCTTCGATGCGGTGTGCGTCGAGCTCTCGACGCAGGCGGCTGCCGTCATCGAGCGCAACGCGCGGGCCCTCGGCCTGCCCGCGCGCGTGGTGCGCGGCGACGCGCTCGCCTTCGCCGCCGCCTCCGAGGGCGAGTTCGACGTAGTCTTCGCCGCTCCCCCCTACCCCCTCGACCTGCAGGGCGTGTTCGCCGGGGTCGTGGGCTCCGGTGCGGCGCGGCCCGGAGGGCTCTACGTGCTCCAGCATCCGAGCGGCTTCGAGCCCGTGCTGCCGGCGGGCTTCGACGCCGGGGCGCGCAAGCTCCACCGCTACGGCTCGAACGCCCTCACCGTCCTGCGAGCGCCCGGGGAGTAGCCCGGCGGGACGAACACCGGCGCGGACACGGGTGGGGCGCGGCCAGGTGTTAGGCTGTCTGGCGGCCGCGAGAGGCCTGGCCCGCCCGCCGCGAGGCCGGCGCCGGGAGCCGCCCGCGGCGCGCCGAGAGGGACAGATGTTCGGTTTCGTCCAGAAGCTCTTCGACAACAACGAGCGCGAGGTCAAGCGCTTCGACAGCGGCGTCGTCGCCCGCGTCAACGCCCTCGAGAGCGAGGTCGAGAAGCTCGGCGACCTCGCGGCCGCCTACGCCGAGCTGAGGCGCAGGCACCTCGAGGGCGGCGAGACCCTCGACGCCCTGCTGCCGGAAGCCTTCGCCCTCACGCGCGAGTCCGCCCGGCGCTTCCTGGGCCAGCGGCATTACGACGTGCAGCTCATCGGCGGGGCCGCCCTCCATGCAGGGCGCATCGCCGAGATGAAGACGGGCGAGGGCAAGACGCTCGTCGCCACCCTCGCACTGGCGCTCAACGCGCTCACGGGCAAGGGCACGCACCTCGTGACCACGAACGACTACCTCGCGCGCACCGGCGCCGAGTGGATGGGCCCCGTCTTCCGCGGCCTCGGCTTGAGCGTGGGCGTGGTGCAGCACGACCTCGCCGGCCCCGAGCGGCGCGAGGCCTACCGCAGCGACGTCACGTACATCACGAACTCGGAGCTCGGGTTCGACTACCTGCGCGACAACATGGCCTTCCGCCCGGACCAGCTCGTGCTGCGCGAGGACACCCCGCTGCACTTCGCGATCATCGACGAGGTCGACTCGATCCTCATCGACGAGGCGCGCACGCCTCTGATCATCTCCGGCCCCGCCGAGGTCGCGACCGACAAGTACTACACGATGGCGAAGATCGCCAAGCAGCTCCAGCGCGGCCAGCCCAAGGAGGGCGACACGCCCGCCACCGGCGACTACTGGGGCGACGACAAGGCCAAGGACATCCACCTCACCGAGGAAGGGATCGCCAAGGCCGAGAAGGTGCTCGGCATCGACAACATCTTCTCCCCGGAGAACATGGAGACGGGCCACATGCTGCGGCAGGCCCTGAGGGCGAAGGAGCACTACCACCTCGATCAGCAGTACGTGAAGGACGACAACGGCCAGGTCGTCATCGTCGACGAGTTCACCGGCCGCCTCATGCCGGGCCGACGGTTCGGCGAGGGCCTCCACCAGGCGATCGAGGCCAAGGAGGGCGTGAAGATCGAGCGCGAGAACCAGACGCTCGCCACGATCACGTACCAGAACTTCTTCAAGCTCTACGACAAGATCGCCGGCATGACGGGCACCGCCAAGACCGAGGAGAAGGAGTTCCAGGAGATCTACGGCTCCGACGTCCTGGTCATCCCCACGAACAAGCCCGTCCAGCGCCAGGACCACGAGGACGTCGTCTTCCGCACCCAGAACGGCAAGTACGAGGCGACCGTCGAGGAGATCGTGGAGGTCCACAAGACCGGGCGCCCGATCCTGGTGGGCACCGTCACGATCGAGTCGTCGGAGCGCCTCTCGAAGATGCTCAAGCGGCGCGGCATCCCCCACGAGGTCCTCAACGCGAAGTTCCACGGCCGCGAGGCGGAGATCGTCGCCCAGGCCGGCCGGAGCGGCGCCGTCACCATCTCGACGAACATGGCGGGCCGCGGCACCGACATCGTGCTGGGCGGCAACCCCGAGTGGATCGCCCGCCACCTCCTCGAGCGCGAGGGCTTCGAGCGCTACGACTCCGACGCCGAGCTGTTCATCAAGGCCATCATGCTCGGTCGCATGGACGAGGCCAGGGAGCGCGCGCGCAAGCTCGAGGGCCTCCCGGAGGGCATCCTCGGCGAGATCGAGAAGATCCGCGACGACGCCAAGCGGGACCACGAGAAGGTCGTCGCCGCCGGCGGTCTGCACATCATCGGCACGGAGCGCCACGAGTCCCGGCGCATCGACAACCAGCTCCGCGGCCGCGCCGGCCGCCAGGGCGACCCGGGCTCGAGCCGCTTCTACGTCTCGTTCGAGGACGACCTCATGCGCCTGTTCGCCAACGAGCGGGTCCTCGGCATGATGGACCGGCTCGGCATGGACGACAGCCAGCCCATCGAGGCGCGCATGGTCACCGGCGCGATCGAGCGGGCCCAGAAGCGCGTGGAGGACCGCAACTTCGGCATCCGCAAGCAGCTGCTCGAGTACGACAACGTCATGAGCAAGCAGCGCGAGGTGATCTACGCGCAGCGGCGCGAGGTGCTCCTGGGCCACGACGTCTCCGAGAGCGTCAAGGACATGATGGCCGAGTACGTCGACTCGCAGGTCCAGCGCTACCTCAACCCCCAGCTGGAGGCGGAGGAGCAGGACATGGGCGCGCTCGCCGCTGCGTTGGGCGAGGCCGTGCCCGCGCTCGGCGACCTCGACGTCGAGCAGTACCGCGGCAAGGACCCCGACGAGGCCACCGACGCCCTCGTCGAGGTGATGGAGAGCGCCTACGCGGAGCGCGAGGCCGAGCTGGGCGCGCCGTTGCTGCGCGAGCTCGAGCGGTTCATCGTCCTGCAGGTCGTCGACCAGCATTGGAAGGAGCACCTCCACAACATGGACGTGCTGCGCCAGGGCATCGGCCTCCGCGGCTACGGCCAGCGCAACCCTCTCCAGGAGTACGCGTTCGAGGGCTTCAACCTCTTCGAGGAGATGAAGGCGAACATCCGCCTCAACGTCGCGAAGCTGCTCTTCCGCGTCGAGGTGCAGACCGGCGAGGCGCTCGACCGCGGCCGCCAGCGTCGTGCCGCGCGGCCGGCCCCCGTCAGCTACTCGGCGTCGGAGCCGGTGGCCATGGCCGCCGCCGCTGCCGCCGGCCCCGCACGGGGGCCGTCACCCGCGCAGCAGCGCGCCAGCGCGCCGACCTCCCCGATCCGGGTCGAGGACAAGGTCGGCCGCAACGACCCATGCCCATGCGGGAGCGGCAAGAAGTACAAGCACTGCCACGGGCGCAACGCCGCCTGAGCCGGCGGGCGCCTCGATGATCCCGCTCCAGGCGCCCTACACCCGGCGGCTCTCCGAGCGTCAGGCGCGGCTCGGCACGCGCGTCTGCCTGGGGCTCGACCCCCGCCCGGCCGCCCACCCCCTGACCGACCCCGCGCGGCTGGGAGCCACCTCGCCCTGGGACCCGGCCGTCGCCGCAGCTGCGGGCCGCTACCTCGAGACGGTCCTGGAGGCCACCTCCGACCTTATCGCCGCCTGCAAGCCGCAGGCGGCGTTCTTCGAAGCGCTCGGGCCGGCCGGCGCCGACGCGCTCGCCGGGGTCATGGCCGTGGCCCGGGACCTGGGCGTGCCCATCGTGCTCGACGCCAAGCGCGGCGACATCGGCAGCACGGCCGAGGCGTACGCGCAGGCCTACCTCGCGGACGGACCCCTGGCCGCCGACGCGCTGACCGTGAGCCCGTACCTCGGGCTGGACACGCTCGAGCCCTTCGTCGCGGCCGCCAAGCGCGGCGGCCGCGGCCTGTACGTGCTCGTCCGCACCTCCAACCCGGGCAGCCGCGACCTCCAGGGCCTGGAGCTGGCCGGCGGCGGCACGGTGGCGGCGCGCCTGGCGGAGCGGCTCGCCGCGATCGCCGAGCGACTCGCCAGCGATGACCACGACTACGTCGCCCTGGGAGCGGTCGCCGGCGCGCCCGAGGACCTCGCTTGGCTGCGTGCCGCCCTGCCCCGCTCCCCACTGCTCGTGCCCGGCTACGGGGCGCAGGGCGCCACCGGCGCCGACGTCGTGGCGGCGTTCGACGCTGCGGGCCATGGCGCGTTGGTGAGCGCCAGCCGCACCCTCACCTACGGCGAGGGGTTCGAGTCGGCCGTCACGTTCGAGGAGGTCGGAGCTCTCGCGAGAGCCGCCGTGGCGGCGATGCGAGGAGACATCGAGTCGGCCCTGAGCCGCAGGGCGACGGCCGGCGGAACGAGCGGGGGCGCCTGAACGGTCAGGGCGTCTGCATGTGGTTGAGGAACCCAGCGGGCGACAGGTTGGTTCGGACCCGCGTCAGCAGCCCCAGGATCCTCCCGAAGCCGATCTCGGGACCGTCGAAGACGGCGGCGTAGACGTTCGCTCCGGCTAGCTCCGGCAGGCGGAAGGCGAAGGCCTCGAGCTCCTCCCCCGGAGCGACCTCGAGCGGCCAGCCGCCCGAGCCCGGTTGCGTGGCGACGACGTACATCCGCGACTCGTTGTGCGCCAGGAACAGCGACTTGGCGGTGTCCTCCGGCGCCGTGATGTACATGCTCACGCTCACGGCGCAGTTGCTGAGGTGCGGCAGCACCCCCTGCGGTGAGCGGCCGAGGTCGACGCCGTCGGCCGGCCGGAAGACGAGCAGGCGCGGGTAGATCGTCCAGTTCCAGATGATCGCCCAGAACGAGAGGCGCCCATCGTCGGGGTCCGAGGCGAGCAGGGCGGCGGGCCTCACGGCCCCGCCGACGCGCGCGAGGGTCCGCGCCATGTCGTCGACGAGCTCGCCGACGGTGCCCACCCCCTCGGGCAGGGGCCCGTCGA
>JBIQIQ010000197.1:0-3414 GCA_044507975.1 Deinococcaceae bacterium
GCGCGCCGCGCCCCTCCCGTGTAGCATCGCCCCACGGGCGACCTCGCGCGCCCTACCTCTCGACCGGCGCCCCGCGCGCGCCGGCGTGCCTAAGGCTGGAGAGGCGAAGGTGACGACCATGTCATCGCGGGGCCTCAGCACGCGCGTACCCGTACGCGGTCGCCGGGCGAGGCGCGGGCGAGCCGAGGCGCCGCGGGATGGGTTTGCCATGACCAAGCAGAGGTCGCTCAAGAGGCGCGTCCGCGAGCGCATGGAGCGCACGGGCGAGACGTACACCACAGCTCACCGCAAGGTCACCTCCAGACGGCCGGAGCGCCGCGAGCCCGGCCTGCTCGAGTCGTACCCCGGCGGCGGCCTGGCCGCGCACCGGGAGTCGGCCCTGGTGCAGAGGCTCTTGGCCTCTGCCGGGGTCCAGGTCTCCGAGGCCATGGCGTGCGGACTGGGGGGCGGCATCGGCTTCATGTACGCCGTGTTCGAGTACAAGGAGCTGCCGCACCCGCTGCTGACGTTCGTGACGCAGCACCACCCGAGGCCGTGGATCGAGGAGGTCGCGGCGAACCTGGGGCTCGAGCTGGTCCGCGAGACGTCGTCGGCGCCGGCGGCAGCGCTCCGGAAGCTGGACTCCGCCCTCGCGGCCGGCAGGCCCGCACTGCTGACCGTCGGCAGGGCCGGTCTCCCCTGGCACGCGGACGCGAGCCCCATGGAGGCGTTCGACCCGTACACCGTCGTCGTGGCGGGCAAGGACGGCGACGGTTACCTCGTCGACGACTGCGGCGAGCAGGTCGAGCGGGTCTCGGCCTCCGAGCTGGCTACGGCCTGGGGGCTCCACAAGAAAGGCCGTTTCGCAGTGCAGACGCTGTCGGTGCCTGAAGGTGGCGCAGCGGACCTCGAGGGCGCCGTGCGGTCGGCGGTGGGCACCACCGTCGCGCACATGACGGGACCCGTGATCGGCAACGCCTTCGACGTGAACTTCGGGCTCTCGGGCATCGAGAAGTGGGTCGGGGAGGTCGCCGACGGCCGGACAAGGAAGGGCTGGCGCGCCCGGTTCGGCGAGCCGGAGGCGTTCGCCTACGCGATGGGCAGGGTAGCCGACTGCTTCACGACCCAGTACGGCTCCCCCGGCGCGACGCGCCCGATCTACGCGGAGTTCCTGCGTGAGGCGGGCGCCGCCACGCCGCTGAAGCTGGGCGAAGCGGCGGTCGCGGCCGACGCCAGCGCCCGGCTGTGGGAGGCCGCCGTCGAGGTCGCCGAGTCCGCGCCCGACCCGGAGGCGGCGTTCGCGGCCATCGCCGACCTGGCCGGGCGTGCGCTCGCGGCCGAGCGCACGCTCGTGACCGCTCTGCAGGCGGCTGTGGCTTAGGCGGGGTCGCCGCTGCTCGAGGACTCGGGAACTAGGGCTAAGCTCGGGAGCGGTGACTGACGAGAAGCGCATACCGACCGCCGCTCCCGAGCCCTCGGGCGCCGACGCGCTCGCGGCCAACCTGGCCGCCATCAGGGAGCGCATCGACGCGGCCTGCCGCCGCGTCGGCCGCGAGCCGAGCGAGGTGGAGCTGCTACCGGTTAGCAAGACCCAGCCGGAGGCGCGCCTGAGAGCCGCCTACGCCGCCGGCGTGCGGACGTTCGGGGAGAACAAGGTCCAGGAGGCCAGGGAGAAGGCCGAGGCCCTCTCGGACCTCGCCGACGTCCGCTGGGCCGTGATCGGGCACCTCCAGACGAACAAGGCCAAGTACGTGGCACGCTTCGCACACGAGTTCCACGCGCTCGACAGCCTGAGGGTCGCGGAGGCCCTCGACCGCAGGCTGCAGGCCGAGGGGCGGGGGCTCGACGTCTACGTGCAGGTGAACAGCTCGGGCGAGGAGAGCAAGTTCGGGCTGGCGCCGGAGGAGGTGCCGGGGTTCGTACGGGAGCTGCCCGACTACGGCGCTCTGCGTGTCAGGGGTCTCATGACCCTGGCGGTCTTCTCCGACGACCTCGAGCGGGTGCGCGCCTGCTTCGTGCTCATGCGCGATCTGCGGGAGCGCCTCCGTCAGGAGGCGCCGGACGGTCTGTCCTTCGAGGGCCTCTCGATGGGCATGTCCGGTGACTTCGAGGTCGCCGTCGCCGAAGGGTCCACGGTGGTGAGGGTCGGAGAAGCGATCTTCGGGCCGCGCGGCCTGCCCGACAGCCACTACTGGCCGGCTGGCGAGCCGAAGCCGTGAGCCTCGGCGAGGGCCGCCGGGCGGCGGACCGCGACTCGTTTGCACCGCTGCCGGTCGACGTCGTCTCGATCCAGTCGCAGGTCGCCTACGGCTGCGTCGGCAACAGCGTCGCGGTGCCGACCCTCCAGGCCCTGGGCCTGAGCGTCGTGGCGGTGCCCACGGTACTCCTCAGCAACGTGCCGCACTACGACACGCTGCACGGCGGTCCCGTGCCCACCGACTGGTTCGCGGGCTTCCTCGCCGACGTCGAGCGCCGCCGAGTTCTCGAGCGGGCGCGGACGATCCTGGTCGGCTACCTCGGCCCGCCCGACCAGACCGGGGTCCTCGTCGAGTGGCTGCAGCGGGTGCTCGCCGAGCGGCCCCACCTCCGGCTCGTCCTCGACCCCGTCATGGGCGACCACGACGTCGGCGTCTACGTCCATGCCGAGGTCCCGTCCCTGCTGAGCGACACGCTCGTGCCGCTGGCGCACGGGATCGTGCCCAACGCGTTCGAGCTCGAGCAGGTCGTCGGCAGGCCCACCCCGACGTACGCGGAGACCGTGGCAGCCGCCCGGGAGCTGCTGCGGACGAACCTCGACTGGGTGGTGGTGACGAGCGCGGCGCCGGAGGAGGCGCCCGCGGGCCGTACGCGCGTCGCCGTGATCACGCAGGAGGACGAGCACCTGATCGAGCACCAGCTCGTCGAGACCGTCGCGAAGGGCACCGGCGACCTGTTCTCCGCGACGCTCGTCGGCGCGCTGCTCCGCGGCTACTCGCTGAAGGGGGCGGCCCGCACGGCCGCCGAGCGGACGGTCGCCGTGCTGAAGCGCACGGCGGAGCTCGGCTGCGGCGAGCTCGTCCTGGGCTGAGCACCGGCGGAGCGACCCGGCGCCACGCAGGCCGCGCGGGTGATGGCGTTAGGCTCGGCGGATGGGAACGACGAAGCTAGCCGGGCCACCGGCCACCGAGAAGCGACCCGTTCGGGACGGCCTCCACGGTCACGAGGTCCGAGACGATTACCGCTGGTTGGAGGGCGACGTCTCCGAGCCTGCCCGCATGGGCCTCGTGACGCCCGAGGTCGCGGCCTGGACCGATGCCCAGAACGCCTACACCCGTGCCGTGCTCGACGGCCTCCCCGGGCGGCGCGAGCTGGAAGATCGCCTCAGGCCGCTGCTGCAGATCGGCACGGTCACCGCGCCGGTGGAGCGCGCCGGCCGCTACTTCTACTTCAGGAGGG
>JBIQIQ010000022.1:0-1315 GCA_044507975.1 Deinococcaceae bacterium
AGACGTTCGGCGCTCCGCGCTGGGACCGCTCCCACGAGGGGCTCGACATCTTCGCGCCGCGCTGGACCCCCGTCATCTCGGCCGCGCCCGGATGGGTCTACCGCATCACGGACCAGACCCTGGGCGGACTCTCTGTCACGGTCATCGGTGACGGCGGCGTCCGCTACTACTACACGCACCTCGAGGCCGTTCACGAGGAGCTGAGGGAAGGCCAGCGCGTCGACGCCGGCGACCCGCTAGGCTACGTGGGCAACGACGGCAACGCCGCCGGCACGCCGACGCACCTGCACTTCGGCGTGTACGTCGGAGAAGAGGACGACCTCTGCGAATGGAACGCGATCGACCCCTGGCCCCTGCTGGTCGACCGCCCGTGATCGCCGTCATCGCCGACGTTCACGGCAACCTCGCCGCCCTCGAGGCGGTGATCGCCGACATGCTGCGCTTCGACGTCGAGGAGGTCCTGTGCCTCGGGGACGTCGCCAACTTCGGTCCGGAGCCGTCAGCGACGATCGCCAGGCTGCGCTCCCTCGAGCCTCTCACCGTGCTGGGCAACACCGACGCCTACCTGCTGTCGCCGCGCACTGCGGCGGACGTCCCGAACGCCGATCCGCACACCGGCGTCCACCTGGAGATCGAGGCCTGGTGCGCCGGCAGGCTCTCGGAGGAGGACCGCGAGTGGCTGCGTGGCTTCCCTCCCCTGCGCGAGCTCGACCTCGGCGGGTGCCGCGTCGTCGCTTACCACGGCTCTCCGCTCAGCTACGACGACCCCGTGAACCCCGAGACCCCCGCAGATCAGCTCGACCGTTGGTTCGCCGGCCACGACGCCGACCTCTACCTCGGCGCCCACGTCCACCACCAGTTCGCCCGCAAGCACCGGCGCTCCATGGTCGCGAACCCCGGCAGCGTCGGCCTGGCCTACGACCGGCCGGCGAGCGGCGGCGAGCGGGTCCCGGTGGCCGAGTACGCCCTGCTGCAGTTCGTGGGGGGCGAGCCCAACCTCCACCTGAGGCGAGTGCCGTACGACGTGGAGCTCCTTCAGGAGGCCGTCGCGCGCACGGGCATGCCTCACGGCGCGCTCTACCTCGACACCCTGGCGCGGTGAGCGGCGGGGCGGGAGGAAGCGTGCTCTTCGCGTTCCTGCGCGCCGTCAACCTGGGCAAGGTCAACAGGGTGCCAATGGCGGCGTTGGTGAAGGGCCTCCAGGAGGCGGGGTTCCCACCGACCAGGTACCTGCTCGCCAGCGGGAACCTGGCCATCGAAGCGGCGCCGGCGGGCTGAGCCCTCAGCCGCGCGTGGGGACCAGGGCGGCGAGCCC
>JBIQIQ010000022.1:1415-16114 GCA_044507975.1 Deinococcaceae bacterium
GCGGCGCCGGCGGGCTGAGCCCTCAGCCGCGCGTGGGGACCAGGGCGGCGAGCCCCAGGAGGTTCCCGCTCGGGTCCCGGACGAACGCGTGCACCTCGTCGTGGCCCACGGGCCCGAGCGAGTCGTCGGAGTGGCTGAAGATCACGTGTGGCTCGCTCACGACCTCGGCGCCCGCCTCGCGCGCCCGCTCGAGAGCGGCCGCGGGGTCGTCGACGCGGAGGTAGACGAGACCTGGAGGGGCGTTCGCCTCCAGGAGCAGCCTGACCTCACCGACGAAGAAGAACAGGAGGCCGGGCGGGTCGTAGCGACCGGCGGGATCGGCGCCCAGGAGCCGGCGGTAGAACTCCTCCGACTCGTCGAGGTCGTCCGCCTTCAGGGCCACCTGCAGCAGGCTCTTCACGGCTCGGGACATGTCAGATGCTAGTCGGTGACAGGGCGCGGGTCGCGGTCGTATACTCCCGTCCTTGCCTCCACGGAGGGAGGTCCCCATGCCACTCAGAGCCCTGCTGCGCCTCATCGGGCGTTACACCGCCCCCTACCGCGGCGTGATCGCCGTCGTCGCCGCTCTCCAGCTCGTCGCCACGCTCACGGCGCTGCTGCTGCCGAGCATCAACGCCGACATCATCGACCGCGGTGTGGTGGTGGGGGACACCGGCTACATCCTGCGCCAGGGCGCGGTGATGCTGGCGGTCTCGCTGGTCAACGTCGCCGCGACGATCGCCGCGGTGTTCCTCGGCGCTCGCACCGCGATGGGCTTCGGGCGCGACGTCCGGTCGGCCGTGTTCGGGCGCGTCGCCGAGTTCTCGGCCCGCGAGGTCGGAGCCTTCGGCGCGCCGTCCCTGATCACACGCAACACGAACGACGTGCAGCAGGTGCAGATGGCCCTGATGATGTCGTTCACGATGCTGCTGTCGGCGCCGATGATGATGGTCGGCGGCATCATCATGGCGCTGCGCGAGGACGTCGGCCTCTCCTGGCTGGTGCTCGTGGCCGTGCCCTTGCTGGGCGTCTCGGTCGGCTTGATCGTCCTGCGCATGGTCCCCGGCTTCCGCGCCATGCAGGGCCGCATCGACCGCGTCAACGAGGTCATGCGGGCGCAGATCTCGGGCATACGCGTCGTGCGCGCGTTCGTGCGCGAGGAGGTCGAGAGCCGCCGCTTCGAGGACGCCAACCGCGAGCTGACCGACGTCGCCATCTCGGTCGGGCGCTACATGTCGGCGCTGTTCCCCGTCGTGCTGCTGGTCTTGAACCTCTCATCGGTGGCGGTGATCTGGTTCGGGGGCATCCGCGTCGCTGAAGGGTCGATGGAGATCGGCTCGATGATGGCGTTCCTCAGCTACCTGATGCAGATCCTCATCGCCGTCATGATGTCTACCTTCGTCTTCATGCTCGTGCCGCGCGCGGCCGTGTCCTCCGACCGCATCGTCGAGGTGCTGGACACCGAGACGTCGGTAGCCCCGCCGGCTGACGGGGTGACGAGCCCGCCCTCAGGGGCCGAGCGCGGCCTGGTCTTCGACCGGGTCACGTTCGCCTACCCCGGCGCCGACACCCCCGTCCTCACCGACGTGAGCTTCAGCGTGCGGCCGGGCGAGACCCTCGCGGTGATCGGGTCGACGGGCGCCGGCAAGTCGACCCTCGTCAGCCTCATCCCGCGCCTGTTCGACCCGACGTCCGGCTCGGTGCGCCTCGACGGCGTCGACGTGCGCGACTACGAACCCGAGGCGCTGTGGGCGCGGATCGGCCTCGTGCCGCAGAAGGCCTACCTCTTCACCGGCACGGTCGCCTCGAACCTGCGCTACGGCCGGCCGGAGGCGACGGAGGACGAGCTGTGGCGGGCTCTCGAGGTCGCCCAGGCGCGCGACTTCGTCGCCGAGATGCCCGAGCAGCTCGACGCCCCGGTCGCGCAGGGCGGCACCAACGTCTCGGGCGGGCAGCGTCAGAGGCTCGCGATCGCTCGCGCCCTCGTCAAGCGGCCGTCGGTGTACGTGTTCGACGACGCGTTCTCGGCGCTCGACGTTGCGACCGACGCGCGGCTCCGCCAGGCGCTCGCCCCCGTCGCCCGCGACGCTGTCACCGTGATCGTCGCGCAGCGCGTCAGCACGATCGAGAAGGCCGACCAGATCCTGGTGCTCGAGGACGGCAGGGTCGTGGGCCACGGGCAGCACGACGACCTGCTCCTCACCTCGGCCACCTACCGCGAGATCGTCGAGTCGCAGCGCCGGGCGGAGGCCGCCTGATGGCTCGCACCGGACCGGGCGCGCCACCTCCGGGCGGCCAGCCGGCGGGGAACGGGCAGGCGCGCGGCCAGAAGGCGATGAAGCAGACCGAGCGCGCGCGCGTCGGCGGCCCGTTCGGGAGCGCGATGGTGGGCGGCAAGGCGGAGTCCTTCGGCCCCTCCGCCCGGCGGCTGCTCGGGCTGCTCAAGCCCTTCCGCGGCCTGGTCGTGGTGGCGCTGGCGATGGGCGTCCTGGCGGTCGGCATGGCCGCGGTCGGGCCCCGCGTCCTGGGCCGCGCGACCGACCTCGTCTTCTCCGGCGTGATCGGCTCGACCATGCCTGCCGGCATCGGCAGGGACGACGCGATCGCGGGCGCCCGCCTCGCCGGGCAGGACCAGGTGGCCGAGATGCTCTCCGGTATCGATTTCGTGCCGGGCCAGGGGGTCGACTTCGAGGCCGTCGGGCGCGTGCTGCTGCTGGCTCTGGCGATCTACCTCGGCTCGGCACTGCTCTCACTGGTCCAGGGCCTCGCGCTCAACGAGGCGGTGCAGCGCACCGTCTTCCGGCTGAGGGGACAGGTGGAAGCCAAGCTCCACCGGCTGCCGCTCTCCTACTTCGACGGGCAGCCGCGCGGCGAGCTGCTGTCCCGCGTCACGAACGACATCGACAACGTCTCGCAGACGCTGCAGCAGACGCTCAGCCAGGCCGTCAGCTCCCTCCTCACGGTCGTGTTCGTGCTGGTGATGATGTTCTCGATCTCACCGGTGCTGTCGCTGGTCGCGCTGGCGAGCATCCCGGCGACGATGGTCCTCGCCGGCCTCGTCATGAGCCGCTCGCGCACCCAGTTCGTCGCCCAGTGGCGCAGCACGGGGACCCTCAACGGCCACGTCGAGGAGGCGTTCACCGGCCACGAGGTCGTCAAGGTGTTCGGCCGCCAGCGCGAGGTCGTCGAGGCGTTCGAGCGCCACAACGACGAGCTCTTCCGGTCGAGCTTCAAGGCGCAGTTCTACTCAGGGCTGATCATGCCGATCAGCATGTTCATCGGCAACCTGAGCTACGCCGCCATCGCGGTCGTCGGCGGCTTGAGGGTCGCGTCCGGCACGATCAGCCTCGGAGACGTGCAGGCGTTCATCCAGTATTCCAGGCAGTTCTCGCAGCCCGTGACGCAGCTCGCCAGCATGGCGAACCTGCTCCAGTCCGGCGTCGCCTCGGCCGAGCGGGTGTTCGAGCTGCTCGACGCCGAGGAACAGGCCCCGGACGTCGCCGAGGTGCGGGCCCTGGACCGCGTGCGCGGCCGGGTGGTGTTCGAGGACGTGTCGTTCCGCTACGAGGAGGACAGGCCGCTGATCGAGGACCTCGACCTCGTCGTCGAGCCCGGTCAGACCGTGGCGATAGTCGGGCACACCGGCGCCGGCAAGACGACGCTCGTCAACCTGATCATGCGCTTCTACGAGCTCGATGCCGGGCGCATCCTGCTCGACGGCAAGGACATCGCCAAGATGCCCCGGCACGAGCTGAGGCGCAACCTCGGGATGGTCCTCCAGGACACCTGGCTGTTCAAGGGCTCGATCTACGACAACATCGCCTACGGACGTGAGGACGCTACCCAAGCGGAGGTCATGAGCGCCGCCAAGGCGGCCTACGTCGACCGCTTCGTGCACAGCCTGCCGGAGGGCTACGAGACGATCGTCGACGACGAGGGCGGGCAGATCAGCGTCGGGGAGAAGCAGCTCATCACGATCGCTCGCGCGCTGCTGGCCGACCCTCCGATCATGATCCTGGACGAGGCCACGAGCTCGGTGGACACCCGCACGGAGCACCTGCTCCAGCAGGCCATGCAGGCCCTGCGCGGCGACCGCACCAGCTTCGTCATCGCCCACCGCCTCTCCACGATCACCGGGGCCGACGTGATCCTCGTCATGGAGCACGGCCGCATCGTCGAGCGGGGCTCGCACGAGCAACTGCTGGCGGCGGACGGAGCCTACGCTCGGCTCTATCGCTCTCAGTTCGAGGCGGCCCAGGCCGAGGCGGCCTAGCTGCCGCAACTGGCTCAGACGCGGGTGGCGGCCTTCCAGTCGACGTGGGGGACGACGTCCTTGACGACGGTCTCCAGCGCCCTGCGGTCCTCGATGTCGAAGGTGCCGACCCGCGGGGAGTCGAGGTCCAGCACGCCTACCACGTCGCCCTCGACGATGATGGGCACGACGATCTCGGAGCGCGACCGGGCGTCGCAGGCGATGTGGCCCGGGAACGCGTGCACGTCGGGGACCACCTGGCTGCGGCGCTCGCTCACGGCCGCTCCGCAGACGCCGCGGCCCACGGCGATCCGCACGCAGGCGGGCCGCCCCTGGAAGGGCCCCAGCACCAGCTCGCCACCCTTCATCAGGTAGAAGCCGGCCCAGTTCAGGCCTGGCACGTGATCGTAGACGGCCGCGGCGACGTTCGCGAGGTTCGCGAGCCAGTCGGTCTCGTGCTCGACGAGGGCCTTCACGTACGCTCGCAGCTCGACGTAGCGGTCGTTCTTGCTGGCGCCGTCCGCCAGCGGCGCGACGTAGTCGACCTCGTGGTGGGCTCGCTCCATGTCGAGAGGTTAGCCCGCGCGGGCCGCTCCGCTCAGCTCGTCGCGGACTCCACCCACATGTCGCGGAGCTCGTACCCCTGGACGAGATCGTTGTAGGTCACGGTGGGTGGCCGGGAGAGGCGCAACCCCTCCAGCGAGAGCAGGCGGTGCAGGAAGACGTCGGCCTCCTCGAGCGCCAGGAAGCTGCCCGGGCATCGGTGCTGACCGTCACCGAACGAGAGCCCGTAACCCTGGACCCCCTTGGCTGCGATCTGCCTGTCCGGGTCGAGGCACAGGGGGTGCGGCCCGACCGCGGACGCGTCGGCGTTCGCGG
This sequence comes from Deinococcaceae bacterium, assembly GCA_044507975.1. Taxonomy (GTDB): domain Bacteria; phylum Deinococcota; class Deinococci; order Deinococcales; family Trueperaceae; genus DASRWD01. Next base: position 6,526 of record JBIQIQ010000022.1, read on the forward strand.
TCCTCACGTCGATGACGACGCGCGACCCGGCGGGTATCGCCTCCGCGTCGGCGAGCTCCAGGTCGCCTTCCAGGCGCCGGAACAGCCGGCCTACGACCGGCTCCAGGCGGATGACCTCGGCGAGGATGGCCTGTCGTTCCGGCTCGTCGCCGGCGAGGTAGCGCTCCTTGAGATGGGGAGCGTCGAGCAGGTGCCAGGCCGCCATCGAGATGAACTCGCGCGTCGTGACCATGCCGGCGGCCCCGTAGGTGATCGCTTCGATGAGGATGTCCTGGTCGCTGCGCCCCTGCGAGATCAGGTGGGAGATGACGTCGTCGCGCGGCTCCTTGCGCCGCACGTCGATCGCCGGCTTGACGTCGAGCCTGAAGTAGTCGGCGATCGCCTTCTGAAGCTTGACGAAGCGCACTAGCTGACGCGGGTCCCACGCCAGCTTCGCCGCCCCGTTGGCGATGAACGCCTCGATGCGGGCGTGCATGCCCGGCCTGAGGCTGTCGGTGAGGCCGACGACCTCCGCGGCCACGGCCACCGCCATGCGCATCGCCTTGCCGCTGAGCTCGGCGCGCCCCTCGGTCGCGATCTCCGCCACCAGCTCGTCGGCCAGCCGCTCCATCAGCGGGCGGTAGCGGCCCTTGGCGGCCGCTGGCGTGAAGAAGCGTGCGATGGCCGTCCTCTGGGCCTTGTGCTCCTCCCCGTCCTGCCACAGCACGGGCGGCTTCATCTTGATCGGCGACCTGGCAGCCTGCTGGATGCCGAACCCGTCCTGCCTCGCGACGTCTCCGGCGCGGAGCACTTGCCTCGCCGCTGCCAGGGTCGTCAGTTCGACCCCGCCCCGCCCCGTCGGAGAGGCAGCCTCATCCCCGGGTGGCTGGCTCCGCCGTACCGCACCGCCATGGAAGGGGCAGCCAGCCGAGGCCCGCTCCGGCCCATCGGCGGCCGCGGCCGCGACCTGCGCTTCGCTGCTGCTCATCACGTAGATATGATACAGCCTGTTTCATAACCAACATGAGGCTAGACTGTGAGCCATGCCTGGGGTCGCGACGAAGCTCGACGCGCGGGTGCGCCGTACACGCGCGCGCCTGCGCGAGGCGCTGGTCGACCTCGTCCTCGAGAGGGGCTTCGAGGCGGTGACGATCCGGGACGTCGCCGAGCGCGCCGACGTCGGTTATGCGACCTACTTCCGGCACTTCCCCACGAAGGAGGCGCTGCTCGTCGATCTGCTGGAGGACCTGCTCGCCGACCTCATGACTCTCCTCGCACCGACGCTCGCCGACGAGGACGCATCGCGCAACGGCGCCATGGTGTTCTCCTACGTGCGGGACAACGCCGACCTGTGCCGGGTCCTGATCAGCGGGCTGCGCACCGTCGACCTGCTGGGACGGGCACGCGAGGTGGCGGCCACCAGCCTGGGACTCAGCCTCGCGCCCCGCGAGGGCGCCCTCCTCCCGACGGACGCCGCGGTCAACCACGTCGTGGCTTCACTCGTGGCGCTCGTCCAGTGGTGGCTGGAGGCCGGGATGACCCCAGAGCCCGACCGCATGGGCAGGGCGTTCGAGGAGCTGATCATGCGGCCGACCCGGGCGGTGGCCTTCCGCCGGCTCAGCTGACCTCGGAAAGCCTAGACTCGGACGCCTATGAGCAAGATCGTCATCTGCGACCTCGACGGCACCTTGTCGGACACCAAGCATCGCGAGCGCTTCGTGCGCCAGAAGCCGCGCGACTACGACTCCTTCTTCGCCGCCGCGGGGGACGACGAGCCGATCCTGCCCGTGATCGAGGTCGTGAACGCGCTGGCTGCCGCCGGCTACGAGATCCACATCGTGACCGGTCGACGCGACGACACGCGCGACGTCACCGAACGGTGGCTGGAGAGGCACGGCGTGACCTACCAGCGTCTGCTGATGCGCGACTTCCACGACCACACCCCGGACGACGTGCTCAAGCGCGACTGGTTCGAGCGCGATTACGACCGCTCCCAGGTGCTCTGCGTCCTGGAGGACCGCAACCGCGTCGTGCAGATGTGGCGCGAGCTGGGAGTCACCTGCCTTCACGTCGCTGACGGAGACTTCTGAGCGCGACGCCGCCAGGCGGACGGTCGCTACGCTGTATGACCACGCGGTGGCCACCCAGTGGTCACTACGTACAGCCCGGCGCCCCGCCCCGGCGCATGCGGTAATACTGACTGGTGGACCCGTCCGAGCTCCTCACGCGCAACCGCGTCTGGGCCGCCGACGCCGTCGCCCGCGACCCCGCCTACTTCACGCGCCTGGAGCTGCAGCAGGCGCCCCGGTACCTGTGGATAGGCTGCTCGGACTCCCGGGTGAGCGCCAACGTGATCGCGGGCCTGGAGCCCGGCGAGGTGTTCGTGCACCGCAACGTGGCCAACGTCGTGCCTCACACGGACCTCAACGTCCTCACCGTGCTGGGCTATGCCGTCGACGTGCTGAAGGTCGCACATATCATCGTCGTCGGCCACTACGGGTGCGGCGGCATCTCCGCCGCGCTCGACGGCCGCACCCACGGCCTTCTCGACAACTGGCTGCGGCACGTCAAGGACGTGGCCTCGCGCCATGCGGCGCAGCTCGAGGGGCTAGAGGGCCAGGCTCGCTCACGGCGGCTCGTCGAGCTGAACGCCGTCGAGCAGGCCCGCAACCTCTGCCATACGAGCATCGTCCAGTCCGCCTGGGCCCGCGGCCAGGACCTGACCGTGCGGGCCTGGGTCTACGGGCTGGCGGACGGGGTGCTCCGCGACCTGCGGTTCATCGTCGACGGTCCAGGCTCCGTGCAGCCCGCGTACCGGCTCTCGCTCGACAGCCCCTGATCCGCTCGTGGTCACGATGTGACCATCCTGTGGTCACCCAGGGCGGTGCCGGTCGCGTGACGGTGGCGTGACGCCCGGCCCCGCAAGCTGGACGGCATGACTCGCACAGGCACCATCCGAAAGGCCGCCCTCGCCTGGTCGATACTCGCCATCCTGCACATCGGCGCCGCGCAGGGCTTCGGGGGCACGTTCGAGACCCGGCTGGACACCGGCACGTTCCGCTTGCAGTTCGCGGCGCAGGGCGGGCGTCTGAGCGGACATCTGGAGGGGCCAGGCGTCTACCTGCAGCTCGAGGGCTGGGTCGAGAACGGCGTCGGAGTGGGCGTCGCCAGCTCGGCCGATGGCCAGCTCGGTTTCGAGGCCATCGTCGAGGGCGACCGGCTCGGCATCTGGTTCTACGAGGTCGTGAACGGGGTCGTCCTGCCCGAGACCGAGATCGAGGTCCTGCTCACGCGGGTCGCCGGTCCGGCGGAAGCGCGACAGCCGGCTGCGCAGCCTCCCGCACCGGGAGGCTCGCCCGTGATCGCGACGGGCCGGTACGCCTCGCTGACGCACGACGACGCCGTCGCCTTCATCGAGGCGCTCGAGTTCGTCCTCGCGCAGATCGGCTACGCCTACTCGTTCACCGACGTCGAGCGCGCGCAGGCCCTCCAGGCGGTCGCGCAGAGCTACCCCGGGCTCGCCCAGGACGAGCAGGTCGTGCTGTCGCAGGCCCGCGCGGTGTGGGAGCGCGTGCAGGCCAACTGGTCGAGCGCCTCGTCTGCCGACCAGCGCGAGTTCGCCCTCGGCGTGCTCGTCCTGGCGTTCGGCGAGCAGACGGTGGCCCAGTGGGTTGGGGGCGGGAGCGGTGGTGGAGGCGGCGGGACGTGCACGACGTTCGAGGACTGCACGTCCAGCTTGGCCGACGGCCAGACGCTGTCGGACACGATGAACGCCCAGAGCTGCTGGGCAGCTGCCGGCTGCGAGAGCTTCGACCCCTCGACCGGCACGTTCGACTACGGGGACTACTGAGCCGCGCCGACCACGGCGTCCGCCGCCGCCTGCGCTGCCTCCCAGGCGGGCAAGGAGCGCTCGAGCTGCGCCCGACCGGCAGCCGTCAGGCGCAGGAGGCGCTCGCGCGCGTCCTCCGTCGGCGCCGACGCGACCCAGCCCCGCTCGGCCAGCACCTCGGCGCTCCGCGACAGGGTCGTGCGCTCCAGGCCGAGGATGTCGGCCAGCCGCGTCATCGGCGCGCCGCCGGTGTTGGCCAGCGCGGCGAGGATCGAGAACTGGGTCGACCTGATGCCGGTCGGGCGCAGGTGCTCGTCGTAGTGCCTCGTGAGCAGCCTGGCCGTCTTGCGCGCGCTCAGGCAGGAGCAGGCCCGCGTGGCCTCGATGCGTTCAGGAGCGACCACGACATGAGTGTATATGCACGCTCGGTCGGTCGCACCCGCGGTCGGCCCGTGCCGACCGGCCTACGGGCTACGGCGCCGCCAGCAGCCCGTGCTCCCCGGGGGAGGGAAGCGGCGGGTCGGGATGCGCGAGGCCCAGGTCGAGCGGCACCTCCACGCACGCGATGCCCGCCGCCTCGAGGGCGGGTTCCAGCAAGGTCAGGTTCCCCTTGCCGCGCTCGCTGGTCGTGAGGATCAGCCGCTCGCGCGCCCGCGTCAACGCCACGTAGAGCAGGCGCCGCAGCTCGTCCTCCGCGGCGCCCGAACGCCTGTGCCTGAGCAGGCCCAGGATCACGGGGTCGAGCGCGTCTCCCTGGCTCGACGTCAGGCGCACCCCCAGGCCCAGCTCGGCGTCGAGCGCGAGCGTGGTGTCGTCGTTGGCGCCCTGGTAGCTGAGGTCGGCCACCACCACCACTGGCCACTCGAGGCCCTTGCTGCGGTGGATCGTCGTGAGAGTGACGGCGTCGCCCGCCTGGAGGGTGGGCCGCGGCAGCTCCACCTCGGCTAGGCGCAGCCGCCGGAGCTGCCGCGAGACGGCGAAGGCATCGCGGTGCCAGCCCTCGAGCCGCCTCAGGAGGGCCAGGAAGGCGCGCCAGTCGGCGAGCCGACGGCGGCCGCCCGGGAGGTTCGCGACGACGGCCGAGTAGCCGGTCGCCTCGTCGAGCGAGGCCAGCAGGCGGCTCGGCACGTCGTCCCAGCGCCGCTCCAGCACCTCAGCGAGCACGCCGCGGGCGCGCCCCAGCTCGCCACCCGGATCGGTCGCGGCGAGGTGCTCCCACCACGTCAGCTCGGGAGGCACGGACCGAGCCAGCTCCAGGAGCGCGGCGTCGTCGACGGCGAAGAACGGCGAGCGCAGCACGGCGGCGAGGGCCAGGTCGTCCCCGCGGTCGGCGAGAAGACGCAGCGCGGCCTCGCCGTCCTTGGCCTCGCGCGTGCCGAGCAGGTCCCCGCCGGCCACCTCCACCGCCGGCACGCCCAGCGACGGCAGCACCGCCGCGAACGTCTCGAAGGGCGCGTTGCCGCGCGCGAGGACGGCGACGTCGCCGTAGCGCAGCGGCCGCTCCTCGCCGCTGTCGGGGTCGGTGACGAGCGTGCCGCCGTCGACCAGCTCCCGGACCAGACGTGCGACGAGGTGCGCCTCGTTGAGGCGCCGTGGCTGCGCGTTGCCCCTGCCCACGCAGGCGTGGAACGAGAGGTATGGCCCCGCCTGGCTCGGGGCCGGACGCGCGGCCGTGAGGGGCTGGTGGAGCGGGCCCAGGAGGCTCGCGAACGCCGGCTCCTGGCTGCCGGCGAGCCCATCGTGCGCCCGGAACGTGCGTGTGAGCACGACCTCCAGCCCGCCGTCGGCCACGATGCGCGCTCGGAAGCTGCGGAAGACCCCGACGTCGGCACCGCGGAACCCGTAGATCGACTGCTTCTCGTCGCCGACCACCGTGAGCTTGGCGCCCTCCACGAGATGCCCCAGGATGCGCGCCTGAGCGGGGTTCGTGTCCTGGAACTCGTCGACGAGCAAGGCTCGCCAGCGCTCCCGGTAGTGGTCACGCACGTGCGGGTGCTCGAGAGCCCGCAGGGCGTGCACCTCGAGGTCCGCGAAGCCGAGCTCGCGCGACTGGCGCCGCGCGGCCTCGAGACGGCCGGCCGCGTGCGCGTAGGCCGCCCTCAGGTGGGGCAGCATGGCGGCGAACGCCTCGTCGGCCTCGCTCCAGGCCAGCGCCAGCGGTCCCTTCTCGCACTCCTGCCTGACCGCCTGCCTGACCGCGCCGGTCGCCGCCTTCACCGCCTCGAGGCTCCCGTCGGGCCACGCGGACCCCTTGCCTCCCCGCAGGTCGACGAGCCGCGCCAGGTCGAGGGCCCGGGCCGGATCCCCGCCCAGCAGCGCCTCGAGCGCGGACAGGGCGTACGCGCGGGCGGCCTCGGCCTTGTCGCCATCGGCGCCGCGGTGCCCGCTCAGGACCGACCGCCACTCCCGCCAGCGAGGGTCACCGGCCAGGCGGGCGTACGCCGCCCCCTGCTCGCTCTGCAGGAGGGCCCGCCAGTCGTCCCGCCCCCTCTCCAACGCCGGCTCCGCGCTGAGAGGGTCGGCGACGAGCGCCCGCAGCACGCTGCGCAGCAGGTAGACCGGGACCGCCTCTACGACCTCGGGAGGCAGCGTCGCGATCGCCTCCTCGAGACGATCGACCTCCTGGAGCGCGGCCTCGACGTCGTCGCGCACCGTGAAGTCGGGCGCGACCTCGGCCTCGCCGGGGTGGTCGCGGCAGACCCGCGCCGCGAGCGCGTGCACCGTGCTGATCTGCGCCGCCTCGAGCTCTGCGAGCGCGCGGCGGTCGCCGGGCCTCTGGGAGCGCACCAGCGCCCTGATGCGGCTGCGCAGCTCGGCCGCGGCCTTCTCGGTGAAGGTCACGGCCACGACGCCGAGCGGCGAGAGGCCCTCGTCGAGATGGTGGAGGTAGCGGTGGGCGAGCATCTTCGTCTTGCCGGTGCCGGCGCCCGCCACTACCGCCACCGAGCCCGGCGCGAACGCCGCGCGCGCCTGCTCCGCCGTCAGGTCGCCGGCGGCGTCGCGGGCGAGCTGGGAGCCTGCGCCCTCGGGCGGTCTCATGCCGGGTCCTCTCCGGCGCCGCTGCCGCCACCGCCCCGGCCGACCATCTTGCGGGAGAGCCGCGGCCCGCGCCGGCACACGATGTCGAACGCGCAGTAGGCGCAGGCCTCCTGCCTGGGGTCGGGGTCGATGGGGAACGCGCCGCCGGCGAGCGAGCCGACGAAGCGGGAGACGAGGGCGTCGAGCCCGGCGCCGTCCAGCTTCGCGAGGTCGACGGCCTTGCTCACGGACGCTCCGTTGACCGAGAGGTAGCGCGCCGCGGCGACCTGCCGTCCGGGGTGCAGCGCGGGAGCGGCGGCCTCGACGTAGAGGGAGAGCTGGACGTCGAGGCTCAGCGTGCCCCTATCGGACTTCGCGCCCTTGGGAGGCGCCTTGCCCAGCTTGTAATCGGTGAAGACGAGGCGCTCGTCCCCGTCGTCGCCGACTACGTCGATGCGGTCGACGAAGCCCCGCACCCTGAGGCCGCGCCACACGCCGGTGAAGCTCACCTCGAGGTCGCTGACGCGCGCCCCCGGGTCGACGAAGTCGGGCGACATCACCAGCCTCGAGAGCTTGTCGAGGTTCTCGCGCCGCTGGAGGCTCCAGGTGGCGGACCTGACGCGGGTGCCGAGCTCCTCGAACCGGCGGTGCGCGTCGTCGTAGGCCCGCGGCAGGTGCCGGACGACCGCGGCGCGGAACGGGTCCGACTCCGGCGGCCCGGTTGAGGTGGGGGCCTCCGAGCGCGCGCGCTCCACGGCGAGCTTGAGGGTCTCGTGGTAGATCGTCCCGACCGTGGCGGGGCTGACGTCGTCCTCGGCCTCCAGCGGCTCCCTGAGGCCCAGCCCGTGCCCGGCGAACCACTTGAAGGAGCACTGCCCGAAGCTCGTGAGCTGCGTCGCGCTGAAGGGCCCGGCCACCGGCAGCGGCAGGCCCACCACGCCGTCGTGCGCGTCGGGCGCGTCGGCGCCCTCGCGGCGCCGCTCCACCTCCCACGCGGAGCGCGCGGGGCCGGCCCGGGTGGGTAGCGTCGCGATCAGCTCCTCCAACGGGCTGGCGGGGCGGCGCGGACCGGGCCGAGAAGGCTCGGGCACGCCCAGCGCCGCGAAGAGCGGGCTCGGCAGGCGCTCGGTGCCGCCGAAGCTGTCCGGGCACGTCAGCGTGACGCTGGAGCCGGCGGCGTGGAGCACGGCGAGGAACGAGAGCTCCTCGCGCTCGGCCGCGCCTTGCGCGTCCTCCAGCGCCAGGCCCACGCCCGCCAGGGCGCGCCGCTCGTGGAGGTCGATGACCGGGTCCTCGACGGCGGCCTCGGGGAAGACGCCCTCGGAGAGTCCCAGAGCGAGGACGTGGTCGTAGCGCGCCCCGAACACCGCGAGCGGCGTGTGCAGCTCGACGGTGCCCCTGCGCCACGGGTCGGCCGCCACGGCCGTGACGTCCAGGACGTCCCTGACTCGGGCGAGGAAGGCGCCCAGGGACACCCGCACCGACCCCGCCGCCGGGACCGCCTCACGTAGCGCCACCGCGAGGCGCCTCAGAGCCCTGCCGTCGAGCCCGGTGGCGAGCTCCGCGGTGCCCAGCCCGGCCAGCGTCGCGCGCAGCAGCTCCAGGTAGCTCTCCGAGCTCGCCTCCGCGGGCCACTCGAGCAGGCTCGCGGCGCCGACGCCGACGCTCTCCCACTCCCGTGGGCCGGACGGGTGCCTGGCGCGGGCGGCGGACCAGGCCTCCTCCGGCAGCGCCCGCGTGAGAGGGTGCCTGAACGCCCGCGCCGTGGTCTCGAACGGCAGGCCGGACCCGACGGCCTCGAGCAGCAGCGACACCACCTCCCCCAGCCGCGTCTCGCGCAAGGGGAGGGAGTACGCGAGCCGGACCGGCACGCCGAACTCCGCCCCCACGGCCTTCACGAGGGGGCCGTAGCCGCGCTCGTCGCGCGCGACCAGCACGATGCGCTCGGCCGGCACGCCATCAGCCAGGAGCCGCTGCACCCGGGAGAGAGCGAAGCGCACCTCGTCCTCCTCGTCGGCGAGGCGGAACGCCGCCGCGGCCGCGCCGTCCTCGGGCCGCGCCGCGGCACCCGCCCGCGACGCCGTGAAGCGCGCCGCCAGACGCGGCCCGGGGCCGTCCCCCACCAGCTCGTCCCGCTCGACGCTCCACCCGCGGGCCGCGAGCTGCGTGGCCGCGGCCTCGCTCGCTGCGAAACCGGCCGGGAGCACGGCCACCGACCCGGGCGCGGCCAGCGCCGCGAGGAAAGCGACCTCGCCGTCGCCGAACCGCGAGTAGCCGCTCACGAGAACGCGCGCCGGCTCGGGACCCGCGGACGCGGCGCGCCACATGAGCTCGGCGGGGTCGACGGCGCCGACGACGTCCAGCGCCTCGACGTACGCCATGGCCACCTGAGCGACCTCCAGGGAGCGGCGGCCGGCTCCGCTCGCTAGCGCCGCGAAGGTGCGGGGGTCGGCCGCGAGGCCAGCCCTGAGGAGCTCGCTCACGACGGGCTGGAACCGGCGGGCCGTGCCCTCGACGTCGGCGGGCGCGAGGACCAGCGCCACGGCCTCGCGCAGGGCCAAGAGCCGCGCGAACGATCCCGCCGGTCTCGACCCGGAGCCCAGCACCGTGCGCGCCGCGCGGCTCGCGAGGGTGGTGGGGAACGAGCGGCGCCCCCTCACGGCGCTGGCCGCTCGCTCGTTGGGCGAGACCAACGTCCGGCCCGGGAGGTGCCGCAGAGCGACCGCCAGGGGATCGGCGGCGAGGACCAGCGTGCGGACGCCG
>JBIQIQ010000022.1:16214-24040 GCA_044507975.1 Deinococcaceae bacterium
CCAAACTTGGAACGATGCCGAACTGAGTGGACGCCAAGCGGGCGCCCGCCTCTTGCATCGGAGGTGATCCGTGGGAGGACCTCTGACCGCGGCCAGCCGCGCTCGCCGCCTGGCCTCAGTGGGCCTGCTGTTGGTTCTCGTGGTCGCCTGCGGCCCAGCGGGCGGCGTTCAGCCTCCTCCCGCCCGCCCCGTCGTCGTGCCCGACACCACCAAGGTCACGGACGACGCCACGCGGGCCGCGCTCGAGTCTTACGACCCGGACACGGGCGTGATGCGCTTCTCGGACGTGACCGGGGTGCTCGCGAGCCTGGCTCCGGACGACGTGCTCGTGTCGGAGCCTTCCGCCGCCGCCCCCTACGGCTACCTCCGCAAGGTCAAGGAGGTGCGGCGGGAGGGCGACGACCTCGTGCTCGAGACGACCCAGGCGAACCTCACCGACGCGGTGCACCAGGGAGAGCTCGACGCCAGCGCCGAACTCGCGCCGGCCGAGCTGGTGAGCGCGACCACCTTCGTCGACGGCCTCACCGTGGGCCCGGCCAGCCAGATCGGCCCGGCTGTCGGCGTGGGCGACGGCTTCAGCTTCAGGGCGGGCTTCGACGAGGTCGTGCTCGACCTCCACGAAGGCCCCGTGACGGCCAAGGTGAGGGTCTCGGGCGAGCTCTTCTTCAACGCCGGCTACCACGTCGGCGTGGGCATCGAGGGCTGCCTCGAGCTGCCGCCGGTGTGCGTCGACCGGTTCGAGGCGTGGATCGGCGTGCAGCAGCACGCCCAGCTCACCGTGTCGGGCGAGGCCAGCGCCAAGCTCTCGAAGGAGATCAAGGTCGCCGAGTACCGCTTCGCGCCCAAGTGCTTCGCCATCGGACCGGTGCCCGTGTGCATCGTCCCGACCGTCTACGTGTTCGTCGGGGCGTCGGGCGAGGTGAACCTGCGCTTCCGCTACGCGGCGGTCCAGACGGCCGACGCGCGCATCGGGGCTAAGTGGACCGACGACCGGGGCTGGGAGGACATCGCGCCCGGGCCGCTCTTCGACACGAGCTTCGACCAGTCCTTCGACGTCACGGCCGGCCTCAACGCCCAGACGTACCTCAAGGCGGAGGGCGCCCTGATGCTCTACGGGATCACGGGGCCGACGATCGGCGCGAAGCTCGGCCTCGAGCTCGACGCCAAGATCCCGCGCGACCCGTTCTGGGTGCTCAGGGGCTCACTCGAGGCCTACTACGGCTTCATCGTCGACATCCCCGTCATCGGCCGCCTCGCCGAGAGCAACGGGACGCTCTACTCCCTGAGCCGCGAGTTCGGAAGGTCGGAGAACTCGCCGCCGATCATCTTCGTCCAGCGGCCCGACAACCGGATCGACCTCGGCAGGCCGGTGGAGCTCGGGTTCTTCTTCTCCAACGGCGCCTGCGTCGGCATCTACTGCGTGACCGACCCCGAGGACGGGGTACCCACGGTGACCCTGTCCTCCGACCGCGACGGCCCCCTGCCGACGGGCAGGCACGTCTTCGCCACCCCGGGGCTGAGGACCGTCACGGTCACGGCGACCGACAAGCGGAACGCGCGCTCCACGGCAACCTTCAGGGTCGACGTCGTCAACACCCCGCCGGTGGCCTACGGGAGCGCCGGCAGCGACACCGTGCAGCAGACGGTGCCGCTCTTCATCAGCGCCGCGGCGAGCGACCCCAACTCGAAGCTCGACTGCAGCGCCCTGCGCTGGGCGGCCCAGGCGCCCGACGTCGTCGAGGCGGTCGTCATCGGCACCGACGTCTGCTACGGGCGGGCCGTGTTCAACGTGCTCGGCCAGCGCAGCGTGACCCTGACCGCGGTCGACCCGCAGGGCGCAGCCAGCCCGGCGCGCACGTTCTCGGTGTTCGTCACCGACCCGCCTCCGAACCTGCCGCCGAACGTCACGCGCCCGCTGACCGTGTCGGGCCGCTACTACCCCGACCCGTCCTCCGGGCAGACGGCCACGGGACCGATCCCCTACGGGGGGCGCGCGGTGCCGAGCAGCAACCCGCTCACCCTGACGGTCGAGGCCGTCGACCCGGAGAGGCCCGCCGACCCCAACGCGATCACCTACGCGTTCTCGGCGCGCTGCGCGAACTGCGCGCGCAAGGAGAGCGTGCCGCTGACGAACAGCGGCGGCACCGCCCAGGTGCCCGGCCCGCTCTCCTGGTACCCGGGCCGGCTGAGCGACGAGTTCCTCACCGCCGACATCGAGGCCTACTTCTCCGTCACCGTCAGCGACGGCACGACGCCGATCACGCTGACCTGGCTCGTCATCGTCCCGTTCAGCTCGATCCGCTAGGAGGCAGTATGAGACTCGGCGCGTACCTCGGCCTGCTGGCGCTGTCGGCGACCGCGCTCACGGCCTGCCGGCAGGCGGAGGGCCCCGGCGTTCCCACGTTCACGCTGCGCCTCGAGCCCGCCACGCTCGAGGTGCGGGTCACGGAGACTGGGGAGGTAGGCGTAGCCATCGCGCGCAGCGGAGGCTTCGACGCTCCGGTCACCGTAACGCTGGCCGGCGCCGTCACCGGGCTCGAGGCCGAGCCGCTGGTCGTCACGGGCGATGCCGGCGTCCTGAGGGTCAAGGCGACCGACGCGGCGACGATCGGCACGACGTTCCCCGCCGTGCGGGCGGAGGGCGGTGACGTGACGCGCACGGAGACGCTCACGCTGCGGGTAGCGCGCGCCGTCGCTCGCCCGAGCGAGGTGACGGTGGAAGGCGGCGGGGGGAGCCGTCAGGTGCCGCAGGGGCGCGGCGAGGTGAGGCTGAGCGTCACGGGCGAGAACCTCGAGAGGGCGACGAGCGTCTCGCTGGGGGGCCTGGACGTCGACGTGCTCGAGCAGGCGCCGGGCTCCCTCTCGCTCTCGGTGCAGGTGCCCCACGGGGCAGAGGTCGGCGCCAAGGACCTGGTGCTCGCAGCGGCGGGAGGCGACACGAAGCTAGAGGCAGCGCTCGAGGTCACACCGATCACCTCCGGGCCCGACGGGGACGACGGCGCCGGCGCGGGAACCCCGGACGACCCCTACCGCACGCTCGGTCGCGCCCTCGCCGAGACCGAACCGGGCGACACCGTCCTGCTCCTCGACGGCGTCTACAGCGCCGGCACCGGCGAGTCCTGGCCCACGATCGCCTTCGACATGGGCGGCGCCGTCCTCACGCCGGGCCCCAACATGCCTCCCGGCGTCACGGTGAAGGGCGAGTCGGCCTCCGGCACGGTCCTCGACGGCCTGGGCGCCGGCGGCGACGTGGTCGGCCTGGCTTTCGCCGCGAACGGCGGCGCGGCGGACCTCACCCTGCGCGGCTTCGCCATCGGCTCCACGGTCCTGGAAGGGACGGTGGAGCTGAGCGGCGTCGTGGCGACCGAGAACGCCTTCGGCGTCTACGCCAGCGGCGGAGACCTGACCGGACGGGACCTCGAGCTGACGAGCAACGAGACCGGCCTGCTGGCGCTCGGAGAGGCCCTGGTCGAGTTGGAGGGCGGTTCCGCGCACGACAACGAGGAGGCGGGTGTGATCGTGACCGGTGGAGCCGAGCTGCTCGCAGCCGGCATCGAGGCCTTCGGGAACGGGGTCAGCGGCATCGCCGTCGCCGGAGCCGCCACCGCGAGTCTCGACGCAGCGCGCCTCTACGACAACGCCCAGCACGGCCTGGCGACCTCGGGCACCGCGACCGCTCACGTCACGGCGAGCGAGCTCCAATCCAACGGCATGGGCGGCCTGTGGCACGGGGGCGCCAACCTCGTGATGCGCGGGACCACGGTGCAGGGCAACGCCGAGTTCGGCGTCTACGTGGACGGGACGCCGGAGCTCGTCGACCTCGGCACGTTCTTCGAGCCGGGCGAGAACGACCTCCACGGCAACGGCCCGGACGGCAACGGCGACCAACTGCTCGACGCGCGGCCCGACCGCGACACGCTCGGCCCTATCGTCTTCACGGTGAGCGCCACGGACCTCCAAGGGGAGCGGCCCGCACCCGACGTCTACGTGGGCCTCTACCTCGACTCGCCACGCTTCTCGATCCTCGGGAAGAACAACGTGATCCAGTTCTACTGACCCGGAGCCTCAGGGCCCAGGACTACGCGCAGGCACTGGCACGACGGCTCGCGCCGGAGACGGGCCTCAGAATGACGGCATCATGACCGCGAGCGGGCTACACCACGTGACAGGCATAACCGGGGACGTGCAGGCGAACGTCGACTTCTACGTGGGCCTGTTGGGCCTGCGGCTGGTGAAGCGCACCGTCAACCACCAGGACCCTTCGACGCTGCACCTGTTCTACGCCCCGACCGACGGGCGCCCCGGGACGGGGCTGACCTTCTTCGCCTGGCCGGACACGGCGCTGGGCCGGCGCGGGACGGGGCAGGCCGCCGAGCTCGGCCTCACCCTGCCGCGCGAGGCGATCGGGTTCTGGTACGAGCGGCTCCTCTCCCGCGGCGTGCGCTTCGGCGGTCCGACCGGGAAGGGCGGCTCGACGACCTTGAGCCTCGAGGACCCCGACGGCCTACCGGTCGTGCTGGTCGGGGTCGACGACGCGCCGCAAGCCGCGGGAGGCGAGCGCGCCGGTGTGCCTTCGGAGGCGGCCGTGCGCGGCATCCACCACGTCACGTTCTGGTCGGATCAGGTCGAGGCCACCGGCGAGGTGCTGACCGACCTGTTGGGGTTCGAGGAGGTAGACGCCACCGACTCCGTCGTCACCTACCGGTCCGCCGCCGACGTCGGTAACACGGTGTACGTGCGCGACGCCTCGGGCTTCTGGCCGTCGGCCGGCGGCGTGGGGACGCTGCACCACGTCGCGTTCCGGGGCGACATGGACACCTTCCCCGGCCGCATGCGCGAGTTCGCCAGGAAGCGGTTGCTCGCCGTGAGCCCGCTCCGCGAGCACGGCTACTTCAGGTCGGCGTACTTCCGCGAGCCCTCCGGCGCCATCGTCGAGGTCGCGAGCGACGGGCCCGGCCTCGCCCTCGACGAGCCCCTGGAGAGCCTCGGCGAGGCTCTGGTGCTGCCGCCCGACATGGAGAGCCGCCGCGCCGAGCTCGAGGCCGTGCTGCCGAGCATCGCCCTGCCCGGCGAACCGCGGCCGCCGCGGCGCGACCTCGGTTGGACGCACCGCTTCGTGCCTGGCCCCGGCCAGGGAGCCCCGACGCTGGTGCTGCTGCACGGGCCCGGGGGCGACGAGACGACCCTGATCGGGCAGGCCCGCGAGGCCGCGCGCGACGCCCACGTGCTGGCGCTGAGGGGCCACGTGGCCGACGCGGGCCGCCCGGCGTTCGTGAGCCGCTCGGCCGCAGGCGCGCCCGACGTACCCGAGCTGAACCTGGCCGCCGACGAGCTGGCCGCCTTCGTGGCACAGGCCACGGGGCACTACGAGCTGGGCGGCGGACCGCTGCTCCTGGTGGGGCACGCGGACGGGGCGGACCTGGCGCTGGCCAGCCTGGCGCGCCACCCGGAGGCGTACGCCGGAGCCGCCTTGCTGCGCCCCGGCTTGGCGCTCACCGAGCCTCCCCGAGGGCGTCTCGATGGTAAATGGGCGCTGATCGTGCTGGGCACCGACGACCCGGCCCTGGCCGAGGGGGAGGCGGTCGCGGCCTACCTGGGCACGGCCGGCGCCGAGGTCGAGGTCGTGCGGGTCCCGCTAGGCACCATCCTGTGGGACCCGGACACCGAAGCCCTCAGGGCGTGGCTGGCGCAGTACGCCGCGTAGGAGGCGCCGGGTTCAGCCGGGTTTGGCACCACACGGAGCGCCGCCCCGCGCTCACGGCCCTGGCGCCGCGGGCCGCGCCTGCCGCCAGCGGCGCCGGATGGCCCGGATCTCGAACATGTGCCCGGCCTCGTGCTCGACGAGGTGGTACACGGTCCAGGCCGGCGTCATGGCGTAGTCCTCGTTCCCGGGCTCGCGCAGGCGGTGCCAGTCCTCCAGGTCCATGCCTCGCAGCCGCCCCAGCACGTCGCGCCTCACCTCCTGGAGGAGGTGCAGGTGCGTCTGGAGGTCGATGCCCGCGACGTGCACCAAGGTCCCGTCCGGCTCGCGGTCGTGCTGGTGGGGGAAGAGGCTCATGAGCTCGGGTGGGAACTCCTCGTCGTAGACGTCGTAGTAGCACCAGCTCAGCTCGACGCCGGCGATGTGGTTGAGGAGCGTGCCGATCGAGTTGTCGCGTCCGCTGGGACCACGCCAGTCGAGCTCGTCCTGCTCCACGTCCCGCAGGGCGCGGTGCAGGCCGCGGCGGGCCTCCTCCAGCGCCCAGAGCCACGTGCCCACCTCCCGCTCCGACGCCTCCAGCGGCTCCATGGTGAACACGTGCGGGCGGTCGCTCATCGGGTCTCCCCTCGTCGCTCCGCGCGAGGCAGCGCGGCGCGTACGTTCGACTACAGGAGTCTAGGGCAGGGCGGAGCCCGACCCGCCGCCCTCAGCTCGCGGGCCGCGGACGGTCGTGCAGGACCGGGAGGTAACGCTCCCACGGCCCGACGTCCTCGCGGTAGCGCTTGGCCATGACGCGCGCGACCTGCGCCAGGTGGCCAAGGTCGTGGACGACCCAGGTCGAGAGGAGTTGCCGCAAGGTCACGGTCCCGAGGTCCGGGTGCGAAGCGCGCGCGTCGAGGGCCGACTCGCCCAGTCCCCAGGAGGCGACCTCGGCGAGGCTGGCCCGGCGCAGGGCGGCGAACTCGTCGAGGAGCTCCTCGAGGGGGCGCCCGGCGTGACGGCGCCTGTGCTCGTAGCGGTCGAAGGGCAGGAAGGAGGCCTCCGGGTCGGCCGCGCGGATCGTGCGAGCGCGCGGCAGCCAGTTGCTGCGCTCCGCCTCGAGCATGTGGCCGACCACCTCGAAGGGGCTGAACGTGCCCTCGCCCTCGTCGGCGTGGACCCACACGTCGTCGAGGCCCTCGAGGAGGGCCTGAAGGGTCGCGGGAGTGCGCCGCAGCACCTGCGACGCTTGCTCTAGCTCGAAGCGCATGCACACCTCCGCGCCGGGGAGCCCAGCCCGTGGCTGGGCTCCTGGCACGCGGACAGCGTAGCGGCTCAGCCCTCGGCTTCGGGGAGCAGGTCGTCCAGCCGGTCGTAGGAGACCTGCATACCGGACTCCATGCCGCTCTCCAGGATCATGCCGAGGACCTCCGGGCTGTGACACTCGACGTGCGCCCTCAGGGTCGTGACGCCGCCTTGCTCCGAGAGCTCGGTCGTGATCAGGGTGCTGGGCTCCGTCGACTCCGGGCCACCGCCAGGGACGCCCTCGTACACCTCGGTGTGGACCGAGCGGTGCGGCCGGTCGACCTCCTGGTACCAGCCGTGGAAGGAGACCTCCTGTCCCGAGTCCCGGACCGAGTTGCGCCAGTAGCCGCCGGGCCTCACGTCCGCCTGGCAGTCGAGCCACTCGGAGCCCGGGAACCCCCACCACCGCTTCACGTACTCGGGCTCCGTCATGGCGCGGAACACCGCGGCCGCCGAGCCCCCGAACTCGCGCTCGATGGTGTAGGCGGTGTCGGAGACGACTGCCAGCTTGGCGCTGCCCTTACGGTTCGTCCTCACGGTCATGAGCCTTCCTCCTCGATCTCGGCCACCAGGTCGTCGAGCCGGTCGAGCCGCTCGTTCCAGATGGCGCTGAACCTCTCCAGCCACTCGCGGACCCGGCCGAGGGCGCGGGCGTCGACGCTGTAGAAGCGCCACCTGCCCTGGGGCCGCACGCGCACGAGCCCCGCCCCTTTCAGGACCGCCAGGTGCTTGGACACCTGGGGCTGGGAGATGCCGAGTCGCTCGACCAATCCGCTGACAGTCGCCTCGCCGGCGCCGATGGCCGTGAGCAGCTCACGGCGCACCGGGTCGGAGAGCGCGG
>JBIQIQ010000023.1:0-24035 GCA_044507975.1 Deinococcaceae bacterium
CGGGCAAGGCGATGCGCGCGATGGCCGACAACGCCGACCTGGCGCGCATCAGCGGGATCCCCACCGAGCGCGTGGTGTTCTGGACCTGGATGGTGGGCGGCGCCTTGGCGGGCGCCGGCGGGATGCTCTACGGCCTCGACGTGCAGCTGCGGCCCGAGATGGGCTGGTGGCTCCTGCTGCCGCTGTTCGCCGCGGTGATCCTCGGCACCATCGGCAACGTCTACGGCGCCCTGATGGGGGCGTTCGTCATGGGCATCGTGTGGCAGGTCTCCAGCGCGTTCGTCAACCCGGCCTACGGCCCCGCCGCTGCGTTCGTGGTGATGATCCTCGCGCTGCTCGTGCGGCCCGAGGGCCTGATGGGCAGGGGGCGCTGATGGACCCGTCGCTCCTGCCGCGCAGCGTGCTGCTGGCCGTGCCCCTCTACCTGCTCCTCGTGGTGGTGCTCGGCGGCCGCTCCGCGGTCTTCAAGCACGCCGTGTCCGTCGTCCTCGCCCTGGTCATCGCCGCCGGCATGGCCACGCTCCTGCCCGCCGGCACGCTCTCCTACATCACGACGTTCCTCCTGATGGGCAGCGTGTACGCCGTCCTGACGCTCGGGTTGAACGTCCAGTGGGGCTACACCGGCCTCTTCAACATCGGCATCGCAGCGTTCTTCGCGATCGGCGCGTTCACGTCGGCGCTGGTCACGACGAACATGCCGACCGGCTCGCTGGCCGCGTTCACGCAGCAGGCCTTCGGACTCGGGGCGCCGTTCTGGGTGGGTCTGCTCGCTGCTGGCGTCGCGGCCGGCCTGCTGGCGCTGCTCGTCGGCGGGCCCACCCTGCGGCTGCGCGGCGACTACCTGGCGATCGCCACGATCGGCATCGCGGAGCTGGTGCGCCTGGTGTTCCAGAACGAGCGCTGGCTGGCCAACGGCCCTCAGCCGCTGCGCGGCCTGCCCCAGCCTCTTTCGTGCCTCTCCGGCGCGGGCTGCGACTGGCTCCCGGGCTTCGTGAACTCGTTCTTCGCGCCGCTGGCGCCGCGCGACTACCCGTACATCTACGTCGCCATCGTGGCGTTGGTGCTCTTCCTCGTGTTCATGGGGCTCGAGCGTGCGATCCGCTCGCCCTGGGGCCGCGTGCTGCGCGCCGTGCGCGAGGACGAGGACGCCGCCGCGATGAGCGGCAAGAACGTCGCCGCGTTCCGCATGCAGGCGTTCGTCGTCGGCGCGGTGATCATGGGCATGGGCGGATCGCTCTACGCCCACTACGTCGTCGCCATCGACTACGGCCACTTCGACCCGCTCTACGGCACGTTCCTCATCTGGGTGATGCTGATGCTGGGAGGCAGCGGCAACAACCGCGGGGCGGTCCTGGGGGCGCTGCTCGTCTGGGCGATCTGGACCGGGGCCAGCTTCCTCGTCGACACCCTCCGCCCGACGCTGGCGGCGATCTCGCCTGCGCTGCCGCAGCGCGGGCCCTACGTGCGCTTCCTCCTGATCTCCCTGCTGATGCTCTTCATCGTCCTCTACCGCCCCCGAGGGGTGCTGCCGGAGGAGAAGGTCGTCTCGCTCACCAGGGACTGACTCCGGACGAGCGCCGCCGGCGAACGAAGCGAGCGGGGAGCCCGAGGGCTCCCCGCTCGTCGTACCCGGGGCCGGAGCGGCCCTGGTAGTCGCTTACTGCGCCGGGATCTGGTCGGCGGTGCGCACCTGGTTGGACACGATGTCGCCGCCCTGGTACTGCCAGACCTCGACGGGCGTGACGACGTCGCCGAGGTCGTCGAAGTCGACCTCGCCGGCCGCGCCGGTGTAGTTGATCGGGCTGCCGATCTGGAGCAGGCGCATCGCCTCCTCGAAGTCACCGACGCCGACGACCTCGCCGTCGGGGTTCGAGACCTCGCGCAGGCGGTCGCGGACGTTCGCCGCGGTGATCTCGACGCCGTCGATGTGCGCCTTGGCGATGGCGAGGCCGATCACGGCCACCGCGTCGTACGCGGTGTCGATGTACGGGAGCGGCGGGCGCTGCTCGTAGGCGGCGTTGTAGGCGTCGGAGAAGCGGACGTAGCCTTCCCACTCGGGGTCGGCGCCGGCGGCGGTGCCGTAGAGGCCCTCGACGGCGTCGGCGCCCAGGGCGTCGATGATCTCGAGCGACTTGGTGCCGTCGGTCAGCATCCAGTTGCCGAAGCCGTAGAGGTCGCGGGCCTCCTGCATGAAGACCGTCGCGTTGCCCGGGTAGGAGGCGGCGATGACGACCTGAGGGTCGCCGGCGAGGAGCTGGTCGAGCACGCCGGCGTACGTCGGCTGCGGCTCCTCGGGGTGGCCGACGCTGGCGGTAACGGTGCCGCCGCGCGCCTGGAACGCCGCCGAGAACGCCTCGGCGAGGCCCTGGCCGTACGGGTTGTTCACGTAGATCACGGCCGCGCGGTCGTACGAGACGCCGTCGACGATCTCGCCGCGGGCGAGCTGCGCCAGCACGACGCCCTGCAGCGCGTCGGACGACACCGTGCGGTAGATGTAGTCCTCGGCGTCGGGCAGCGTGGCGATGAGGGGCGACGTGCTGGCGGGCGAGATCTGGACGACCTGGCCGGGGATCGTCACGGACTCGGCCACCGACACCGAGACGCCGCTGGACAGGGCGCCCACGATGGCGACGACGCCGTCGGTGTTGACGAGCTTGCGGGCGCGGTCGACGCCCTGCGAGGGGTTGGTGGCGTCGTCCTCGGTGATGATGTTGACGATCGGCCCGCCCAGCACCGCCGTGGCGGCGGCGTTGAGCTGCTCGGCGGCCAGCGTGGCGCCGTTGTTGATCGCGGGGCCGTACTCGGCCAGCGCGCCCGTGTACGACATCAGCGTGCCGACGTTCGCGACCGGCGGCTGGGCCAGCGCGGCGCCCACTAGGGCAAGTACCAAGACACAGAGTGCTCTCTTCATCGACCTACGTCCTCCCTTGGATGGAGCGTTACGACTGGCGGCGGTTGGGTGCATCCTAGTCTCGCCCCGATGCGCTGTCAACGCGCGTTGCGCGCCTTCCGAGCCTCGTCGGACCGTGAGTTAAGCGGGTGTGAAGGGCGTTCCCCGGCGGTCGCCCGGACGGCCACCTTCGGGCCGCGAGCGGTCGTACCGCGCACGCCGACCCAGCGTGCTGACAGACATTGACGCTTTGGCGTTCTGTGAATTACGCTTCGTCGCGTAACGCGCCCAACGAGTCCAAGCGTTACGACGAGCAGGTCGAAAGGACATATGGCCACTACCACCGCCGACGTCCGCGCACAGCTGAAGGAACTCGACGTCAACTTCCTCAGGCTGCAGTTCTCCGACATCCTCGGACAGATCAAGAACGCCGAGGTACCGCGATCCCAGTTCGAGAAGGCGCTCGACGGCGAGATCATGTTCGACGGTTCGTCGATCCAGGGGTTCGCCCGCATCGAGGAGTCCGACATGCTCCTCCGGCCGGACCTCGACACGTTCCTCGTGCTGCCCGAGTCGATGGAAGGCCCCGGCCGGGGCACGGTCGCACGCCTGCTGTGCGACATCGCCCTCCCCGACGGCTCACCCTTCCCCGGCGACCCGCGGTACGTCCTCAAGCGCCAGATCGAGAGGCTGCGCGGCCTCGGGTACGACGACTTCATCGTGGGCACCGAGCCGGAGTTCTTCCTGTTCCAGCGCGGCGAGCGCGGTGAGCCGACCACCGCCACCAACGACGCCGCCGGCTACTTCGACCTCGCGCCCGTCGACAAGGGCGAGGACGCCCGCCGCGACATGGTGAACACCCTCGTCGCCATGGGCTTCGAGATCGAGGCCGCCCACCACGAGGTCGCTCCCGGCCAGCACGAGATCGACTTCAAGTACGCCCCGGCGCTCACGACGGCCGACAACATCCTGACGTTCCGCACCGTCGTCAAGCGCATCGCCCTCAACCACGGGCTGCACGCCACGTTCATGCCGAAGCCCGTCCAGGGCATCAACGGCTCCGGCATGCACTGCCACATGAGCGTGTTCAAGGACGGCAGCAACGCCTTCTACGACGAGGACGGCCGGCACCAGCTGTCCGCCGTGATGGAGCACTGGATCGCGGGCGTGCTCGAGCACGCCACCGGCATCGTCGCGGTGACGAACCCGACCGTCAACTCCTTCAAGCGCCTGACCCCCGGCTACGAGGCGCCGACGAACATCGCCTGGTCGGTCTCGAACCGCAGCGCCATGATCCGCGTGCCGGCCCGCAGGGGCAACAGCACGCGGGCCGAGCTCCGCATGCCCGACCCGTCGTGCAACCCCTACCTCGCTCTGGCGGCGATCTGCGCTGCCGGCATCGACGGACTGGAGCGCAAGCTCGAGCCGCCGCCTCCCGTCAACCGCAACATCTACTCGATGAGCGTCCGCGACCGCCGCCGCCACAAGATCCGCGAGCTGCCCATGACGCTGCGCGAGGCCATCGGCAACCTCAAGCGCGACAAGGTCGTGGTCGACGCCCTCGGCGAGCACGCGTACAAGCAGTTCGTGGCCGCCAAGACGCTCGAGTACGACGACTACCGCATCGCCGTGCACCCCTGGGAGCTGGAACGCTACCTGGCAGAGTACTGAGCGTGGCGCAGGCTGCGGACCCCTACAGGGTCGTGGGCATCGACCCGGGGCTCGCGAACCTGGGGCTGGGAGCCGTCGAGGAGGAGCGCAAGCAGGCGCGCCTCCTCGGCTCCACCTTGCTGCGGACCGGCTCGGGCGACCTCGCGCCCAAGCGCCTGGCGGCGCTGCGCGACGGCGTCGCCTCGTTCCTGTCCCAGCACCGCCCGGACGCCGTGGCGATCGAGTCGCAGTACTTCCATCGGCAGAAGGCGACCGCGTTCAAGGTGGGGCAGGCCTACGGAGTGGTGCTGCTGTGCGCCGCCGACCTCGGCGTGCCCGTCTTCGAGTACGGCCCTCTCGAGGTGAAGCAGGCGCTGGTCGGCACGGGCCGCGCCTCCAAGGGGCAGGTCGCGTTCATGGTGCGGGCGCTCCTCGAGCTGGCGCGCCAACCCTCCACCGACCACGAGGCCGACGCCCTGGCGCTCGCCCTCACCCACCTCCAGAGCCGCCGCCTCGGAGCGCACGCGCGCGCCTGAGCCCGCGCCTTGGCGCGCGGGCGCGGGCCTCGGCGGCCGCCCTTACCGGCAGGTCCGTCGCGCCCGGACGCGACCGCCGACCGCGCGCCGGGGAGGCGAGCGTAGCCACAGCAGCTGCCTCCACGCGCAGGTCGAGGACCACGCGCGCCTCGAAAGGCCCGAGGTCGGCGCGCCAACCGCCCAACAGGTCCTCGTGGTGCCAGGCGACCTCCGCGCCGTCAGGGTGCCTCCTGCCGACGAGCCGACCGCCCACGGCCGGCAGCGGTAGCCCCAGCGCCTCCCAGGCCGGTCCGTCCGAGGCGACGAGCGTCCCGGACGCCGGACCTCGGTCGTGGTTGAACAGCACGAGCGTCGCGCCTCGACCGCCTGAGGGCCGGTACCCGAACGCATGGACGTGCTCGTGCTCGACACCGTCGTCGCCTAGCAGGCGCAGGAACGCCAGGCCCTCGGCGCCCGCGAAGCGCTCGCGCAGCCTCAGCAGCGGCGCCAGCACCCGCCGGTGGTGAGCCCTGAACCCCTCGTCCGGCCGCTCGGGGTGGCGGGGCCGCGCGTACTCCATGCCGTACGTCTCGGCCAACCCCTCCGACTGCCCGTGGCCGAAGAGCGGGGTCCCGGGGAGCGTGCACAGCAGGGTCGCGACGCCGAAGTAGCGGTCACCCGTGCCGAACGTATCGCGCGCGCTCTGTTCGTCCGGGGTCGTCAGGTAGTTGACGAAGCGCTCGAGGACCGCCGGGTCCCGGCGCTGCGCGTCTTCGAGCAATCGCCTCAGCTCGCCGTCGCGCCCGTCCGCCAGCAGCTGCATGAAGGCACTGTGGTAGACGCGGTGCATCCCGAGGCGCTTGACGAACGTCTCCTCCATCAGCCAGAAGGCCTCGGCCAGGAGCATCGTGCCGGGCGCACGCTCCGCCACGGCCTCCACGACCTCCCGCCAGAGCTCGCCGGGCATCAGCGCGTCGAAGCGCTCGGGGTCGACCGCCAGGAGGCTTCGCGACGGGATCGCTCCCCCCTCCCCGGGCGGCGGATGCCAGAGGCGCCGGACGTGGCGCCTCACCAACGCCATCGCTGCGTCGAACCGCAGCACCGGGAACCGCCTGGCGACGTCCACGACCGTCGCGACGACGGCTCGCCTCGCCTCCGGGTGGAGGAAGTCGACCTGCGCCGTGTCGTTCCACGGGAGGCCCGTCCCGTCGTTGCCGTGGAACAGGTAGCGGCGCTCGCCGGTCGCGCGGTCGAGGCGCTCGAACACGACGGCGGCGTCGTCCCCCGCGAAGTACCCGTCCTCGAGGCGGACGGCGAAAGGCCTGCCGGGCGAGAGGTCCGGACCGGTGAACGCGTACCCCGGGAACGGCGGCTCGGACGACTGCACGAACCACTCCGGTCGCTCCTCCACCCAGCGCGAGTCGACAGCAGTGTGGTTGGCGACCATGTCGGCCGCGAGCCTGACGCCGTGCCGGGCCGCGCGCTCGCGCAGCCGCGCCAAGGCCTCCTCCCCGCCCAGCGCGGCCGCAACCACGTGGTCGTGGACGG
Source organism: Deinococcaceae bacterium (assembly GCA_044507975.1). Taxonomy (GTDB): domain Bacteria; phylum Deinococcota; class Deinococci; order Deinococcales; family Trueperaceae; genus DASRWD01. The sequence goes on from JBIQIQ010000023.1 coordinate 6,604, forward strand.
CGTAGGCGCTGCCCAGGTCGGCGTCGATGCCCTGGTGCCGCTTGATCCTGAGCGAGGCCTCGCTCCGCTCCCATACGCCCACGAGCCAGAGCGTGTCGTAACCGTCGGCCGCGAGGTCGGCCAGCGCTGCGTCGGGCACGTCGTCGAGCCGCTCGACCCGCGTCCCGTGCCACTCGGAGAGCTGCGCGAACCACACCGGCAGGCTCTTCGCGACGATGACAGCGCTGCGCATCCACGGCTCGTCGCGGCTGTAGCTGACCTCGCCCTCCTCCTCGTCGAACAGCTGCCAGGCCGGCGGCGGGCCGCCTTCCGGACCCGATGGTCCCGGCGCCCGGACCTCCTGCTCGCGCAACAGGTCGAGGGCCCGTAGCGCCCTCGTCGTAAGCCCGACGTCGCCTCCGCCCAGCACGAGCCCCCAGGCCCGCAGCGCCTCGGCGAGCTGCGCCGTGAGCGAGGTCGGATGCAGGCGCAGAGGCAGCGTCAGCAGGTCGAGGAGGCTCGCGGTCGGCGACCCCGGTCGCGGGGCGCCGGCGCCCTCCCCCGCGCTGATGGGCGCCGGCACCGCTGCGAGGCCGGCCAGCGCGGCCTCCCACGCCGGGGCCAGGTCGGCCCGCGCGGGGCCGGGGTCGAAGAGGGCCGCGAGGGGCAGGAACGCCGCGTTGCGGTCCGCCAGGCCGAGGAGCGCGAGCTCCTCCGTGAGCACCTCGGCGCCGGCGTCACCGGTCGGGCTGGGATAGACGCGCGCGAAAGCTGTCAGCGCGTCGATCGCGCCGCGGTCCCCGAGACGGGCGCCGAGCTCGTCCTTCACCGCGGGGTACCAGTCCACGGTCGCGAGCACGGCGTGCATGAGCTCGTGCAGCACCACGGCCGCCACCAACGTCGCCCCCGACGCTGCGGCCGCGGCCCCGCCGGCCGCCCTGAGCTCGCCGGCGATCCTGGCGGCCTCCTCGAGCTCCACCGTGACGAGCCGGCCACCCAGCGCCGTCCAGGCGGGGCTAACTCGGTAGCGCCGCCGGGCGCCGGCCGTCACGTGCAGGTGCCGGATCAGCTCGGCGGGGACGGCCTCGGCGAGCGGCAGCGCCAGCAGCGCCGGCAGGACGCCCGAGGGCTGGCGGGGACGTGACGGCGGCGCGGGCCTCATACGGCATAGGGTAGGCTTTCACCCGCTACGGCGATCGCCCTTGGAGGGACCTCGGTGTTCAGGCAGGCAGCTCGCGCCCTCACGTTGGCACTCCTCCTCGCAGCGTGCGCTGGCGAGATGGACGCGCCCGGCGAGACGTTGAGGTTCCTCGCCGTCGACCTTCCGGACGCAGTCGTCGACGAGCCCTACCGGGCGCCCGTGCACGCCGTCGGCGGGCTGAGGCCCTACGAGTTCAGCCTCGAGCAGGGCACGCTCCCTCCCGGCCTGCAGCTCGGCGGCGGTGTACTGCAGGGCACTCCCACCGCGCTCGGCACCTTCACCTTCACGTTGGCCGTGTCCGACGCGAACCTCTCCTCTACCTTCCAGGAGCTCACGGTCCGGGTCGTCGAGCCCCCCGCTCCGCGCCTGTCCCTCGCGCCACCCGACACCGAGGTGAGGGGCCCCGTGACCCTGCGCGCCCGCGTCTCCGACGCCCGGTCCCTGCAGGGTCTCTCGACCTCCGTGTCCTGGGACGCCGGCAGCTTCGCTCTGGTCGAGGGGAGCGTGCGCTCCTCCCGCACGGGCGTCGCCCTGTTCTCCGACGTCGGCCCCGGACGCTTGCAGGTCGACCTGGCGGTGCTCGGGGAGACGCTGACGGGCGACGCCGAGCTCTTCCGCTTCGAGCTGACGCCCCTGGCCCCTCCGGCCACCCTGTCGCTCGCCAGCGCTACCGAGTTCGCCTCGCGCCGCGGCGGCGAGCTCGTCGCGGAGTCCTCCGTCCTCACCGAGGGAGCCGCCGGGACCCGGGAGCCCCGGACCAGCTTCGAGGAGGCCAGCGAGTGAGGGCCGCGCGACCTGGCTGGCTCCGCCTGCTGCTGCCGCTGCTCGCCGCCGCGGTGCCCCTGGCCGCGGCGACCGCCTACGTCGCCCTCGCGCCGCGGGAGGTCCTCGAGCTGGCGGACGAGGTCTACGTCGCCACCGTCGCGGACGTCAGGGGCAGCGTCGAGGGCGGCAAGGTCCTTACGACCGTCACGCTCGACGTGCGCGAGTGGCTGTCGGACGACCCCGGCGCCGGCGAGGACGAGGCGCCCAGGGACCGCCTGGCGCTCGAGCTACTCGGAGGCGAGGCCGAGGGTCGGCGCGTGATCGTGCCGGGCAGTCCGGCGTGGCGGGTCGGCGAGGACGTCCTGGTGGCAGCGCTCGCCGACGCCGGCCTGGCCTCGCCGCTGGTCGGCTTCTCGCAGGGCCTGTGGCGCTTCACCGACGACGGGCTCCTGGCCGAGGACGGCACCTACCTTGCCCTCGACGCGAACGGCGCCCTGATCCGATCCGACAGGCCTACCGCCGCCCCCTCGGTGGTCGACGCCGTGAGGGCGGCACTGGCCGGCGACGCGCCGGAGCCCGCCGCCTCGTCCGATCGGCCCGGAGGCGAGCTCGAAGCGCCCAGCGAGGCGCCGGACGAACCGGAGCCTCCCCCCCTGGAGCAGGACGCGAGCGCTCCCGGACTCCCCACCCCGGATCAGCCTGTGTCGGCGGCGTACGACGTCGACGACCTCGGCGGGCCGCTCCTCCTCTCGGCTCGCCTGGAGGCCGCCGCGGACGTCTGGGAACGCGCCGCCGAGGGCGCCGTGGACCTCGTCCTCGTCCCCGGAGCCGAGCACTCCTTCGAGTACGGCGAGGAGGAGCTGTTCGGACCGGGCGTCCTGACCGTCACGCTGGCCGAGGGCGCCAGCGTGCACGTACTCGTGCGCCCCGAGGAGCACCGGGCGCTGGACGCCGCCCTGAGGCACGAGCTGGGCGCCCTCCTGGGCCTCCCACCCGCCAGCGCCGGCGTGATGTCGATGGCCATCGCGGACGTCGAAGCGGTGCCCGGACCCGCGGAGCTGGCCGAGCTCGCTGCTCTGCGCGCGTTCGCGCCGGCCGACCTCGACCGCGACGGGGTCGTGGGGTTCGGCGACCTCCTCGAGCTCGCGGTCGCCTACGGGAGCTCCGGCGTCAACCTACCGGCCGACCTGGACGGCGACGGCGACGTCGACGACGACGACCTCGCCCTGCTGCGCCAGGCGTACGTCTTCGCGCAGCCGAGCGGGGCGCCCGTCGTCGACGCTGCTCCCGGCGGCGAGGAGGCGGAGTCCGAGGACCGAGAGGCCGGCCAGGACGAGGGCGAGCCGGAAGAGCCCGGCGGCGACCCTTCAGGGTCCGAGGACGACCGAGAGGAACCCGACGAGGAACCGGACGAGGAGCCAGACGACCCGTCCGAGGAGGATCCGGCCGACCCGCCCTAGGCCCGACGGGGGCTGAGCGGTGCCGCCAGCAGGCCCTCGATCGCGCGCGCCAGCTCGACGTCGCGCTCGGTGACGCCGCCGGCGTCGTGGGAGCGCAGCTCCAGCCTCACGCTGTCGTAAGCGCAGCTGAAGTCGGGGTGGTGCCCGCGCTTCTCCGCCAGCATGGCGACGCGCGTCAGGAACGCGAACGCCTGGTCGAACCCACGGAACCTGAGCTCCTTGACGAGTGCGCCGTCCGCGACCGCCCAGCCGGGCAGGTCGCCCGCGGCGCGCTCCACGTCTTCCCTGCTCATCGCTTCCGACATGGCGCAACCTCCGGGGGCGGCGTCAGTCAGACGGCCGTCGAGTAGAGCCGCGCCTGCGAGAGGTGCAGTACGGCCAGGTCCGAGTCGCCGCGCACGAACACCAGGGTACCGGAGCCCAGCGACGCGAGCAGGTAGTCGGTGAACGACCCCAGGACCCGCCCGGGCAACATCGCGACCAGGCTGTCCTGACCGCCGCGCGAGCGGCCCCGGTACTGTCTCACCGTGATCTTCTGACCGGCCAGCTCGACCGTGAGGGGCTCGCCGCTGAGGGGCTGGAACGTCAGCTCGTCGGCGCCGGCGCGCTGCAGGGCGCCGTCGACGTCGCTCGGATCGATCGTGGCAGCGGCCTCGATGTGGTCGACGAGCGCGTCGACGGTAGCGTTGTCGAGGTCGACGCTGGCCGCGCGCGCGGCGCCCCTCAGCAAGCCGGAGAGCGCCTGGCGGCGGTCGGGGGCGCGCGCCGAGATCTGCAGGGCGCGGTTGAGGGCCTGTACCACGAGCTCCTGTGGTTCTCCCCGCACGGAGTTGGCGATCACCTTCGCCACGGTCAGCAGCTCCTCGCGCTTCTGGCTCGTAAGGACGTGCAGGACCACCAGCGCCTCAGACAGCCGCAGGGCGAGGCTGCGGCCCTCGTCGCGCAGCCTCAGGTGCACGTAGTCGCCCTCCCGGAAGACGGCCAATCGCTGCCTGCCGAGCTGGACCACGGCACCGCGCGAGAGGTCGACCTCCCGGTCGTCGACGAAGAGGACGCGCGCGGCGCCGGTGCCCGAGAAGGCGAAGTCGTGGCCGCCGAGCGAGAGCCTCACCGGGCCGACCAGCCGGACGGTCACCTCGGACGTGGTCGGGCCGATGTGCTCGACCCGCAGCGCCGGGTTGACGCCGAACAGCACGCCTCCTCCGAGCTGCGGACCGCTGGCCCGCCCGCCCACCGTCGTGGGCAGGTAGTCGGCGAGGCGCTCGAAGAACGTGTGCACGACGTCCTGGAGCATCGCAGCGTCGCGGTGGAATGCCATGCGCTCGTTGCGCTCGGCAGCCAGGGCCTCGGCCAGGCGGTTCTCGAGCTCGCGGCGCTGCACCGACTTCTGCTCCTCGGGTAGGCGCTCCCGGTTGAGCTCCTGGATCGCCAGCCGGAGCTGCTTGCTGCTCGGCAGCCGGGCGTCCACCGGCGAGCTGCGCCCCGCGTACGGGTCCGCCGCCACGGCCAGCGCCGCCTGGCGCACGTACTGCAAGGCGCGCTCCTCCGGCACGGCGAGGTCGGGGAACGGGCTGGTCTCGCGCCCGATCTTCATGATCAGGTCGATGAGGTCGCGCGCGATCTCGGAGAGGGAGTCGACGTCGGAGAGGGAGACGAGAGGGTCGGAGAGCGACGGTATGGGCTCGAGCACCTTGAAGCCGCGTAGGCTGGCGTCGCGGACGAACGTCGCGCGACCGGCGTTGAGCTTCAGGTTCCTCTGCGTGGCGTGCGCGATGCGCGCCATGTAGCGGTCGCGCTGCGACCTCCAGCCGGCAGCCACCTGCTGCACGAAGCCGTCGAGGTCGTCCCACCAGACGCGGCGGGCGAGCCGCTGCAGCACGGCGTGCTCCTCGCGCTCCTGAGGGGTGTCCGGCGGCCGCTGCGGCCCGTCGTCCTCGGCCAGCAGCGCGTCGGGCTCGGCGCCGAGCACCAACTGGTCGATGCCCACAGCTACGGCGGCGGCGCTCTGCCCGCCACCCGCGGACTGCAGGGCGAGCCCTACCTCGTCGAGGCGCGCCCGCTGGTCGGCCGTGAGCCGCTCACGGTCGCGCATCAGCGTCTCGAGGAGGTCCCACATCGACTTCGTGCCGCCACGCACGGAGCGTTTGCCGACGTACTCCTCGACCTTGTACTCGAGGAGCTCGAGGGCCATCGCTTCGAACCTGGACATCGAGCGCATCTTACGTGCCGCGCCTCAGGTCCCGCTCACGACTTCCTCACGCGATGGAGGCCAATGTCTCCCCCACCCGGCGCACGACGACGTCGACCTGCTCGGGCGAGATCACGAGGGGCGGCAGGAAGCGCACGGTGTGGCTGCCGCCGGTCGTCGTGACGACGCCGCGGCCCATCAGGTCGGAGACGACGGGAGTGGCCGGCACGCTCAGCTCCATGCCGACCATGAGCCCACGGCCGCGCACCTCGGCGACGCGGGGGTCGCCGAGCGAGCGCAGACCCTCCGTGAGCCTGGCGCCCATGTCGGCAGCGTGCCGCATGAGGTCGCGCTCCCTCAGCTCGCCGAGCACGGCCAGACCGGCGGCAGCGGCCAGGGGGTTGCCGCCGAAGGTGGTGCCGTGCCCGCCCGGCGGCATCGCCGCCGCGACCGCATCCGTCATGAGCGTCGCGCCGATCGGCACCCCGCCCGCCAGGCCCTTGGCGAGCGTGACGACGTCGGCCTGGACGCCGGACGCCTCGGAGGCGAGGAAGGTGCCTGTGCGGCCCACCCCGCTCTGGATCTCGTCGAGCACCAGCAGGGCGCCGCGCTCCCGCGTCAGGTCGCGGGCGAGGCGGAGGTAGGAGTGAGGTGCAGGCCGGATGCCGCTCTCCCCCTGGATCGGCTCGAGGACGACGGCGGCCGTGCTGTCGTCGACGGCGGCAGCGAGCCCCGCCTCGTCGCCGAAGTCGACGAACGTCACTGGAGAGGCCTCGCCCTCGAACGGCTCCCGGTACTTGGGCTCCCAGGTCAGGGGCAACACGCCGAGCGTGCGTCCGGAGAAACCGCGCCGCGCGGCGACGAAGCGCCGGCGGCCGGTTGCGACGCGCGCCCACTTCAGCGCGGCCTCGTTGGCTTCCGCCCCGGAGTTCGACAGGAACGCGCGGCTCAGGTGCGGACCCACGAACGTGAAGAGCTCCTCCAGGAAGCTGGCGCGCACGTCGTTCCCGAGGTTCTGCGGACACACGATGAGCCGGGCGGCCTGCTCCGCGACCGCAGCTGCCAGTCGGGGGTTCCCGTGGCCGACGCTGGCGACGCCGATGCCGGCGAGGCAGTCGATGTACTCCTTGCCGTCGGCGTCGTAGAGCAGCACGCCGTCGCCGCGCACGAAGGCCACGTCGGGGCTCCACAGCCCGGGGGCGTGACGTCCCAGGCTCTCCAGGACGGCGGCGTTACCGCCAGCGACGACCGCACCTTCGATGGACATAACGATCTACCTTTCCCTAGGAACCGACGGCCACGACGCACAGCGGGTGCTCGTCGCGTCCGTCGACCTGCAAGAGCTCCGTCAGCTCGTCGTCGTAGAAGTCGGCGATCAGCCGCGTCGCGAGGCCCATGGCGCTCGCCGCCAGCACGACGTCCTGCGCGGCGGCGCCGGCGTCGAGGTAGAGGTACCGGTAGGCCCTGCCACCGTCCGCGCCGCGGTGCCGGTCGGGCACGCCCGTGAAGCACAGCAGGGCGGCCTGCGCCCCCAGCTCGAGGTCGCTGAGCAGCGCTTCGTCGAGGGCAGCGGTCGCGTCGCCTACGCTGAGGTGGGCGAGGCTGTGCTCGCTGGGGTCGTAGTGGTAGACGCCCGCCAGCAGGTTCCGGACCTGGCGTGCGATCACGTAGACCTCGACGGACGAGACCCCCTGTGAGCTCGCGGGGACGCGCTCGCCGCCGCTCGTGAAGCCGGCCGCCGCCCACAGGAGCTGGGCGAGCTGGGCGTCCTTGATGCGGCCGCCCTCGGCCTCGCCGCGCGCTCCGGACAGCGCGGACCACACCCCGGTGCCGCCCTTGAGGTGGGGCTGCGGCAGCCGGGCGATCTCCTTCGGGTTGGCGTAGACCTTGAATGCCGGCGCCACGCGACCGCGGGCGGCGGGGAGCTGACCGCGCCGGTACTTCGTCTGAAGCTGGAACTCCGCGCCGATGGTGCGCGGCCTACGGCTGCTCAAAGCTCGCTCCCTGGCGGAGTCTACCACCGGCCCCCGCCCCGTTCGGGAGGGGCTATGCTGGCACATGACGGTGCGAGGCGCGTGACGAAGCCACCCGTTCGGCCCCCCGAGAGCCTCTCTCCACGACCGCGCGACACGGTCACCCACCTGCGCCCCCGCTTCGCCGAGACCGACCAGATGGGCGTCGTCCACCACTCCGTGTACCCGGTGTGGTTCGAGGCCGGCCGCGTCGAGTGGATGCGGGAACGCGGGCTCTCCTACCGCGAGATGGAGGAGTCGGGCCTCTCGTTGGCCGTCTCCCGGCTCGAGGTCGTCTACCGCAGCGCGGCCTACTTCGACGACCAGGTCGCCGTCGTGTCTACCCTGACGGAGGCCCGCAGCCGCCGCGTCGCGTTCGCCTACCGTCTGGTCCGCATGCCGGACGGGGCGCTAGTCGCGACGGGCACCACCGAGCACGTGCCCACCGATCGCACCGGTAGGGCCGTGCGCCTGCCCGAACGCTGGCTACGCAGCCTGACCGAGTTGCCCAAGGAGGGCGCATGACAGAACCGCAGACGAAGCCCCGCTCGGCGCAGGCGAAGATCGCCGGCACGGCCCTCACCTTCGACGACGTGCTGCTCCTGCCGGCGCGGAGCAGCGTGCTGCCCAAGGACGTCGACGTCTCGGCTCGCTTCACGCCGAGCGTCCGGCTGAGCATGCCCCTAGTGTCCGCGGCGATGGACACCGTGACCGAGGCCGGGATGGCGATCGCCATGGCTCGCAACGGCGGCATCGGCGTGGTCCACAAGAAGATGCCGGTGGCGGACCAGGCGGAGATGGTGCGCAAGGTCAAGCGCTCCGAGTCCGGGATGATCGTCGACCCCATCACGCTGGGTCGCGACGCGACGGTAGGCGACGCCCACCGGCTCATGCGCGAGTACCGCATCAGCGGGGTGCCTATCGTCGAGGAGGGCGGCCGCCTGGCCGGGATCCTCACCAACCGTGACCTGCGCTTCGAGGACGACATGAGCCGCGGCGTCACCGAGCTGATGACCGCCGAGCACCTGATCACCGTCCCGGTGGGCACGACCCTCGAGCAAGCGCGCGAGGCTCTCCGGCACCACAAGGTCGAGAAGCTGCTCGTCGTCGACGACCACTTCAACCTGCGAGGCTTGATCACGATCAAGGACATCAACAAGGCGGCCCTCTACCCCAACGCCGCCAAGGACTCGCTGGGCCGGCTCCGCGTCGCGGGAGCGGTGGGCGTCTCGGCCGACCTCGAGGCGCGCGCGGCGGCCCTGATCGAGGCGGGCGCCGACGTGCTCGTGCTCGACAGCGCCCACGGGCACAGCCAGGGGATCATGGACGCGCTCTCCTACCTCAAGGAGTCGTACCAGGTGGAGGTCGTGGCCGGGAACGTCGCGACGGCGGAGGCGGCCGCCGACCTCGTCGAGCGCGGCGCCGACGGCGTCAAGGTCGGGGTGGGTCCGGGCTCGATCTGTACCACGCGCGTCGTCACGGGTGTGGGCATGCCGCAGCTCTCCGCGATCCTGGCGGTCGCCGACGTCACGCGCGGCGCCGGGGTCACGCTCATCGCCGACGGCGGCGTGAAGTACTCGGGCGACGTCGCCAAGGCCCTCGCCGCCGGCGCCGACACGGTGATGATGGGGTCGCTCCTCGCGGGCACGACCGAGGCGCCGGGCGAGGAGCTGCTCCGAGAAGGCAGGCGCTACAAGGCCTACCGGGGGATGGGCAGCCTGGGCGCGATGGCCGGCGGCAGCGCCGACCGCTACTTCCAGGAGGGCGCCAAGGACCGGGCCAAGCTCGTGCCCGAGGGGATCGAGGGCATCGTGGCGTACAAGGGACCGGTGCAGGAGGTGCTCTACCAGCTCGCCGGGGGCCTGCGCTCTGCGATGGGCTACTGCGGCGCGCCCGACCTGCCGACGTTCCGCGAGGGCGCCCGGTTCGTGACCATCACTCAGGCCAGCCTCGTCGAGTCGCACCCCCACGACGTGACGATCACGGCCGACGCGCCCAACTACTCGATCAAGCGCTGAGCCGCCGCGGCCGGCACTACGCTCCTGGCGGCGGCGTCACAGCCGCAGCTCGTGGTCGCCCGCCTCACCCACCAGCGCCAGGCGGTCCTGCAGGGGCGCGAGGCCGAACTTGAGCACGTGGCTGTACGGCGAGAGCACGCGCTCCGACGGCTGACCCAGCGGCAGGAGATGGGCGTGCAGCCGCTCGAACTGCCCCCTGGTCTCGCCGTCGCGACGCCCCAGCGCCGCGGCCGACTTGCCGCGCAGGCGCGACACCGTCGCCTCGAGGTTGCGGCGGCCGCGCCTCACCGTTCCGCGCAGCGTAGGGTCGATGGCTTCGACGTGTGCGAGGAGGGTCTCGAACGCCTCCTCGAGCTCGTTCGTGGCGCGGTTGAACTCGCCGGCGGCACCATGGCGGGCGAGGAGGACGCTCTCTAGGGCGCCCTCGGGGTCGGCCCGGAACCTCGCGGCCGTGAGCCCGTAGGCGGCCAGCAGCCGCGCAGCCGCGGGCTCGAGGACGGTGACGCTCGCCCGCGGCCACGCCAGCGACATCGGCACGCCGTGCAGCTCGTAGACGCCGCGCAGCTGCGCGAAGTAGGCGAGCTCGCCCGGGCCGACGACCGTGGCGACCGTCGGCAGGATCGCGTCCTGCACGACCGGCCGCAGGCCGGCGGCCGGAGTGACGGCCGTCGGGTCGCTGGCCAGGACCTCCAGCAGGTCTCGTCGGGTGAAGCGCTCGCCGCCTGCGACGAACGACCCGCCGTCGGCACGCAGGAGCTGGCGGCGCGGCAGGCCGGCGCCTCCCCCTACCTCGACGAACAGGTTCGTCGCCCCCTCGGCGCGGCCCAGCTGGGGCGCGAAGCCGAGGCGCTTGAGGCTCCTGCCCGCGGCGTTGACGCGCTCGGGTCCGGCCAGCGGCTCGAGCACCTCGCGCTCGAGCACGCGGGCCGAGAGGGCAGCCACCTCGGGCACGAGCGGATCGACGACGACGATGCCGGTGTCCGCGAGAAGCCCGTAGAGCTGAGCGGAGAACCAGTCGGCGAAGCTCTCCGAGACAGACGCGGCGGCCTCCAGGACCGCCATGACCTCGGCCTCGCAGCGCCCCCTCGGCGTGTGTTGGGCGAGGGCAGCGGCGACGGCCTCGAGCATCGGAGCGCGCAGCGGGATGCGGCCGACGGCGACGCCGTCTGGGAGGTCGACATCGACCCGCCTCAGCGACTCCGAGGCGTCGAGCAGGTAGGCGTGGTCGACCTCCGCGACGTCGTGGTCCTGGCTGGCCACCCAGAAGACGGGCACCACCGGCCTGTCCTCGCTGTCGAGACGTTCGGCCAGCCGGACGGCAGCGAGCGCCTTCGAGAGCGTGTACGTCGGTCCCAGGAGCAGCCCGGCCTGCTGACCCGTCACGACGGCCATGGCGCGCGGGTGCGCCAGGCGCTCGAGGTTGTCCAGGGCCTTGGAGGAGGCGCCAAGGCGCCGGGCGTGAGGGCGGATGGCCGCCGTCAGCGCGCCGCGGTCGACGTCGCGCGCGAGCTCGAGGGCGCCCTGCACGTCGTCGTGGCGGAGCTGGAAGAACTCGGCCAGGTCGCCGGCGAGGTAGGCGGAGAGCAGGTCGGGCGGTCGGGAGTCCGGGAGCACGGAGCACTCTACCGAGCGGCGCGCGGGAGGCGGGTCGCGCGTCGGTCACGCCAGGAAGTGCGCCCCGGGTGGTAGAGTCCGCGTGCCGGCGCGACCTGCGCCAGACCGGAGGACGCCGGGCGCCGCGGGCAGCCCGAGGGACATGCAGATCCACACCGACCTGGCACCCGCCGGACCTTACGAAGACGTCGTAGTCCTCATCGACGTGCTCCGGACCGGCACGCTCGCGCCACTGCTCCTCGACCTCGGCCTCGCGCGCTTCGCCCTCACGGGGTCCGTGCGACGGGCCAGGCAGGAGGCGGAGGCCGATGCGACCACCCTCCTCATGGGCGAGCGCGGGGGCTTCCCGCCCGAGCGCTTCAACCACGGCACGTCGCCGGCGGAGCTGCGCCACCTCGACGTCGAGGGGCGCGCGGCGGTCATCCTGACCGAGAACGCGCCCAAGGCCCTGGGCGCCGTGAGCGGGGCGCCCCACGTGCTGCTGGGGTCGCTGCTCAACGCTCGCGCCATCGCCGAGGCGGCAGCGCGCCTCTCGGCGGGCCGCGTGAACCTCGTCTGCGCCGGGTTCTCCGACGCTCCCGACCTCGACGACGCGCTGGCCGCGGGTCTGATCGCCGGCCTGCTCCGCGACGCCGCGGCCGGAGCGACCGTCGAGACCGGCGCCACCGGCTTCGCCGTCGCGATGCTGCGCTCCTACCCCGATCCCATCGAGGCCCTGTGGCACTCCGCCGTCGGCAGCTACCTGCGCGCCCTCGGGGGAGACCAGGACCTCGGCCTGGCCGGGGCGGCCTCCGTCTCGGGCCAGGCGCCCGTGCTCGCGGAGGTCGACTCGGAAGGCGTCGCGCCGCTCTACCGCTTCACGCGGCCGGGGTCCGCCTGAGCGGTGAGGCACTACGTGCTGGGCATGCCGCTGGACGCCGTCTCGCTCGACGAGGCCGCCGCGTGGGTCCTGGAGGCGCTGCGCAAAGGACCTAGCTCCGACGGCCCCGCCCGCCTCGTGGTCACCCTCAACCCGGAGATCGTCGTCCAGGCCATGTCGGACCGCGGCCTCGGCGAAGCCGTGCGGCACGCCGACCTAGTCGTGGCCGACGGCGTGGGGGTCGCCTGGGCCGCGCGCCGACAAGGCATCGAGCTGCCGGGCCGCGTGCCCGGGGTCGACCTGGTGCAGCGCGTCCTCGAGCTCGGAGGCGACCGCGTCACCGCCTTCCTCCTGGGAGCGAAGCCCGGGGTCGCCGAGGCGGCCGCGCGCGAGGTCGAGCGCCGCTTCGGCACGCGCGTCGTCGGCACGCACCACGGCTACTTCGGCGCGGACGAGGAGGCGGTGTGCGGCGAGGTGGCCGCCAGCGGGGCGGGGCTGCTGCTGGCGGGCCTCGGCGAGGGTCAGGAGCTCTTCTTGCACAGGCACGCTCGCGAGCTGGGCGCGACGGTGATGATCGGCGTCGGGGGCACCCTGGACGTGCTCGCCGGCACCGTTCGGCGCATGCCGCGCTGGACCACACGCCTGGGCCTCGAGTGGCTCTTCCGGGTGGGCCTCGACCCGAAGCGCTGGCGCCGGCTGCCGCGCCTGTGGCGCTACGCGATGCTCGTCCTCGGCCGCACCGGCTGACCCGGCCTACACAAGCGCAGTGCTCTCCTCGAGCGTGGCCGGCACGGCGGGCTGCGGCTTTCCGGCCGGGTAGCTCCCGTCGAAGCAGGCCAGGCACGCCGAGGCGAGGCCGAGCGCGCGCTGGAGGCCCGACTCGCTCAGGTAGGCGAGCGACGTGGCCCCGATCCGCTGCCTGATGTCCTGCACGCTCAGGGTGGCGGCTGCCAGCTCCTGGCGTGCCGCCGTGTCGATGCCGTAGTAGCAGGGGTAGCGGATCGGCGGGCTGGACACGCGGAAGTGGACCTCGGCGGCACCGGCCTCGAAGAGGAGCCGAACGATGCGCCCGGACGTCGTGCCGCGGACTATCGAGTCGTCCACGAGCACCACGCGCTTGCCGCTCACCGCTGGGGTCGCGGCGAGCTTAAGCTTCACCTTCGACTCCCGCAGGTGCTGGGTAGGGTTGATGAAGGAACGTCCGGCGTAGGGCGAGCGGTAGAGCCCCAGGTCGAACGGCACGCCGCTGGCTCGCGCGTAGCCGAGGGCCGCCGCCAGGCCGGATTCTGGCACGCCTACGACGACGTCGGCGGCGACCGGCGCCTCGCGGGCGAGCTCCTCCCCCATCCTCAGCCGCGCGTCGTGCACGGGCACCCCGTCGAGCACGGAATCGCCGCGGGCGAAGTAGATCCACTCGAAGGCGCAGGGGGTGGGCCGCGAGCGCAGCACCTGCTCGGAGCGGAAGCCCCTCTCGTCCACGACGACCATCTCGCCGGGTGCGACGTCGCGCACGTACTCGGCTCCCGCGACGTGCAGGGCAGCGGGCTCCGACGCCAGCACCCAACCGCCGCCCGGCAGCACCCCGATGACGAGGGGCCGGACGCCATGCCGGTCTCGGAGCCCAATCAGGCTCCCCTGGTCCATCAGGACCACCGAGAAGCCACCCTCGAGCTCCGTCATCGCCATCGCGGTGGCGCGCCTGAGGTCGAGGCGGGAGTACCGGGCGATGAGGTTGAGCATCACCTCGGAGTCGTTCGTCGTCTGGAAGACCGCGCCCGTGGCGAGCATGGCACTGCGGAGCTCCCTGGCGTTCGTGAAGTTGCCGTTGTGCGCCAGCGCGAGCACGCCCTTGTTCGAGCGGACGGTCAGGGGCTGGGCGTTGAAGAGCAGGCTCGAGCCCGTGGTCGAGTAGCGGGTGTGCCCGACGCCCACGCGCGCACGGGGCAACGCGAGCCGGGCGAGGCGCTCGTCGGTGAACACCTGGGTGACGAGGCCCATGCCCTTCTCGATGCGGACCTCTTCACCGTCCGAGACGCAGATGCCGCACGACTCCTGGCCGCGGTGCTGCAGGGCGAACAGCCCGAGCTGGCAGAGCAGCGCGAGGTCGGGGGCCTCGTGCTGGGCCTCCGGCACCGGGCGGTAGACGCCGAACACGCCGCACTCCTCCCGGGGCTTGTCGTCGGCCAGGGGCAGCTCCAGGTCGGGCGTCATGGCTCAGCCTAGCGCTTCCGCGAACGGCCTCGACCAAGCGGCCGTGACATCGTCCAACTGGACCGACAGAGACGGCGCTTCCGCTGCGCCCACCGCGAGATCGAGGCGCGCGCCGCCGGCCTCGCCGAGCGTCGCGACCGGCACGCCGGCGCGCTCGCACGCGGCAAGCACGGCAGCCACGGAGCCGCTCTCCACCGCCACGACGATGCGGGCGGCAGACTCGCCGAAGAGGGCGACATCGTCGCCGAGCTCCCCGCTCCCGGCGGCGGGAACGCGGGCGGCGGCCCCGATCCCCCCCGCGACCGCCATCTCCGCCAGGCAGACGGCCAGCCCGCCGACGGAGGCGTCGTGCGCGGTATCGACCACCCCGCCGGCCACCAGCTCGCGGACGACGGCCTGCGCCGCCGCCTCCGCGGCCAGGTCGAGCTCGGGCGGCGCGCCGGCCTCGAGCCCGTGGAGCCGGTAGAGGTACTCGCTGGCGCCGAGGGTCGGACGGCCCGAGCCGATCAGGAGCAGGACGTCTCCGGCGCGTCTCAGCGCTTGGGTGGCGCGCCCCTCGACGTCGTCCAGGACGCCGACCATGCCGATCGTCGGCGTCGGGTGGATGGCCACGACCCGACCACCCTCCCCGTACTGGTTGTAGAGGCTCACGTTGCCGCCGGTGACGGGCGTGCCGAGAGCCAGGCACGCCTCCCTTATGCCCTCGACTGCCTCGGACAGCTGATGGTAGACGGCCGGGTCGGTCGGGTTACCGAAGTTCAGGTTGTCGGTGACGCCCAGCGGCCGCGCCCCTACGCAGCTGAGGTTGCGCGCCGCCTCGGCGACCGCGTGCGCGGCGCCCAGCCGCGGCGCGAGCCGAACGTAGCGCGAGTTGCAGTCCACCGTGGCGGCGACGCCGAGGCGGCTGCCCTTGACCCGCAGGACGGCGGCGTCCGCCGCCCCAGGCAGCACCACGGTGTTCGTCATGACCTGATGGTCGAAGCGGCGGTAGATGGGCTCCTTGGAGGCGATCGCGGGCGCGGCCATCAGAGCCAGCAGCGCCGCCACCTTGTCATGAGCCGGCTGGAGGCCCTCGAGGTCGCGCTCCCTAGCCGCCGCGACGGCGGGGTCCTCCACTCCGTCGCGGACGTAGGTCGGCGGCTCGTTGAGGGCCGCGACCGGCATGGCGGCGACGACCTCGCCTCCCTCGATCAGGCGCAGCTCGCCGTGGTCGGCCACGACGGCGACCTCCACGGCGTCGAGGCCGTAGCGGGCGAAGAGAGCCACCAGCTCCTCCTCCTCGCCCGGCCGGGCCGTCAGCACCATCCGCTCCTGCGACTCCGAGAGCATCACCTCGAGGGCCGTCATGCCCTCCTCGCGGCGCGGCACGCGGTCGAGATGGAGGTCGACGCCCCTGCCTGCCCTGTGGGCCATCTCGCCGACGCTCGACGAGAGACCGGCGGCGCCCATGTCCTGAACGCCCGCGACGAGGTCTCGGGCCATGGCCTCGAGGCAGGCCTCGAGCAGCAGCTTCTCCATGAAGGGGTCACCGACCTGGACCGCGGGCCGGTCGGCCTCGGACGCGCCGGACAGGTCGGCGGAGGCGAACACCGCGCCGCCCAAGCCGTCGCGCCCGGTCTTCGAGCCGACGTAGAAGAGGCGGTTGCCGACGTCGCCGACGGTGCCCTTGCGCAGGTCCTCGTGACGCATCAGACCGAGCGCCATGACGTTGACGAGAGGGTTCTCCTCGTAACAGGGGTTGACCTCGACCTCGCCACCTACCGTCGGGACGCCGATGGCGTTCCCGTAGAGCGCGATGCCCTCCACGACGCCAGCCAGCAGGTGACGCGAGCGGGCCGAGGTCAGCTCTCCGAAGCGCAGCGAGTCGAGCACGGCGAAGGGCCGCGCGCCCATGGCGAAGATGTCGCGCAGGATCCCACCGACGCCCGTGGCGGCGCCCTGGACGGGCTCGACCGCGCTCGGGTGGTTGTGGCTCTCCATCTTGAACGCGACCGCCCAGCCGTCGCCGATGTCGACCACCCCGGCGTTCTCACCGGGGCCCTGCACCACGCTCTCGCCCTCCGTGGGTAGGCGCCTGAGCAGGGGCTTGGAGTTCTTGTAGCCGCAGTGCTCGCTCCACAGCGCCCCGAAGACGCCGGCCTCGGTCACGTTGGGCTCGCGCCCGAGCCGCTCCACGACGAGGTCGAACTCGTCCGGAGTCAGCCCGAACTCGCCCGCCCTGTCGCGCAACGATCCGTCCGCCGGCACGACGCTCGCCCGCGAGCTCACGCTGCGGCCGCCAGGACGGCGTCGAGGAGCGACCCGAGGACCAGCGAGCCGTCCTGGTAGCCGAGGAGCGGCTCGACCGCGCGCTCCGGGTGCGGCATCATGCCCAGGACGTTGCCGGCGTCGTTCACGATGCCCGCGATCGACCGGGTCGACCCGTTCACGTTGGCGTCGGCGCTCACCGCGCCGTCCGCGCCGCAGTAGCGGAAGGCGACGAGCCCTTCCCCCTCGAGCCTCGCGAGCGTCTCTTCCTCGGCGTAGTACGCCCCTTCGCCGTGCGCGATCGGCAGCCTCAGCACCTGGCCCGCCTCGAGGCGGCTCGTAAAGGGGGCGGCGGCTCGCTCTACCCTCAGGTGCACGTCGCGGCATTCGAAGCCGAGGGAGCGGTTGCGAGCCAGCTGACCGGGCAAGAGCCCCGCCTCCGTCAGCACCTGGAAGCCGTTGCAGATGCCGAGGACGGGGCCGCCGGCCGACGCGAAGTCGGCTACGGCCCGCATGACGGGGCTGTGCGCGGCGAGCGCCCCGCCGCGCAGGTAGTCTCCGAAGCTGAACCCTCCCGGCAGGACGACGGCGAGCGAGCCCGACAGGTCGGTCTCGTCGTGCCACGCGAGCCGCACGGGCGCGCCCAACACGCCGGCTAGCGCGTGGCGCGCGTCGTCGTCGCAGTTGCTGCCCGGGAAGCTGACTACCGTGATGGCCTGGGACATGACCACGTTCGAAGGCGTCCATCTGGCGGCGCGAGGCCGCGGGTCGAGGTCACGGGCGCGCTTGGCACGCGCCCTTCGCAGAGGCTAACATGCAGGGCGGGCCTGCCGAGATGGCGGAACGGTAGACGCAGTTGACTCAAAATCAACCGGGGA
>JBIQIQ010000198.1:0-3318 GCA_044507975.1 Deinococcaceae bacterium
CAGGCCCTTCTCGCCGAAGTCGCCCTTGGTGTAGAAGTCGCCCTGCATGACGTAGTACTCGCGGTCGACGGGCTCGAAGCCCTCCTTGGGCTCGACGACGATCAGGCCGTACATGCCGTTGGCGATGTGCATGCCGACGGGCGCGGTGGCGCAGTGGTAGACGTACACGCCCGGGTTGAGGGCCGTGAAGCCGAAGGTCGCCTGCTGCCCAGGGGAGATGAGGGTCGCCTCGGCGCCCCCGCCCTGGCCGCTCACGGCGTGCAGGTCGATGTTGTGCGGCATGAGGCTCGTCGGGTGGTTCTGCAGCGTGAAGGTGACGAAGTCGCCCTCGCGGACGCGGATCATCGGCCCTGGCACGCTGCCGCCGAAGGTCCAGAACTTGTACTCGACGCCGTCGGCGATCTCCATGATCTCTTCCGTGGTCTCGAGCTCGATCTGGACGTGAGCGCGATAGTCGCGGTTCACGGGCGGGGCGACGTTGGGGGCGTAGCCGAGCTCGCCGAAGATCACCGGCAGGTCGGCGACCGGGACCTGGTCCTCGTCGTCGGCCATCAGCGCGCGCTCGGCCCAGACGGCGTTGATCGTCAGGTCGTGGGCGTGCGGGACCGTCGAGGTGTCCGCCAGCGTGTGCTGGACGTGCGGGTCGCTGTCGGTCGGGGCGGCGGCGACCGCCTCGCGGCCGCCGAACAGCGCCAGCGCTACCGCCAGTACCACGACGACTGCCGCGGCGCCGACGATCGCTCCTACGTGCAGGTTGCCTCTCTTGTCCTTCACTTCTTCCTCCTCGAGCCGGTGACCCGGCTGGTTCCCTGGCTTCGTCCCCAGGCGCGGCGCGCCTAAACGTGGACGTATGTGTCCAGGTTAGTGGCCGGACCCGCCCCGAGGCAGGGACAGATGTCCAGGGAACGCGACCAGGACGCCCAATGAGGCGGTGCTAGCATCCGCTCGTGGACCTCGCGCGAGAACAGCCGCTCGGCGGCGCCAGGACCGTCCTGCGCCGGGAGGAGAGCTACGCCGTCCACGTGATCGTGTACGTGGCCGAGAACCCCGGCGCCAGCAACGCGCGCATCGCCGAGGACCTGCAGTTCCCCCCCGCGTTCCTCGCCAAGGTGCTGGCGCGCCTCTCGCGGGCCGGGTACGTGGAGAGCAGGCCGGGCCGCAACGGCGGCGTTCGGCTGATCGTCGACCCCGCCGACCTGAGCCTCCTCGACGTCATCCAGACGGTGTCCGGGCCGCTGGTCATGGACACGTGCCAGACCCGGCAGCGCTGCGCCACCCAGCAGCGCAAGGGCTACTGCAGCGTCAACGGCATGTGGGTGCGCACCACCCTCCTGCTGCACGACGCCTTCGGGGCGGTGAGCATGGCCGACCTCGTGGACCCGCCGGCGCTGGAGAGGCTGCGCGCCGAGCTCGCGGCCGAGCGGGCGAGCGAGGCCGACCGCGCCCCGGAGCCGCCAGGCGAAGGCGACATCCGTGCCTGAGCGCGGGGGGCCGGCCGCCTCCGGGTGGCGCGAAGAGGCGGCGTGGCGCTCCGCGTGGTCCGCCCTCGAGCGGCACAGGGACCGGGCGGGGAGCCTCGTCCTGCGGGAAGCCTTCGCGGAGGACCCGGGCCGGTTCGGGCGCCTCTCGCGCCGCCTGGCGCTCGGCCCGACCGAGATGCTGGTCGACTACAGCAAGCACCTGGTCACCGACGAGACGATCGACCTGCTGCTCGACCTCGCCCGCGCCTCTGGCCTCGAGAAGGCCAGGGCCGCGATGTTCGCCGGCGAGGGCATCAACGTCACGGAGGGCCGGGCGGTCCTCCACGTGGCCCTGCGCGACCTCTCCGGACGCCCGGTCGAGGTGGAGGGCGCGGACGTCATGCCTCAGGTGCGCGGCGTCCTGGACCGCATGCACGCGTTCACCGAGGCCGTCCACGGCGGCGCTTGGCGGGGCCATACGGGCGCGAGGATCACCGACGTCGTCAACATCGGCATCGGCGGCTCCCACCTCGGACCCCAGATGGTCGTGAGGGCCCTCGAGCCTTACGCCGTGCCCGGCGTGAGGGTGAGGTTCGTGTCCAACGTCGACGGCGCGGCCATCCACCGCGAGCTCTCGGCCCTCGACCCCGCCACGACGCTCTTCCTCGTCGCCTCCAAGACGTTCACGACCCAGGAGACGATGATGAACGCGCGCACCGCCCGCGATTGGCTGGTTGCCGCTGCGGGAGACGAGGCCGCCGTGGCGCGCCACTTCGTCGCGCTCTCGGCAGCGACGGAAGAGGCCGCCCGGTTCGGCATCCCGAGCGAGAGCGTCTTCGAGTTCTGGGACTGGGTCGGCGGCCGCTACTCGCTGTGGTCGGCCATCGGGCTGTCGATCGCCCTCGCCGTCGGCTACCCTGGCTTCGAGCGCCTGCTGCGCGGCGCCCACCTCCTCGACGAGCACTTCCGCACGGCCGCCCTGGAGGACAACCTGCCGGTGCTGCTCGGCCTGCTCGGGGTCTGGTACGTCGACTTCCTCGGAGCCCAGACCCGCGCCGTCCTGCCGTACGACGAATCGCTCGAGCACCTGCCCGCCTACCTCCAGCAGCTCGACATGGAGTCGAACGGCAAGCGCGTGCGGCGGGGAGGGGAGCCCGTCGCCTACCCGACGGGCCCGGTGGTGTGGGGCGAGCCCGGCACGAACGGCCAGCACGCCTTCTTCCAGCTCCTGCACCAGGGGACCGTCCTCGTGCCGGCCGACTTCATCGCGTTCGCCCGGCCGCACCACCCCCTGCTCCACCACCACCGCGCGCTGCTGGCGAACTTCCTCGCCCAGACCCAGGCGCTCATGCGGGGGCGGACCGCGGAGGAGGCCGCGGAGCGGACCGGCTCTGCGCTGCTGGCGGCCGCCAAGACCTTCCCCGGGGACAGGCCGACGACATCGATCGTCCTGCCGAGCCTCACGCCCGAGGCCCTGGGAGCGTTGATCGCGCTGTACGAGCACCAGGTGTTCGTGCAGGGGGTCGTGTGGGACGTCAACTCGTTCGATCAGATGGGCGTGGAGCTGGGCAAGGAGCTCGCCGGTGACCTGCTGCCGCGGCTCGGCATCGGGGGCGCCCCGGAGGCGGGCGGCGACGGCGAGCTCGACGCCTCGACCGCCGGCCTGATCGATTACCTCAACGCGCACGCCGGCGAGGGCTGAGGCCCGCCAGCCGCCCCGCCGCGGCCGCGCGGCCTCCGCCACGCGGACGACCCGCCCGAGCGGTTATCTTCGGGCCCATGGCGAAGAAGAAGGGCAAGCAGGGGGCGAGAGCGCCCAAGCCGGCCGCCGCGCCGGCCGCGAGCGCCGGCCAGGCCG
>JBIQIQ010000199.1:0-3311 GCA_044507975.1 Deinococcaceae bacterium
TCAAGCGGTCGACGCGCGCGAGCTCGGCGTCCGGCGACCAGCGGGTCAGCTCACCTGACATGCAGGCTCTCTCGGCGCCGCGGTCCGACTGGGACGGGAGATCTCGGGGAGAACATAACGCTGGTTATGTTACTGCGAACCTGGGGAAGAGGCGGTGAACTGCGCCCCACGCGGACCGCCGAGCTGCCGCTTCGATCAGTATGGCGCGTAGGACGGCGGCCCCCCTCGAAGGCCACGCACCAGCCCCTACCGGCCTGGAGCCAGCCGATGTCGGACACAGCGGTCAGGCGTTCACGTTCAATCGGTCACGGACAGACGGCCACGGACAGACGGTCACGGTGCCAGAGCCGAAGGCTCACGCATGTGTCCACGCTCGTCTCGACGCCTCTCGGGTCTTCGGAGGCCCCCTCTCGTCCAGGGAGGCCCCGTCTGCCCGAACGCGGGGCTGGCCGGCGGACGGCCGAAGGTGCTGAACGCATCGTTTGATAATGCACATTATCAAAACGGATATCCTACTGAAACATATACACATCTCCGTCTCTCGCATATCCTCTGGCCAATGACCTCCCAAGAAGCGGATATGCATGCGCTCGTCGCGTGATGCGGAGCAGGAGACTGGAGATGTCGCCACCCAACCGTGGTCGTTGACCACCCCGCTCCGGATGCGTAGAGTGCCAGAGTGGTAGGACCATTGGCGGACTCCTCGCTTCCGGGTCCTCGCCGGCTCACCGCGGCCGAGCAAGCCTGGGACGCCGTCGTCGCCTTCGTTACGGCGGCGCCGGACGGCACGCGTCTGCCACCCGAGCGGACCTTCGCGGAGAGGTTGGGCGTGTCGCGCTCGACGCTCAGGTCGGCCATCGCCCGTCTCGAGCTGTTGGGACTGGTCGAGGTCAGGCACGGCTCGGGGATGGTCGTCCGCACCCCTGATCCCGGACGCCTGTGGGGCCTTCTGCTCGGAGCCGCCGGCGACCCTCGGGAGCTGCCTCGGCAAGCGTTGGAGCTGAGGGAGCTCCTGGAGCCCCGTCTAGCGGCCGAGGCCGCCCAGGCCCGGGAGGCGTTCGACCCGGCCGGAAGCGACGAGAGCGGGTTCCACCGCGCCGTCGCGGAGACCGGCGGTAACCCCCTCGCCGGCGCCCTGGTCGCCGCGCTCGTCGCCCTGAGCGGGGACGCCGACGTGCCCGAGCCCCTGCACGGGGCTCAGCACGCCGCCATCGCGGCCGCCGTGGCCGTCGGCGACGCCGAGGCGGCCGAGGACGCCATGGCCTCTCACATGCGTTCGCTGCGGCGGGCGGCGGCCAAGACGTGAGCCACCGCCGAGCTCCCGCGCCTGGCCCTCAGGCCCTGGAGATCACTGTCCTTGGCGCCGCACCATGTAGGCACCGCGACGGATCCGGTTGACGCGGTCGGGGCGTTCGGAGAGGCGCTCTAGCGCCCGTTCGGCTCGCTCCTCTCCGATGTCCAGCAGCTGCCCGAGCGTGTCGGCCCGCACGATCGCGGGCGTCCCAGGACGCACCAGGTAGGCCTCGAGCATCGCGATGTCGTTCTCGAGGCTGCCCGCGCCCGACGAGGAGCGTCCGGCGGGTCGCTGGGGGGATGGGAGGTACTCGCCACCGAAGTCGTCGTCGTCGATCAGCGCGCCCTGCGAGGTCGGCGCCGCGCTGGGGAGCTGTACCTGTTGGCGGGGCTCGGGCGATCCGGTCCGAGGTGCCACGGGCTCCGATGACGCAGACGGTCCGGAGCGTGAGCCGCGGCTGGCCGGCGTTGGCCCCGGTACGGGCGCACGCGGCTGCTCTCCCTCGCTCCACGTCCGATGAGGAACGGCGAAGCCAGGGCCATCGGGCGAGGCCATCGGCCTCTGGAGCGGCCGCATGGCCGCGCCGGGCTGCGCCGAGGCGCGCACGGGGCTCGGGTGGAGGGTGCGCTCCTCGTCGGGGCGTGGTGCGTTGCCCGGCTCGGCCGCGCGTGGCGCCGTGTTGGCGGGGGAGCCGACGTCGACGAGCTCCCTCTCCCCTACCCGGGCCCGACCGGACTCAGGCTGCTGGTCCGTCCACCTCCGCGCTGGTACCGGTCGAGGCACGGCTTCATCGCGCCGCGGGCCGGACGAGAGCACGGCCTCGGCTTCCTGCACGGCCCTGATGTCCGCAGCGATCTCCTCGGTCCGGGCGTCGTCGCCTCCGGACCTCGCCCTGGTGGGGCCGCTCGTGTGCGGCGGCCTCGAGGCTGACCGCCCTCCGAAGAGCAGGCGGGGAGGCAGCGGCCACGAGCGCGCCCGGCGGTTGTCTACCTCGCGCTCGCGGTGAGACCCCTCGACCGGTGGGGCGATGAGGTCGCCCAGCTGCACGTCCCCGTAACCGCCGCCGCGGACCGCGAGACCTAGTGGTCGGACCACTTCGTCGTTAGGATCCGAGGCCGCCACCGGCTGCCCCGAAGCTTCGATCTGCGTCGGTACGGCCCGCGGCCCGGACTCCTGGCGGGCTGCGGGGGCGCTGCGCCGCCTCACCGCCCGTACGGTGGTCAGGCCATCGTCGAAGACCTCCGCGTCCTGCGACGACCAACCGCCCTCGGCGCTAGGCCTGGACGTCCCCTCCTGCGCGCCGCCCGCGGCCAGGGCCTCCTTGGCCCTTCCCTCCGGGGCAGGCGCGGCAGGAAGCCCCGCGATCCGCACCCGCTTGACCGCCCTCACCCCGTCGGAGACATGCCACGTGCTCGTCGCCTCGCTGGCTTCCTGCGGCTCCGCCCTCCCCTGCTCACGCTGCGGCGGCGCGTCGGCGGGCTTCGGGCGCTCGCGGCGGATGCAGGTGGCTTCGAGGGCGACGACCCTGTCGCCGTCGACCTCGAGGCTGAAGCGCACGCGATCGTTGCTGCGAAGGCCTCTCTCGGCGAAGTGCTCGCGCAGGCCCGATAGGCGCCTCGGGGGCGCGAACACGAGGTCGACCGCTTGGCCGTCGATCTCCGCCCGCAGGCTCCCGGGTTCGAAGTAGCTCTGCATCTTGAGCGGCAGCTGTATGGTCCCGCTGCTGACGCAAACGCTGGTTAGGTCCAGCTCGAAGGTGTGTGTAGACAAATCGGTCACCGCCCGCCCCATGATCCGGCGCTATGCAGCGCGCATGCTTGGCTCCCGTACACTCTGTCACAAACGACTCGGCCTGTGTCCAGATTGCGCCGCTGCCATCGCAACGAACGTCCTAGACAGGCTCATAACGTGAGGTCGCTCACTTTATGCGCGCTGCAAAGGGCGGCCCACCGGCGGTGAGGCTCCGAGTTCCGCCCGTCCCAGACGGCGATCTCGCCTGCGAGAGTGGCCGTACCGG
>JBIQIQ010000024.1:0-23668 GCA_044507975.1 Deinococcaceae bacterium
GCATCTGCCCGATCGAGACGCCGGAAGGCGCCAACATCGGCCTGATCACCTCGCTCGCCTCCTACGCTCGCGTGAACGACCTCGGCTTCATCGAGGCCCCCTACCGCGTGGTCAAGGACGGCCGGGTGACCGAAGAGGTCATCTACGTCACCGCCCACGAGGAGGACAAGCACACGATCGCGCAGGCGAACACGCCCCTCAACGAGGACGGCACGTTCGCGGTCGACACGATCGTCGCGCGCCGCCTCGGGGACCCCTTCTTCGTGACCGCCGACGAGGTCGACCTCATGGACGTGTCGCCGAAGCAGGTCATCAGCGTGCCGACCTCGCTGATCCCCTTCCTCGAGCACGACGACGCGAACCGCGCGCTGATGGGCTCGAACATGCAGTCCCAGGCCGTTCCCCTCATCAAGGCCGAGTCGCCCTTCGTGGGCACGGGCGTGGAGGAGCGCGTCTCGCGCGACTCCGGCACCGTCCTGATGGCCGAAGCGGACGGCGTGGTCACGTACGCCGACGCCCGCCGCCTCGTCATCGAGGGCGCCAAGGGCGTCGAGACGGAGTACCAGCTCACGCGCTTCCAGCGCTCCAACCAGAACACGAACCTCAACCAGCAGCCGATCGTCGGCCTGGGTGACAAGGTCAAGAAGGGCGACGTCATCGCCGACGGCCCGGCGTCGCAGAGCGGCCGCCTCGCGCTGGGGCAGAACGTCCTGATCGCGCTCATGCCCTTCGACGGCTACAACTTCGAGGACGCGATCGTCCTCTCGGAGAGCCTCGTGAGGCGCGACATCTTCACGAGCGTGCACATCGAGAAGTTCGAGAAGGAGGCCCGCGACACCAAGCTGGGCCCCGAGAAGATCACGCGCGACATCCCCGGACTGTCCGAGGCCGCCCTGCGCGACCTCGACGAGGACGGAGTGGTGCGCATCGGCGCGGAGGTGCGCCCTGGCGATATCCTCGTCGGGCACACGAGCTTCAAGGGCGAGAAGGACCCGACGCCAGAGGAGCGGCTGCTGCGCTCGATCTTCGGCGAGAAGGCCAAGGAGGTCAAGGACACCTCCCTCAAGGTCCCGCCCGGTGACGGCGGCATCGTCCTCAGGACCGTCCGCTTCCGGCGCGGCGACCCCGGCGTCGAGCTTCGGCCCGGCGTGCAGGAGATGGTGCGCGTCTACGTGGCGCAGAAGCGCCGCCTGATCGAGGGCGACAAGCTCGCGAACCGCCACGGGAACAAGGGGGTCGTCGCCAAGATCCTCCCGCCGGAGGACATGCCGTTCCTCGAGGACGGCACGCCGGTCGACCTCGTGTTCAACCCGCTGGGCGTGCCCTCGCGCATGAACCTCGGCCAGATCCTCGAGACGCACCTCGGCATGGCCGCCTTCAAGAAGGGCGTGTCGTACGTGACGCCCGTCTTCGACGGCGCCAGCGAGGACGTGATCAAGGACCTGCTCGAGGAGACCGCGATGCAGGACCTCGCCGACTACAAGGAGTACGACTTCGGCTGGGACAGGCGCGAGCTGCAGGTCTACAGGCGCGCGGCGAAGCTCGGCGTGCTGCCCGAGGGCCTGGGGCCCGAAGAGGCCTACAAGGAGCTATCCCGCACGGGCAAGGCCGTGCTCTACGACGGCAGGACGGGCGAGGCCATCGACGCCCCGATCGTCGTCGGGATCATGTACATCATGAAGCTCTATCACATGGTCGAGGACAAGATGCACGCCCGCTCCACCGGGCCGTACAGCCTCATCACCCAGCAGCCGCTGGGGGGCAAGGCGCAGTTCGGCGGGCAGCGGTTGGGCGAGATGGAGGTGTGGGCCCTCAAGGCGCACGGCGCCGCTCACACGCTCCAGGAGATGCTCACCATCAAGTCCGACGACATCGATGGCAGGAACGCGGCCTACGAGGCCATAGTCAAGGGCAACGACGTTCTGGAGCCGACCATCCCCGAGTCGTTCAAGGTCCTCGTCAAGGAGCTGCACTCCCTTGGCCTTGACGTCAAGGTGCTCGACGCCGACAACAAGCCCGTCAACATCTTCGACGAGAGTGGGAGGCACTGGTGAGCGACGTCCGCCTCGACAACGCATTCCGTGGCGCCGACCGTGCCCGCGAACCGCAGCGCGAGTTCTCGCGGGTGCAGATCGGCATCGCGTCACCCGACACGATCCGCAAGTGGAGCTACGGCGAGATCACGAAGCCGGAGACCATCAACTACCGCACGCTGAAGCCCGAACGCGACGGGCTCTTCGACGAGAAGATCTTCGGTCCCGAGAAGGACTGGGAGTGCGCCTGCGGCAAGTACCGCGGCCAGCGCTTCGCCGGCAAGACCTGCGAGCGCTGCGGCGTCGAGGTCACGCGCTCCACGGTGCGCCGCTACCGCATGGGCCACATCGAGCTGGCCACGCCGTGCGCGCACATCTGGTACGTCAAGGACATCCCGAACAAGGTCGGGGCGCTCCTCAACCTCTCGACCGCGCAGCTCGAGCAGGTCCTGTACTTCGCGAAGTACATCGTCACCGACCCTCAGGACGCTCGGCTCCTCGACCGGCCGCTCAAGCGTGGTGACCTCCTCTCCGACGAGGAGCACCGCCAGCTCAGGTACGGCCAGCAGGAGACCTACACGGTCGCCAGCGGCGAGGACGCCGTCGTGGCCGACGGCGAGTGGGTCGAGGTCGGCCAGCAGCTCGCCAAGGGCGTGAAGGCCAAGATCGCCGGCATCGCGCAGTACCGCTTCCCGCGTCGCATCCGGCTCGACTACCGCGAGTCGCGCGACGCCCGCCTCCTCATCCCCAAGAAGGACTTCATCGAGGAGGAAGAGGGGCGCTACAAGGGCGGGCAGCCGATCGCCGAGCTCTCCGAGGACGTCGTCGTGACGACCGAGAACGAAGGGGTCGTCGAGCTGCTGCCCATCGGCAGCGACGGCGGCATCCTCGTCGTGCGCGACGTCGACACCGAAGAGGTGCTCGTCAGCTACGTCGTGCCGGCCGGCATGGAGCCGACCGTCACGGGCGGAGAGTTCGTCGAGGAGGGAGACGAGCTGGCCCGCGCCAAGGCGGGCACCACGCTCACCCTGCCCACCGGGGCCACCGCAGAGCTCCGCGCCTCCAAGGCCAAGGGCACGACCGTCACGGTCACCCTCAAGGTCGAGTGGGAGCGCAGCGAGCAGCACGAGATGAACCCCACGATGCACGTCCTCGTGGGCGACGGCGCCGAGGTGCAGCCGGGCGAGAAGGTCGTCGGCGCGATCGATGCCGCCCAGGAGATCGTCGCCGCGGCGGCCGGTACCGTCGGCCTGTCGCACCCCGCCAGCATCATCGTGTCCCGCGCCCGCGTGTACCCGTACGAGGACGAGCCCATCGTCGTCAACGGCGACCGCGTCAAGGTGGGCGACGAGCTGGCCGACGACGGCAACGTCCGCAGCGAGATCGAGGGCCGCATCGAGATCGACCTCGTGCGCCGCCAGGTCAGGGTCATCGAGAGCTACGACTTCGAGGCCAAGATGGGCGCCGAGGCGATCAAGGAGCTCCTCGAGACGCTCGACCTCGAGCTGCTGGAGGCGGAGCTGGTCGAGGAGATGACCTCGCCGTCGCGCCACAAGCGCGCCAAGGCCCGCAAGCGCCTCGAGATCGTCAAGGCCTTCCGCAACTCCGACAACAAGCCGTCCTGGATGGTCCTAGAGTCGGTGCCGGTCATGCCCCCCTCGCTGCGCCCGATGGTGCAGGTCGAGGGCGGCCGCTTCGCGACCTCCGACCTCAACGACCTCTACCGGCGCCTGATCAACAGGAACAACCGCCTCAAGAAGCTCATGCAGCAGGGCGCGCCCGAGATGATCGTGCGCAACGAGAAGCGCATGCTGCAGGAGGCCGTCGACGCGCTCATCGACAACGGCCGGCGCGGCGCTCCCGTCAACCACCCGGGTTCCGACCGCCCGTACCGCTCGCTGACCGACCTCCTCGGCGGCAAGCAGGGCCGGTTCCGTCAGAACCTGCTCGGGAAGCGCGTCGACTACTCGGGCCGCTCCGTCATCGTCGTGGGCCCGCAGCTGCAGCTCCACCAGTGCGGCGTGCCCAAGCGCATGGCGCTCGAGCTGTTCAAGCCGTTCCTCTTCAAGAAGCTCGAGGAGCGCGGCCTGGCGAACAACATCAAGAGCGCCCGCAAGAAGCTCGAGCGCTACCGCGACGTCCAGGACGAGGTCTGGGACGCGCTGGAAGAGGTCATCGCCGACAAGGTGGTGCTCCTCAACCGCGCCCCGACGCTCCACCGCCTCGGCATCCAGGCCTTCGAGCCGGTCCTCGTCGAGGGCCAGGCGATCCAGCTCCACCCGCTGGTCTGCGAGGCCTTCAACGCCGACTTCGACGGCGACCAGATGGCGATCCACGTGCCCCTGTCGGTCTACGCCCAGGCCGAGGCCCGCCTCCAGATGCTCGCCAGCCACAACCTGCTCTCGCCGGCGCACGGCGGGCCGAACGTCAACGCCACGCGCGACATAGTCCTCGGCCTCTACGTGCTCACCCAGCTCCACACGGGCAAGAAGGGCGCCGGCAACTCATACGACAGCGGCGAGGCCGCTCTCGAGGCGTTCGCCAGGGGCGAGCTCGACCTGAACTCGCCGATCACGGTGGGCGGCGAGGAGACCAGCGCCGGCCGGCTGAAGTACCGCTTCGGCAGCGTCGACGAGGCGCTCATGGCCGTCAGCGAGGGCATGATCGACATGCAGGACGTCGTGACGATCCGCCTGAGCGGCGAGATGGTCGAGACGAGCCCCGGCCGAGCGCTGTTCGGGCGCGTCGTCCGCGAGACGCTCGCGGCGGGCGGCGACGTCCCGGCCGACCTGATCCGGTACGACACCGTCTACGAGAGGGGCGCTCTGCGCGACCTCGTCGTCGAGAGCTTCAAGCGGCTCGGCATCGAGCGCACCGCCTCGCTCCTCGACGGCCTCAAGCAGTACGGCTTCGAGCTCTCCACGACCTCGGGCATCACGATCGGCATCGACGACGTGGCGATCCCGGAGAAGAAGAAGGAGCTCCTCAGCGAGGCGCAGAAGAAGCTCAACCGGATCACCGAGGCCGCCGAGCGCGGCTTCATGACCGAGCGCGAGCGCTTCAACCAGGTCATCCGCCTGTGGAACGACACGACCGAGCAGGTCAAGGACGCCGTCTTCGAGAACTTCTCGAAGAACATGCCGTTCAACCCGCTCTACGTCATGGCTCAATCCGGGGCGCGTGGCAACCCGCAGCAGATCCGCCAGCTCGCCGGCATGCGCGGCCTCATGGCCAACCCGTCGGGCGAGACGATCGAGCTGCCGATCCGCGCGAACTTCCGCGAGGGCCTCGACGTCCTCGAGTACTTCATCTCCACCCACGGGGCCCGCAAGGGCGGCGCCGACACCGCGCTGCGCACCGCCGACTCCGGCTACCTCACCAGGAAGCTCGTCGACGTGGCGCACGAGATCGTCGTCCGCGACGAGGATTGCGGCAGCGCCGAGTTCCTCGAGGTCGGCTTCTACACGGCCGAGGGACGCCCGCGCGCGCGCGGCCACCTCGAGATGAGCCTCTACGGCCGGCGCCTCGCCCTCGACCTCGAGATCGGCGACTTCAAGAAGGAAGCCGGCGAGGTCGTCTACATGGAGGACGTCCGGGCGATCGCCGCGCGCATGGCCGACAACCCCGAGGTGCGCGCCGCCTACGTCCGCAGCCCCATGACGTGCCAGACGCGCGCCGGGGTGTGCATCGGGTGCTACGGCCTCGACATGTCCCTCATGCGCGACGTCAGCCTCGGCGAGGCGGTCGGCACCATCGCCGCCGAGTCGATCGGCGAGCCGGGCACGCAGCTCACGATGCGCACGTTCCACACGGGCGGCATCGCGACGGGCGCCGACATCACGCAGGGCCTCCCGCGCGTGATCGAGCTCGTGGAGGCGCGCAAGCCCAAGCTCCGCGCCGTGATCTCCGAGGTCGACGGCGTGGTCTCGCTGGAGGAGGAGGACGACCGCGTCCGCGTCACCGTCACGTCCGACGACGGCGAGTTCGTCAAGACCTACAAGATCGACCG
This sequence comes from Deinococcaceae bacterium, assembly GCA_044507975.1. Classification (GTDB taxonomy): domain Bacteria; phylum Deinococcota; class Deinococci; order Deinococcales; family Trueperaceae; genus DASRWD01. The sequence continues at coordinate 6,043 of JBIQIQ010000024.1, forward strand.
CACCATGCGCGTCGTCGTCCGCGACGGCGACCGCGTCGAAGCCGGTGACCCGCTCACGCGCGGCAGCATCAACCCGCACGACCTCCTCGAGTCCCGCGGGCCCGACGCCGTGCGCTCCTACCTCGTGGACGAGATCCAGAAGGTCTACCGCGGCCAGGGCGTGAGCGTGCACGACAAGCACATCGAGATCGTCGTGCGCCAGATGCTCAAGTACGTCGAGGTCATCGAGGGTGGCGACAGCGACTACCTCGACGGCCAGACCGTCGAGCGCTTCGACGTCGAGGAGGTCAACCAGCGGCTCATGGCCGATGGCAAGACGCCGGCGACCTGGAAGCCGCTCCTCCTGGGCATCACGAAGGCGTCGCTCTCCACCAAGAGCTGGCTCTCCGCCGCCTCGTTCCAGCACACCACCCACGTCCTCACCGAGGCCGCGCTAGCGGGCAAGACCGACGACCTCGTCGGCCTCAAGGAGAACGTCATCCTCGGGCGTCTGGTACCCGCCGGCACGGGTCTCGACGCGATCCGCAAGACTCGCGTCGCCGACGACCGGATCCTCCAGAAGCTCGCCGAGAAGCGTCCCGCCGAGGAAGCCCCCGCCGCGGCGCGTCCGGCCGACCGGGCCCCGGCCCCTCAGCCGGAGGTACGCAGCTAGGTCCGCGGGAAGCGCCGATCTAGGCACCTGTACACGAAGGGCGCGCCGTCGCAGGCGCGCCCTTCGTTTCGGACCGACCAGGTGGAGCTCCGGGCGTACGGCGCGCGGGCCGGCGGTGAAGCGTCGCCTGGGTAAGCTTCAGCAGTGCTGGTGGCGTTCGACCCGGGCCGCAACGTGGGCGTCGCGTTCGTGAGCGACGACGGGACGCTCCTGGACCGAGGGATCGTGACCCCGGACGCGGTGGCCGGCGTGCGCATCCCGGAGGGCGCGCAGGTCGTGGTTGGGGATGGTACCGGCGCCTCCGCACTGGTCAGCCAGCTGCGGGAGGCTGGACACGAGCCGGTCCTCGTGGAAGAGGAGGGCACGACCCTCGAGGCGCGGCGGCACTACTTCCGCGACAACCCACCCGGGTTCCTCGCCCGGCTCGTTCCCGAGGGCATGCGCTCGCCCGGCGTCCCCATCGACGACTACGCGGCCTACGCCATCGCTCTCCGATACCTCTCGCAGCGAACGGCTCCGTAGCCTCCGCGGCCGCGTGCCGGAGCAGCCAAGAGAAGCGCCGAGCCTCCAGGCTCGGCGCAATAGGTTCGAATCGGTCGGTGCCTAAGCGCGTGGCGCGCTCAGTTGAGCTCGTCTTCCTCGGCGACGCCCATGAGCACGCGCGCCTCGTTCTCGGTGACGGAGAGGACCGCGCTGATCTCGCCGGCGAGGAGCCTCAGGGCGCGACGGTAGGCTTGACGGTCGAGGTCGGGCAGGCCGCGCTCGAGGTCCCAGCGGCGCAGCTCGCTGGCGAGCGTGGCGATCTGGTACGGGTCGCCGCTCGTGAGGATGTCGGTGACCTTGCGGTGCCGAGCGGCCCACTGCTTGGGCAGGGTGATACGGCCGTTCTGCAGGCGCTCGAGGACGCTCTGGACCTCGTCCTTCGTGAGCGCTGGCCGAAGGCCGGCGCCGAAGGGCGCGCTGACTGGTACGTACGCGCGAGACGTCCCGTTGGGGAACTCGACCTGGTAGTACTTCTGGACGGTGCCGCCCACCGAGCGGTCGGTGGTGCCCGACACGACGCCCACGCCGTAGGGTGGCAGGACGACCTGATCGCCGTTCTTGAACGTCTTCGCCGAATCCTTCAAAATGGCTCGCTCCCTTCGGACGGACGCCCCCGAACATGGGCGACCGCGCGGTCCGCACGCGTAAGCCTGAGGTCTAGGTTCGTGGAATCGCTGCCGTCTGGGGTAGCGGATGCCGTGGCTACCCATTCGACGGTCACGTACGACATCCTACCATATGAAAGCAACTAAATCCAGAGCTGACGACGCGTTCAGGTCTCTGTTCGTGCCGTCCCAGCCGCCCTGTCCTCATGAAGACGGCGCCGCCCGAGGCGGGCCCGCGGCTCGCTGGTACGGACGACGAGGAGCACCCCGACGAGAACGAGAGCAGCGCCCAGCAGGGTCATGGGTCCCGGCACTTCCCCGAACACGAAGGCAGCCAGCACGCCCGAACCGAGGGGCTCGGCGAGCACCGCCGTCGCGGTCACGGTAGCGCCCACGTGCCGCGCGGCGAAGTTCAGGCCGGTGTGGCCCAGCACCTGCGGCACGAGGGCCAGTAGCACGATCCAACCCAGCGACTCGAGGGGGTAGCCGAGGTAGGGGACGCCCGAGAGGAGGGGCAGCGGCAGCAGCCAGAGGGCGGCCCAGCCGTACACCGTTCCCACGTAGGCGGGCAGCGAGACGCCGCCGCGCATGACCTCCCGGCCGATGAGGAAGTAGACGGCGGCAGCGGCGGCGGCCGACAGGGCCAGGGCGTCGCCCAGCAGCGGGTTCGTGCCGCCTGCCAGGTCTCCGAAGCCGATGACGGCCGCGCCCCCAACGGCGATCGTCATCCCGAACATCACCGAGAGGGTGGGGGCCGCTCCCAGCACCAGCCACCCGAACAGCGCCGTCCACAGCGGCGTGGTTGTCGCCAGCGTCACGCTCGCGGCGATCGTCGTGTAGGACAGCGACGATATCCACGTCGCGAAGTGGATGGCGAGGGCCAGGCCGGACGCCGCCGTCAGCCAGGCGGCGCGGCCTCTCAGCGGCGTCCGGGCGCGGGCCCGCAGCGTGGCCGGGAGGAGCACGACGCTGGCGATGGCGAGCCGGTACAGGGCGACGACGGGGGCAGGGGCGTCGGCGAGCCGGATGAAGATGGCGGCGAAGCTGACGGCCGCGAGCGCGCCGAGCAGCACCAGGTAGACGGTGCTGCGCTTGGGCTCCTCGCTTCCCTCTGTCACGTGAACGATGGTACCGCGCTCAGGTTCAGGCGCTAAGGTCGTGGCGTGGACCCAGACGCAGAGCTTCCCCTCCCGGCCGGCTTCAGGCTGGGCGTTTCGACCTCCGCCTTCCAGACCGAGGGGGCCGCTGCCGGCCGCGGCGAGTCGGTGTGGGACCGCTTCCTCGCCGCGTCACGCCTCGCGCCGGAGGAGTGGAACGTCGCCACCGACCATCTCGCCCGGACGCACGAGGACCTCGACCTCGCCGCTGCCCTCGGCGTGACGGCCTACCGCTTCTCGCTCAGCTGGCCGCGCCTGATGCCCGACGGCAGGGGCAGGCCCCGCCGGGACGCGCTCGCGCTCTACGACAGGATGCTCGACGAGGCGCTGGCGCGGGGGCTCGAGCCCTGGCCTTGCCTGTTCCACTGGGACCTGCCGCAGGCGCTGCAGGAGCGGGGCGGCTGGCGCAACCGCGACACCGCCTACTACCTGGCGGACTACGCCGAGGCGGTCGCCGGCCTTCTCGAGGGACGCGCCCAGCGGGTGTTCGTCCTCAACGAGCCGAACGTGCATGCGGTCCTCGGCCACCTCGCCGGCAGGCATGCCCCGGGCCTCCAGGACCTGCAGGCCTTCGCCGGGGCCGTCCACCACCAGAACCTGGCGACCGGCTTGGCGCTGGCGCGGTTCCGCGAGGCCCTGGTGGGTGCGGAGGTGGGCACGATCCTCTCGCTGCAGCCGTTGGTGGCGGCGCACGAGGGGGAGGACCACGAAGCCGCGGCCGCGCTCGCGGACGCGGCCTTCAACCGCTCGTTCCTCGACCCGCTGTTCGGCCGCGGCTACCCGGAGCCGGTGGCCACACTGGTCTCCGAGCTCGTTCGGGACGGCGACCTCGAGGAGATCGGCCGGGGGGTGGACGTGCTGGGCGTCAACTACTACACGCGGCTGCGGGTGGTGGCCGACCCGGCCAGCCCCGCGGGGCTGAGCTTGGCAGGGGCCAGCCGCGGCGCCGAGGCCACGGCCATGGGCTGGGAGGTCTACCCGCGCGGGCTGGAGGAGACGTTGCGCCGTCTCCGCGACGAGTACGGGAACCCGCGGGTCGTCGTCACCGAGTGCGGCGCCGCCTTCCCCGACGAGCCTGGGCCAGGCGGCCGCGTCGAGGACGAGCGCCGTGCGAGCTTCGTCGTCGAGCACCTCCGCGCCGCCCTGGCGGCGCTGAACGCGGGCTGCGACCTCGACGGGTTCCTGGTGTGGACGCTGGTCGACAACCTCGAGTGGGCCGATGGGTTCGGCAGTCGGTTCGGCCTGGTGAGGCTCGAGCCAGGCACCCTGCGGCGCGTGCCGAAGCTCTCGTACGACGTCTTCAGGGAGGTGGCGGCCGCGGGCAGCGTCCCGCCGGCGCGAGCGATCAGGGAGCTGGCCTGAGGGGTGCGCGCCACAACGCCAAGGCGAGGTACAGCCAGGCGAGCACCATCGCCGCCCCGCCGAGGGGAGCGACCATACCGAGGACGGGAGGGCCGCCCGCCACGAGCAGGTAGAGCGCACCGCAGAACAGCGATACGCCGAGGGCCAGCAGTGCGGCGGCACGCGCGGCCGCAGCCGCGGCACCAGGCCCGCCGGTACGGGCCAGCAAGGACATGACGATGAGCCCGAGCCCGCCGTAGAACTGGTAACGCACCGCGGTATCGAGCGTGCCGAGCCTGGCTTCCGGGAGGCGGCCCGCGAGGGTATGGGCGCCGAAGGCCCCGACCGCGACGGCGAGCGCCAGGAGTAGCGCGCCGAGCGCGGCGGTCGCGCGAGCCTCGAGCCTCACGCTCGCGCCGCGGCGGTGGCCGCTCGGGCCCCCTCGCCGCTGTCTCCGTGGCCGCCCGGGTAGACGTCGGCGGCGCGAGGCCCGGTGGCCGAGCGGACCTGCCCGTCTCGCAGCTCGATGCGGGCGTCGGCGGAGGCGGCCAGCTCGCGGTCGTGCGTGACGATCACGACCGTGCGGCCCTCCGCGGCGACGTCCTTGAGGGCGGACATGACGAGCTCGCCGCTCTTGGAGTCGAGGTTGCCGGTCGGTTCGTCGGCGAAGACCACGCTGGGGTCGTTCGCCAACGCCCTGGCGAGGGCCACCCGCTGACGCTCGCCTCCGGAGAGGCGGTGGGGCAGGTGGTCGGCGCGATGCTCGACCCCGAAGCGGGCCAGCAGCGCGCGGGCGCGCTCGGCGCGCTGCGCGCGGGAGACCCCCGCGAGGGCCATCGGCAAGGCTACGTTCTGCTCGGCGTCGAGGACCGTGAGCAGGTTGAAGGACTGGAAGACGAAGCCGAAGCTCCTCAGGCGCAGGTCGGCGCGGCCCCGCTCGCTGAGCTCGCCCAGGACCTGGTCGCCGATGATCACGCGTCCGGCCGTAGGCACGTCGAAGCCGGCGAGGAGGTTGAGCAGGGTGGACTTGCCGGAGCCCGACGGCCCGACTATGGCGGTCATGCAGGAGGGCGGGAAGGAGGCCGTCAGCTCGGAGAGCGCGTGTACGTCGGTGGCGCCGGTGGTGTAGGTCTTGCTGAGGCCGACGGCGCGGAGCATCCCGGGATGTTACCGCGCCGCGCTCGGGTCAGCGGCCGCCGGAGCTGCCGCCGCCGCTGCCCCCACCGCCCCCGCCGGACGACGTGCTGCCGGACGACGCGGAGGCCGAGGCGGCGGCCAGCGAGCGGGAAAGCGACATCACCGAGCTCGACACCTCCGAGAGGCTCCGGAAGCCGCTCGTCGACGAGCCCATCCAGGCCGCGCGGGCGGCCATCGACGACTCGTCGAGGCCGCGGAGAGGCGCTGCCCGTGAGAGGTTCTTCAGGTAGCGCTCCGCTACGCCCAGGGCCGCGGCGTAGACGTAGTAGACGTCCCACAGCTTGAAGAAGTCGTCGGGGGCGTCGCGCATGCGCGTGTAGTCGGACAGCGTGCGCTTGAAGCCCTCCCAGCCGGCGACCTCGCCGGCGATCTCGGGGCGCCAGCGGGGCACCGCCACCGCCGAGGTGATCGCCAGTCCCACGGATATCACCGCCCCGGCGATGCTGGCGATGCGGCCGGTGCCGATCGCCAGGGCGGCCACCACTACGCACACGAGGGTCGCGCCGATCGCCCAGGTGGCCCAGGCGTTGGCGACGCGCTGGCTCTCCGAGTCGACGAGCGGTCCGCCCCGCTTGGCCTCCACCCACTTCCGCACCGACTTGCCCCAGCGCTCCATGAACGAGGAGAGGTAGCGCTGCGAGTAGCTCTTCATCTCGCGGAACTCGAGGTGGTCGGGCTGGCCGCGGCGGTACGTGACGGCCGCGTTCTTCAGGTACCTCAGGACGTCAGCCTCGAAGGGCTGCAACCCTTCTGTGGAGCGCTGCAGGTCGAGGTACATCTCGAACTTCCCGCGCTTGGTCGCGAACTCGCCGTAGCCCCGGCGCGCGAGGTCCATGACCGTCGCCATGAAGGCGTTCCCCATGCTCGACGTCTGGAAGGACTGCGTGCGCATCGCCACGGCGGCGGCGGGCGGCAGGTCGCTCGGCGGCTCGAACGGGTATAGCATCGCCGCCACCTTCGGCTCGCGTCCATGCCTCACGTAGGCGCGCACGATCCCACCGAACAGGAAGGTCACGATGCCGGCGGGCAGGAGGGCCCACAACGGCGACCGGCGGAGCATCGCCCGCTCGGCGGCCGCCTCGCTCTGCCGAAAGTGCTCGTCCTCCTCCCGTAGGGCGCGCTCGTGGCCGGGGACGGTGCCCACGGGTTCGAACAGGCGCGGGTCCATCATGTAGTTGACCTCGACGCCGGCGCCGCTCGGGATCTGCTCGAAGCGCACCGTCAGCACGGAGCGGTCCTCGGAGAGCTCGGCGAAGCCCTCCTCCGGGTTGGCGTACCTGTGGACGTAGGCGTCGTACGGCTCGGCCATCGGCCCTGGCGCCTCGACCCGCAGCTGGTAGCCCACGATGGGCGGGTGATCGAGCTGGATCATGTTCCAGTACCAGTGCGCGAGGTCGCTGTAGAACTCCATCGAGCCCGAGACCTGGTAGTGGAACCGGACGCGCCGCTCGTCGACGCGCGTCTCGTTGCGCACGACCAGCTCGGTGCCGCCCGGGCACGACTGCGTGAAGGCCGTCGCCTGCGGGCCGCTGCTGATCGCACCGGAGCCGGGCAGCAGGTCGATGCGTTGACCGTCGTCCAGCTCGATGCAGATGAACGCCTCGCCGAAATCGCCGTCGGTCCACAAGGTCCGCGTGTCATCGACGATCACGTCGCCCGACGGCTGGATCCTCACGTGCTGCACGACGTCGCGCCACTCGTAGCGCTGGGCCTGCGCCAGGGTGGCGAGGAGCAGGCAGGCGAGGGCGAGTAGGGAGCGCTCGAGCTGCGGGACCATGGGGGACATCTTATGGGCGCCCGCGCGCGTCGCTCGAGGCCGAGTCCTCACTCGCGGGCGACCGCGAGGGCGATCGGGACGCGCGCCGCCCTGCCCGCGGGCAGCAGGCCGGCCAGCAGCCCCGTGGTCGCGGCCACGACTACCGCGAACGCGACGAGCCGCGGCGTGACCGCGGCGAGGGACAGACCCAGGTAGTCGTTGGCGAGCGCGTTGACGAGCAGCGCGGCCAGCGCCCCGAGCCCGACGCCGACGACCGCGCCGACCAGCGAGAGCAGGACGGACTCGAACACGACCAGCGAGAACAGGAAGGTGGGCCTGGCGCCCACAGCGCGCACGACGCCGAACTCGCGCGTGCGCTCGAACACGCTCATCATCATCGTGTTCGCCACCGCGATGGCGCCGACGATCAGCGCGATCGCGCTGATGCCGAGGCGGACGAAGTCGGAGATCCTGAGGCTGTCCTGCACGACGCTCAGAGCCCCGGCCTGGGTCTGGGCGCCCAGCTCGGGGTAGGCGGCCTCGATCTGGCGGGCGACCTCCTGCGCGCGAGTGGGGTCGTCGAGCTTGAGGAGCAGCGTGCTGACCCGGTCCTCGACACCCATCACGGTGCGGAGCGTGGTGAAGGGCACGACGACGAGGTTGTCGAGGAAGCCAGCCTCGGACGACACCACCCCGACGACCTCGAAGGTGGCCTCAGGGTTCACGCGCAAGCGGCTGCCCACCTCTAGCCCGGCGCGCGACGCGACCGACCGGCCGGCCACAGCCACGAGCGCCCCCTCGTCGTCGGCCGTCAGGCCGCGGCCGCCGATCACCTCCGCGCCGGTGAACACGTCGTGCAGCGGCACGTCGCTGGGGAGGCCCTCGAAGATGAACGAGCTCGTCGGCGAGAGGCCGCCGCGGAGGTAGATCAGCGCCGGCGTCACCGACCGGATCCCGAAGCGGTCGGCGTCCTGCTGGAGGCGCGCGACGTACTCGGCGGGCAGGTCGGCGGCGGTGGGGAAGAGGTCGTCGTCGGCCTCGCCGTAGCTGATCTGCACGTCAGGACCGAGGCCGGCGAGCTGGTCCGCGAAGGCCTTGCGCAGGCCCTCCCCGATCGACATGAAGACGACCGTGGACGCGATGGCGACCGCGATGCCGAGGGCCGTGAGCGCCGTGCGCAGCGGTCTGTTGCGCAGCGAGGCCAGCGCGAGCTGGGCCGTTACGCTGCCCCTCACTGAGCAGTGAAGGCGCGGCCGAGGACGGACCCGGCCGAACCCAACGTGCCGATCAGCGTGTCTCCCTGCGTGACCTGCACGCCGGCGGCGTTGCCTACGTGAACGTAGACGGGGAGGTCGAACGTGAACGTCTCACCGGCCTGGGCCGTGCGGTAGACGAGGCGCTCGCCCTGGTTGCGGGCCGTGCTGGCGTACACCTCCAGCCAGGTCGGGGCCGTGACCTCGATGGCGAGCTGATCGGCCGCCGGCGCCTCGCCGCCCGGGGCCTCGCCGCCGGGCGTCTCGGCGACCGGGGCGGGCACGAGGTTCACGCTCAACACCTGGTCGTCGAGGAGGTCGACCGTCTCGAGGAGGGGCATGTAGCCGTCGAGGGTGACGTTGAGGACCCGACCAGCGCGGGCGGTGACGGGCACGTCCCGTATGGGCGTCGTGCCGGGCAAGGCGAAGCTGTCGATCGTGACGGTGGCGCCGGGCGGCTCGGAGACCACGCTGATGAGCACGGTCGCCGGCTGCCCGGCTTCGGGCTCGTCGGCCGCCCCAGCGTCGCTCCCGGCCGGCGCCCCCGACTGCGGGGCGACGACGGGCGCCTGGGTGCTGGTGCCGGGCCGGCCCGGCGTCATCAGGCGGTTGAAGCCCCACACCGCCAGCCCGACGAGCGCGGCCACGAGCACGAGCGTGGGCACCAGCGGGCCGAGGCTGAACCCCTGGCGATCGCGGTCGGTCGCGGAGCGGCGCTTCCGCCGGCGGGGCGGCTTCTCGCCTCGGCGCTCCTGCTCGAGGCGCATCTCGAGGGTGGTGAGGCCGCCGGCCTGCTTGCGCTCCAGTTGGTAGGCGGACATGGCGCGCTCGACGTCGACCCCGACGGCTTGCGCGAAGAGCCTCACGAAGTTGCGTGCGTAGACGTCCTCCGGCAGGTCGCCGTAGCGCCCCTCCTCGAGGGCCCGCAGGTACTCCTGCCGCACGTGGGTGAGCTCGGCCACGTCGGCGAGGGACAGCCCACGGCTCTCGCGAGCCGAGCGCAGCAGGTCGGCGAGGCTGTCCGGGCGGCCGCCGGCCGCCGGGTCTATCCGGGCCTGATCGCTCACGCGTTCACCTCTGCCCGGTCGCCCTGGCTGGAGAGCCGTCGGTACGCCGCTGACACGCGCGCGGCCAGCGCTGCGTTCTCCTCGAGCAGCCGCGTGTTGACCTCCACGGTGCGGCCGCCCGAAACGCGCGCCAGCTCCGCCAGGAGGAACGGGGTCGTGTCGCGACCGCGGACGCCGCGGGCCCGCAGCGCCTCCTCGGCGCTCGCCCGCAGGCCCCCGAACTCCTCGGCGCTGAGGCCGCTCGACACCGGGTTGCTGAGTACCACGCCCGAGGATAACCCCAGGCCGCGCTGGGCTTGAAGCACGGCGGCGGCCTCGTCCGGACCGTCGACGCGCGCTGCGAGCGGTAGGTCCGTCGTGGGCACGAGGAAGCCGGCGAGCGCGTCGGAGCGGTAGCCGAGCACGGGCACTCCGGCGGTCTCCAGGCGCTCGAGGGTGGCGGCGGCGTCGAGGATGCTCTTGGGGCCGGCGCATACGGTCAGGAGGGGGTAGCGAGCCAGCGCGGCCAGGTCGGCGGACTCGTCGAACGGCGCGTCGTGCACGCCTCCGATGCCGCCGGTCGCGAACACGTCCAGACCGGCCTCGGACGCCGCCCACAGCGTCGTAGCGACCGTGGTGCCGGCGCTGGCGCGGCGCGCCACTACGGCGGCCAGGTTCCAGAGCGACGCCTTGTCGGCCTCGGACTCCGCCAGCCGGTCGAGCTCCGTCGCGCTCAGGCCGACCACGACCTCGCCGTCAAGCACCCCGACGGTGGCCGGTACGGCGCCGGCAGCGGACACCACGCCCTCGAGCCTGCGACCGGCCTCGAGGTTGAAGGGCCGCGGCAGGCCGTGCGTGATGACGGTCGACTCGAGCGCGACCACGGGCGCGCCGCCCGCCAGGGCGGCCGCCACGTGGCTCCCGATGCGGAAGCGGGGGTCGTTGCTCACGGCGTCATCTTATGCGGTGGCCGGCGTCGGCCGGGTCCTGGGCGCGTGGTAACGTCTCGGGCGTGAACGCCCCGGAGCTATCGGCGGTGTGGCCGTGGGTGGAGCAGATCGGCTTCGGCGCCGTAGCGGGCTTCATCGCCGGCTACGCTCTCAAGAAGGTCGGCAAGGTCGTCGCCATCGTCCTGGGCGTCCTCTTCATCACCGTTCAGGTGCTCGCGTGGTCCGGCTACATCAGCGTGAACTGGGACGTCGTGCAGAACCAGGTCGACCCCTATCTGACGACCGACTCGCTCAGCGGCACCTGGCAGCGTCTTCTCTCGCTGCTCACGTTCAACATCCCCTTCGCGGCGGCGTTCGTGCCGGCGTTCGTGCTCGGCCTGCGGCGCGGCTGACCGCGTTCGAGGCCCGGCCGGCGCGTCCCCCTGGTCCCGTGGCACGGCGCTTCCTTGAGCGTGGTCTTGTAAAGAGTTCTTAGCGGTGAGGGAACAGGGAGCTTGACAGGAACCGGTTGACATACCTCGGCCAGCCTGGATACCATGACCGCTGGTTGGCACTCGGGCGAAGAGAGTGCCAAATATGTCATCCGAACAGTGGAGGAAGCATGGCTGACCAGAAGCTGAACCTGAAGCCGCTGGGCGACAAGGTCGTCGTCGAGGTCATCGACGAGCCGCAGACCACGGCGAGCGGCCTCGTCCTGCCCGACAGCGCCAAGGAGAAGAGCCAGCGGGGCAAGGTACTCGCGGTGGGCCCCGGCAAGTACCTCGACAACGGGTCGCGCGAGCCCCTCGACGTCAACGTCGGCGACACCGTCGTGTTCGCCAAGTACGGCGGCACCGAGATCGAGCTCGACGGCCGGGAGCTCATGATCCTGAGCCAGCGCGACATCCACGCGGTTCTCGGCTGAGGCCGGCTAGACAAACCCACTTCGAGAAAGCAGAGGGAACATGGCCAAGGACCTGATCTACAAGGAAGAAGCGCGTCGCGCGCTGGAGCGCGGCGTCAACTCCGTCGCCAACGCGGTCAAGGTGACGCTCGGACCCAAGGGGCGCAACGTCGTCCTCGAGAAGAAGTTCGGCGGCCCGACCATCACCAAGGACGGCGTGACGGTCGCGAAGGACATCGAGCTCAAGGACCCGATCGAGAACATCGGCGCCAAGCTCCTGATCGAGATCGCGAGCAAGACCAACGAGATCACCGGTGACGGCACCACGACCGCCACGGTGCTCGGCCAGGCCATCGTGCGCGAGGGCCTCAGGAACGTCGCCGCCGGCGCCAGCCCGCTCGCGCTCAAGCGCGGCATCGACAAGGCCGTCGAGGCCGCCGTCGAGAGCGTCAAGGGCATGGCCCGCAGCATCGAGGACAGCAAGGCCGTCGCCGAGGTCGCAGCGATCTCCGCGAACGAGGCTGCCGTCGGCGAGCTCATCGCGCAGGCGATGGACAAGGTCGGCCGCGACGGGGTCATCACCGTCGAGGAGTCCAAGACCCTCGACACCGAGCTGGACGTCGTCGAAGGCATGCAGTTCGACAAGGGCTATATCAGCGCCTACTTCATCACCGACTCCGACGCCATGGAGGCGGTGCTCGAGGACCCGTACATCCTCATCCACGAGAAGAAGATCAGCGCGCTCAAGGACCTCCTCCCCGTCCTCGACCAGGTGATCCAGACCGGCCGTCCGATCGTGATCATCGCCGAGGACGTCGACGGCGAGGCCCTCGCCACGCTCGTCCTGAACAAGCTCCGCGGCACGCTCAACGTGCTGGCCGTCAAGGCCCCTGGCTTCGGCGACCGCCGCAAGGAGATGCTCAAGGACATCGCCGCCGTCACCGGCGGTGAGGTCATCAGCGAGGAGCTCGGCCACAAGCTCGAGAACGTCCGCATCGGCCAGCTCGGCAGCGCCAAGCGCGTCCGCTCGAGCAAGGACGAGACGACGATCATCGAGGGCCAGGGCGACCGCAGCGTCATCGACGAGCGCATCAAGGGCATCAAGTCCGAGCTCGACAACACCGACTCCGACTACGCCCGCGAGAAGCTCCAGGAGCGCCTGGCCAAGCTCGCCGGCGGCGTCGCGGTCATCCGCGTCGGCGCTGCGACCGAGACCGAGCTCAAGGAGAAGAAGCACCGCTTCGAGGACGCTCTCTCCACGGCCCGCTCCGCCGTCGAGGAAGGCATCGTCGCCGGCGGCGGCGTCACCCTGATCCACGCCGTCGACGCCGTCAAGAAGGCGGCCGACGCCCTGGAGGGCGACGAGCGCACCGGCGCCACCATCCTGATGCGCGCCCTCGAGGAGCCCGCTCGCCAGATCGCCGCCAACGCCGGCGCCGAAGGCAGCGTGATCGTCAACGCGATCCGCAACCAGAGCGACGGCAAGTACGGCTACGACGCCGCGACCGACACGTTCGTCGACGACATGTTCGCGGCCGGCATCGTCGACCCGACCAAGGTCACGCGCACCGCGCTGCAGAACGCCGCTTCCATCGCCGGCCTGCTCCTGACCACCGAGGTGGTCATCTCGGAGCACCCCGAGAAGGAAGCCGCCGCTCCGGCCATGCCCGGCGGCGACATGGGAGGCATGGACTTCTAAGCCCGTCCGCCACGCACTAGAAGACGCCGCCGGGCCCTTCCGCCCGGCGGCGTCTTCTTGGGAGCGGGGCATCGAGCTGCGAGAGGACCGCCTGGCGCGCCTGCCGGGCGGTCCTCTTCGTCACGTTTGGCTCAGACCTCTATCAGGGAGGCGCCGGTCATCTCGACGGGCTGCGGGACGCCCAGCAGGTGCAGCACCGTCGGCGCCACGTCCGCGAGAGCCCCGCCCTCGCGCAGCCGCAGGGCCTTCACGCCGGGCTCGTCCGAGACGAGCACGCAAGGCACTGGGTTCGTGGTGTGGGCGGTGTGCGGCTCGCCGGCGGGCGTGAGCATCTGCTCGGCGTTCCCGTGGTCCGCGATCACCAAGGCAGCGCCGCCGCGGGCGCGCCACGCCGTCAGCAGGCTTCCCAGCCCGGCGTCGACGGCCTCGCAGGCCTGGACCGCCGCCGACAGGACGCCGGTGTGGCCGACCATGTCGGGGTTGGCGTAGTTGATGAGCATGAAGTCGTCCTCCCCCCGCGCGATGCGAGCCAGCGTCGACCCGGTCAGCTCCGGAGCGCTCATCTCGGGCCTCAGGTCGTAGGTGGCGACCTTGGGAGACGGAACCAGCACACGCTCCTCGCCCGGGAACGGCTCCTCCCGCTGGAGGTTGAAGAAGTAGGTCACGTGGGCGTACTTCTCCGTCTCCGCGGTGTGGAACTGCCTCAGGCCAGCGTCGGACACGACCTCCGACAGCCCCCGGCCGAGAGGCGGCAGGGCGAAGGCGTAGGGGAGCCCGAGCCCGGCGTCGTACTCCATCAGTGAGGCGAAGCGCAGCGACGGGACGGCGCAGCGCGCGAAGCCGTCGAAGCCCGCCTGGGTGAGGGCGTAGGTGAGCTGACGAGCCCGGTCCGCGCGGAAGTTGAAGAAGAACGCGGTGTCTCCGTCTCGCATCGGCTCCGGGAGGCCGACGACCGTGGGGGCGATGAACTCGTCCGTCTCGCCGCGGGCGTGCGCCCCCGTGACCGCCTCCGCGGCCGTGGGCGCTGCCTGGGCTGCGCGACCGCAGACGACAGCGTCGTGGGCCCGGGCGGTGCGTTCCCAGCGGCGATCGCGGTCCATCGCGAAGTAGCGGCCCGTGACGGTGGCGACCCGGGCGTCGACTCCTCGATCGGAGAGGTCCCTCAGCTTGCGCTCGACGGCCTCGAGGTAAGCGGGAGAGCCGTCGGGGGCGCTGTCCCGGCCGTCGGTGAAGGCGTGGACGCGCACGCGGGGGACGGCCAGGCGGGCGGCCAGCTCGAGGAGCGCCAGCAGGTGCGTGATGTCGCTGTGGACCCCGCCGTCGGAGACGAGCCCGAGCAGGTGGAGCGTGCCTGCGCGCGCTCCCTGGAAGGTGTCCACCAGGACGGCGTTCGAGTAGAAGGCCTCCGTGTCGATCTGCTCCTGCACGTAGGTGAGGCTCTGCATCACCCGGCGCCCGGCTCCCAGGTTCATGTGCCCGACCTCGCTGTTGCCCATCTGGCCGCTCGGCAGGCCGACGGCCAGGCCGGAGGCCTCGAGCGACGTGCTCGGGCCCTCACGCCAGATCGCGTCGAAGACGGGCGTGCGCGCCAGGGCCACCGCGTTGCCCGGCCCGTCGGGCGCGAGCCCGAAGCCGTCGAGGACCACCAGCAGGACGGGCCTGTGGACGAGCGCCGTCACGACCAGCTCCAGCCGAGGACTCGCGCCACGCGCTCGTCGACGTGCCGCAGATGCTCGTCCAGCAGGTCCTCGGGCGCGAGACCGGTCGCGAGGGCCGCGCGGCAGCGGGCCGCCCGCTCGAGGTGGGGACGCAGCGAGGGGTCGGAGACGACACGGGGCAGCAGGTCGCTCAGGGACTCATCGAGGTAACGGGCCGCTAGTCGCCGCGCGACAGCCACCTCCTCGTGCACGAGCTCGGGCCGCGGCTCGGCCGGCTCGAGAGCCAGGCGGCGTGCAGCGGCCACGACGCGAGGCTCGCGCGCGGCGCGGCGGCAGCTCGGGCAGAGCTCGCGGTCGCGCGCGGCCTCGTCCCCACGGCCGAGCTCGGTCAGGCGCTGGTCGCGGGGGGCGAGAGCGGCGGCCGCTCCGTCGTGCAGCGCCCCGCAGGTCGGGCAGGTCGCGTGGCCCGCGGCGCGTTGCCGCGCCCAGTGACCGGCGAGCCCGCGCGCCGCCCCGGCGGCCGCGGAGGCGATGTCGGAGGGTAGGTGGGCCTCGTCCAGCGCACGCTCCAGGGCGGTGAGGTCGTCGGGGTCGGCCCGCAGGGAAGGCGCGTCGGCGCCTCGCTCTGCGGCGTCCTCCTCGTTCAGACGACCGGCCTGGAAGCGGATGTCCTTCACCTCGGTCAGCGCGTAGGTGTCGTGGTAGACCGCGACGAAGCGCTGGCGCTGCATGCTCAGGTGCATCGCGGTCTCCGAGTCGGAGACGTCTACGTAGAGCACTCCGTTCGAGAAGGCGCGCGCCGCGCTGAACCGCGCTACGTCGCGACCCACCACGCGCGGCCACAGCAGCACCGCCTCGGCGCGCTTCAGGGAACGGCGCATGCCCTTCCGGCGGAAGAGCTCGGCGAGGAGCTCGTCGGCGGTGCGGGGGCCGGTCACTCCGCTCCGCCTCCGCCGTGCCCGAGGCCAGTGCTCGCCTGGCTCACGGCGCTGCCACCTCGCTGGGGGCCTCGATCAGCGCCACGTCGCCGCCGGTGACGCGGTAGAGGGCGTCGTGATGCGGCGGCGGCTCGGTGCCGGTGACGATGGCCTGAGGCGTGGCTGCCGTGAGGGATAGGAGGTACGCGCGGCGATCGGCATCGAGCTCGGCCGAGAAGTCGTCGACCAGCAGCACGGGAGGCTCGCCGTGGCGCTCGGTGAGCAGCCGGTACTCGGCGACGCGCAGCGACAGGGCGGCGGTGCGGGCCTCCCCGCGCGAGCCGAACGCCCGCAGGTCCATGCCGCCGAGCGTGAGCTCGAGGTCGTCGCGGTGGGGCCCGACCGCCGTGGCGCCCCGCGCCAGCTCGGCTCCGCGAGTGGCGGCCACGGCCTGCGCCAGGTCGTCGCCTTCCCAGTTCCGTGCCAGCCTGACCTCGAACGGCGACTCGTCGCCTGACACCTCCCGGTAGACCTGAGCGACGATGGGGCACAAGCGCCGTACGAGCCGGCCGCGCATGTCGTCGACCTCCGCGCCGACGGCCACGAGCCTCGCCGTCCAGTCAGGCAGCGAAGGGTCGTGAGGCGCGAGGCGCAGCAGGGCGTTGCGTTGCTCGAGCAGACGTGCGTACTCGCGCGCCAGCGCGCCGTAACGGGCAGAGAGCTTGGAGAGGAGCGCGTCGAGGTAGGCGCGGCGGGCGCTGGGGCTCCCGTGCACGAGGCCGGAGTCCTCGGGCGTGACCAGCACGGCCGCGACGAAGCGGGAGACGTCGGCGGCGCGCGCGGTCTGCGAGTCGAGCCTCACGACCTTGCGGCCAGCCGCCAGGCCGACCTCCACCTCGCTGACGCCGGCGGCGTGCTCGACCTCGACAGCCACGTACGCCTCCTCGTGGCCGAACGCCACCATGTCGCCCAGGGTGCCGGACGCCAGCGAGGCGTTGCACCCCAGGTAGGCGGCCTGCAGGAGGTTGCTCTTGCCCGACCCGTTGTGGCCGACCACCGCGACCACGCCGGCGGGGAAGTCGACGCGGCGCGTGGACAGGTTCCGGAACGCCAGCTGCGTGAGGGACCTGAGGCGCACTCGGGCAGTCTACCGCTGCCCGTCGCGGCGCCCGTTCTTGGGGAGAGCGCTCCGGACGGTGCCCGTGGGCGGTGATGGGTCCGTCGCGCCTCAGCCGTCGACGCTCCGGTTGGTACCATCGGGCGTGAGCCGCGACGTGGGTACCTTGAGGGCCGATTTCCCCGTGCTGGGGCGGGAGGTCAACGGCCGGCCGCTGGTGTTCCTCGACAGCGCAGCCTCGTCGCAGAAGCCGCGTCAGGTCGTAGAGGCGATGAGCGACTATTACTACGGCCACCACGCGAACGTCCACCGCGGGGCCCACACCCTGTCCGTCGAGGCCACCACTCTCTACGAGGAGGCCAGGGCGGAGGTCGCCGCCTTCGTAGGCGCCAGGGACGCAGCGAGCCTGGTGTTCGTGCGCAACGCCACCGAGGCCATCAACCTGGTGGCCGCCAGCTGGGGACGGTCGAACCTGGGCCCGGGCGACGAGGTGCTGGTCTCCGTCGCCGAGCACCACGCGAACATCGTGCCGTGGCAGCTCGTGGCGCGGGAGCGGGGCGCCGTGGTCCGTCCGGTCGCGCTCGACGCTTCCGGGCGCATCGACCTCGACGAGCTGCGCGCCGCGCTCTCGCCGCGCACCAAGCTCGTGGCTACGTTCCACGTCAGCAACGTCCTCGGTACCGTGAACCCGGTGGCCGACGTCGCCACGCTCGCCCACGGCGCTGGGGCCCTGCTGCTCGTCGACGGCGCGCAGGCGGCCCCGCACGTGGCCGTCGACGTCGGCGGCCTCGGCTGTGACTTCTACGCCTTCTCGGCCCACAAGATGCTGGGGCCGACCGGCATCGGCGCGCT